>NZ_JBIVHT010000004.1:0-597 GCF_044749325.1 Pseudomonas sp. NPDC089428
CTTCGGCGTAGCCGAAGGCGCGAGATGTAGACTTGCGCAGCAAGTCGTAGGCCGCGCGGGCCCGGAAGGCGCCGGAGTGAGGGGACCCCGGAGCGTAGCGTAGGGGCCGGATGATGGGAGCGGGGGTTTTTGCCTACTTTTTGCCCAGTCAAAAAGTAGGTCGCCGTAAAGGCGAAAAGCTTATTCCGCGCCACCATGGCGAATGAATGTAGACCTGATTTGAAAGCCCACTTTCAAAAGCCAAAAGCCAAAAGCTCGAGCGCAATGGTTTTGATTTAGTCGAGTGCATTCATTTGTGATGGCGACGCATAGTCACCTTTCCGCCCTTACGGCGGGTCACTTTTTGTCAAACGCGACAAAAAGTAACCAAAAAACGCTGGCTCCCATCATCCGGCCCCTGCGCTGCGCTCCGGGGTCCCCTCGCTCCGGCGCCTTCCGGGCCCGCGCGGCCTACGACTTGCTGCGCAAGTCTACATCTCGCGCCTTCGGCTACGCCGAAGGGGTGCTACGCACCCTGGCCCTCCAGACGCCTGCGCTCGGCCTCCTGAAGTCGCATTTCGCGTTGCCTGAGCTACCGCGCGCTTAGAAGCCAAAGCA
>NZ_JBIVHT010000004.1:693-499414 GCF_044749325.1 Pseudomonas sp. NPDC089428
AGCAAGAGCAAGAGCAAGAGCAAGAGCAAGAGCAAGAGCAAGAGCAAGAGCAAGAGCAAGAGCAAGAGCAAGAGCAAGAGCAAGAGCAAGAGCAAGAGCAAGATGAAGCGTCAAGCGCCTCGAGAAAGAACATAGCGGAACCCAATACGATCAGCCCTGCAGCGCAGCTATGCACAATGAAGGTGTCGTACGTAGGTGTTTTAAACCTCCATGGCCTGGCCCATCCGGCAAAAATCAGCAAAAGGACGATTGCAGCCAGTTCAAACTGCGCTGCTATCAAGCATACAGCGCCAAATGCCATGCCACTCGAAAGCGATTTTTCGTTGCTCAGTGGAAGGTAGAAAATGACTACCGCACCGAGCGGCAACCAGACACCTATCCCTGCTGTCATCAGCAGGAAGCGCTGCCCGAGGTGTGTTATTCGACATGCCGTAGTGTTCGTTGCTTGATCTCCAGGTGGCCGTTTTCGCGGGGCCACAACTTCCCTTCGCCGGATAGCATAGTTTCAATGTGCCGATGAACGTCGGCCTGGCCCGTTACCTAGACGACGCTCACATTCATCGCATGGCTGGCCACGCCGTGACACCCGCATGCCAACCGATGGCCTTGCAGCACCACCGGCTTACCGTTCAGGCGCCGGTTGGGGTGCCCTTCGATGAAAGCGAAAACCCCTTGGTGGAGCGGGCAACTGGCCTTGTCGCCCAGCACCGCCGGCGTTTTACCGTTGACAGTGTGGGTGCCAGCCAGCTGGCATGACAGCACGCTGCCCCCGCTGCTGGTGGGGTCGCCCCGACAGATGGGAGGGTTCATGCCTAGGATCGTCCGATACTTGGGAGGCCATACTTGAAAGGGTCAGCGCCACGGTTCTGCTGGTTCTTCGCCTTGCGTGTCTCATCTGGCGGGCTGATCATCTGCACGGTGAGGCTGCCGTCGCTGCCGGCGTACACCACGGCACTGGCACCGCCGTCGAGGTAGCTGGCGATGGTGGCCAGGTTGATCTCCACCAGCGCGCCGCTGACGCCGGTATTGCCCAGGCGTCGACCGATATCGTAGCCCTCGTCGACATTGCCCACGTCCAGGCCTTGGCCATCGGTATTGAGGCTGTGCAGGGCGTTGGTCAGAGCGATTTCTGCTTCAGCGTTGTTAGTGGTGTCGTAGAACACGCGTACCGGCTTTTGCCCGTTGGGCAGGGTGTCGAGGGCCTTGAGCCAACCCGCTTGCAAAGCCTTGGCCTGCAACGCGGGTTTGAGGCGTTTGCCGTATTCGTCCTGCATGGGAACCTTGACCGGACGGTGCAGGTAACCCAGCACGGGTGCTGCGTCGAACTCCTTCAACTGGTGCTCGGCCCAACGCACGGGCAGCCAGGGGGACGGTTCGAAATGGCCTGGGCCGCGGTTGTCGATGGTTTTCCACAAGTTAGGTAGTTGCGATTGCCAGTAGGCGCTGGACATCGTGTAGGAGAGTATCGGCGCTTTAGCGCCCTTGGCATGTTCGGCGGCTTTGTACCATTCTATAAATGCCTTGCTCCGGTCCCAATAAAATGCCCACAACTTGCCAAAGTCAGTTTTTTTGTCCTGATTGTCCTCGGCGTCACGGGTGACGAAGGGGCGAATGTAGCGGTCCACCCGGTCCGAGCGCGTGACCAGCAGGCCGGTCATGCTTTCGTAAATCGTTGGAACCACATGGCCATTTTGCAACCCCGGAGTGCCGGGTTTGCGATAGGGGTCTCGCGTCACGTCACCGTCTCGGCTCGCGATCAAGGCCTGTGGCACTTTGGGGTTGTCTTCAAAAAACTTGAACAGTCGCTCGATCATCCCTTGTGCATAGGCCGTGCTTTCATCGTCTTGCCACAGAAACTGGGTAAGGCCCAAGGTCGCAGCATTACGGCCTGTATTGATCAGGCCAGCTGCCTTGTAACCTTTTGCATAAGGGTCGGGCGGCCCCAGCGCAAACACCGGAATCGGCCAGTAGGACACTGCTTCACCTGCCGAATTTTTGAATGCGATACGGACCTTGATGTTTGCGGAGCTTCTCCTAGTGTCTAGTGAAGGATCGTAATCTTTCGCATCCTGCGAGTAGATCGAAGCGAAATTGTCGTTTTTATTTTTGATGAACTGCCAGATTTTGGACTGACCATCTGTATAAACTCCAAGTCCGACACCCCGAATTTCCAGGGCGTAGGTGCGGATTTGGGTGGCCTGTTGTTCGGCGTTTCTGAGCTCTATCTGGTTGCGATAATTGGCAAACTCAGCCTTCTCACTTGCTAGGGCATTGCCCCACCAATGAATGCCGAAGATCATCAGTAGCGGGCCGACAATAGCGGCAACGCCCCAGGCCATGACGGGTTTCATGTCGCGAAGTACCATGTCAGCTTCCTGTGCTTTGAGTTGGACTACCCAGATGAAGCTAAGCCAAAGCACAATTAGCAGCCCGGCGATCATCTGATAAGGTTTCAAGTTGGGCCTTGATTTAGAGGGAGATGGGTGGTCCTTCATCGGTCAACTCCTTTGTCAGGTGAGTTGGCCACTAGAGGCGGCGGCGAAAGTGAGACCAGGCCTGAAGGTGGGAACAGACCTAATTCATAGTACTCACTACTGGCAATCACCAATTCTTGAGTCTCCTCACTCAGTCGCGGCCAAGCCGGTAGTTCTGTGATTCTCAGGAGGGTTTCTTCATCCACCTTCCAATCCGCAATTGCAACCAACACCTCCCGCATATCTGGGTCATCAAGGCTGTGCGCCTGGCCAATAGCAATGTCCATCGCCGTTACCCAGCGCTGGTTTTCCGGGCTGCGCAAAACGGCCGAGTGGTAGCTGTTAGGCTCCCTTTCTTTCTTATCTTCGCGCATCCGCTCCTGGATATCATTGGGCGTTTCTTCACGAAAAATGACGTACTCTTTCACCTCTGAGCCTCGATACACGGGTACTTGGCTTATGGCTGAAGTTTGATCACCGGGCTCTTTGCCAGCGTTCAACCGGGCCAGTTCTGCATGCGAGTCCACGCGATGAGGGCTGGTACGCACCTTGAACCATTTGAAGCGGGCTTTCGGATTGCCCAGTGCGGAGCGGATACTCACGTCATCGGGGCTGTCCTTGCCTGCCTGGGTGGGTGTGCCCTGTTCTACCTCGCCGCCAAACAAATCTGGAGCGTAGGGTGGGCTTAAAGGTTCGGCATTGATCAGCACTTCCTGACCTTTTGCTATTGGCGCTTGCGAGGCCACGGCGCCGCCTGACCACCCGCCAGGGTAGCGGGGTTCCCCTTTGGCACGCAGCACCGTGTGTTGTATGGCGTCGCCGACCAGTACCGGCTTACCGTCGCGATGACGCTTGGTCCACAGGCGCTGGTAAAACCGCACGGACTGCAACGCCGCCATCGCCGGTTTGCCGTCCGGCAAAGTATTGGGCACCCCATAGGTACCGATGCCATGCACGTCGTCCAGGGCGACGGTGGTGTCGTCCGGGCAGAAGTACAGGTAAACCTTGCCGCGATTATCACGCTCGGGAAAAACAGTGAAGTTGCCGACCGTGTCCCTGCGCGAGCCCTGTATGGGGGACCACCTGGGGCCCGTGCGACCGCCGTAGGTCTTGCTGTCCCTGAGTGCGGACAGCGGCGGCTGGGCGTGGGGTGCCTGGGTGACTGCGGTGGCGATGTTGATCAGTGTGGCGAGCGTGTCATGGCCTTTGGGGGTGGTTTTGGGCAGCACACTGTAGGGCGTGTCCACCATGATGACGGTGTCGGCACAGCGTTGGCCCTTGTCGATCAACAGGGCTTGCGCAAGCAGGGTAATCAAGGTGCCTTGACTGTGGCCCATGATGGTGATGGTTTCATCGGGCGATACACGGCGGATCTCACTGACCAACATGGCCAATCGCGTTGCTGCGAGCACAAAGTAACGCCGATGTGGCCCTTTACCCATGTACTGGGTGTTGGAGAGCATGGGTTGTGCGAGATGCCGGATAGCCTTGGCAAAGCCTGGGCTGTACATCTCCAGCAGGTTGTTGGTGGCATTGGCGAAGAACCCGCCGCCTTTGGCGAAGTGCCGGTCCAGACGGTTTTCGAACACGTCCTGGTATTGGCCGCGCAGTTTGGTCGGGTCGTCGTTTTTATCGCGCTTGATCTCGCCAGGCTCAGCACGATAGCCCCAGTAAAACGGGATCATCAGGCTGCGTGTTTTCGGGTCGGCCGTGTCTCGTCGATAGAGGTACGTGTCTGGATCGTCCAGCTTGGCAATGTCATCTTCACTGCGCTCTTTAACTGGGCGTTTGTCCGCAGCTCTGTAGGCAGCCCCATATCGTCCCGCCTTCAGATCAGGCCGATCCAGACGTTCATTCACCCCCTGGCACAACCCCGTCTCCACCGATTCGTATGAAGCCCCCGGGTCATTCACCCCGTGCAAGAAGATCACCACTCCTGGCAGGTCGGCGGGCACCTCCATTTTGCGTTCGGTACTGAAGTTGGGTACCAGCCGTGTGACGCTTTCAGCCACGGTAATTTGATCGCCACTCATTGGCTGCCTCCTTTGCTGCTGGTGCTGCGCAAGGCAGCCACTTGTGCCTGGTGCATCGCTTCGCGCTCGACGCGTTCGGTAAGCCCGCTGGCGTCAGTCAGGCCTTGCACGGTGCTGCCGTCTTCGAGCGTGATCTGGTAGGCGTGGTCAACGGCCATTCGAACGCTGTCGTCGGCGTGCCCCGGGTAGTGGAAGGCCAGGCGTTGCGCCGCCGGGTCGCGGGTGAATGCCGGCACCTGGGCGCTGTCGGTTTTAGGTCCGACCCAGTCATGCTCACTGGCGTGGACGATCACCTTGCCCTGGCTGCCGATTTCGACGCCGCCACCGATCTTGATGTAACTGCCATCGTCGGCCACTAAACGGATGGTGGGTGCAGTGACGACGACCTCGCCTTCAGCGGCCGACAGGTGCAGGTTTTTTTGGGCATTGACGGTGATGTCGTCTTCCTGGGCCTGCACCAGCACTTTGCCGCGGTTGGCGATCGCGCTGATGCCCTCGTCCTGGGCGAAGGCACTGATGCCCTTGCCAGCTTGCAGGCGCATGGCGGCGCCGCTGGTCATTTGCAAATGGTCCTGGGCGGTGGTGTCGTGATTCGCGCCGGCGTAGTGGGTTTGCGAGCGCGGTGTGGCACTGGCGATACCCGCTTCTGACGCAACGGCCATTACGGGGTCGCCCGGGCTGTCGCTGTCGGGCGCTGGCCACTGCTTCAGGGCCTGGCTCAAGGCATCGATGCCCTCGCTGTCCACCGCTGCACCCCCGCGTGCGGCGGCGGTTTGCCCAAGGCTCTTGAACAGCTCCCCGCACTCGGCCAGCAGCTTGAGCAGTTCTTCGCGGTCCAGCTGCGCCCCCGTGGCGTCGTGGCGTGCATAGGTGGTCAGCAGCAGGCCTTGGGCGGCGCGCAGGGCAATCGCGGCGTCGGTGCGCAGCTCGGCACCGTTGCCACGGGCCTTGGCCTGGCCGTCGGTCCGCGGCTCGGTGAGCTTGCCCAGGTTGAGTGCGGTGGCGTGGTGCGTGGTACCGACGCGGGCACGCAAGGCGCCCGGCGTGTCATCGAACAACAGCTCGTTGAAACCACGGCCCTTGTGCTCCTGGGTCTGGATGCCGGAGAGCGCGCGGTTGCCTGGCAAGCCTGAGGCCTTGCTGAATCGCGGCGGCGTCTGCTCGGCGTTGTACAGCACAGAGGTGACCACGGGGCGGTCGATATCGCCGGCCAGAAAGGTCACCAGCACTTCCTGGCCGATACGCGGCAAGAACTGATGACCGAAGCCACTGCCAGCGCTGGGCATCGCCACCCGCACCCAGGTGGTGCCCTGGGGCAGGCTCTCGCCGCGCTGCCAGTGGAACCGGACCTGCACCCGCGCCAGCTCGTCAGTGAACACTTCCTCGCCTTCCGGCCCGACCACGATTGCGCTCAGCGGCCCGTTGATGGTGGGGCGCGGTACGGTGATTGGGTGGCGGTAAGGGATGTTCTGGCGAATGCAGACAAACTGGTTGTCGTAACCTGCGGGCTCATCGGAAAAGTAGTTGTTGCGGCCCTGGTGCTCGACCGACACCAGCAGGAACTGGCGAGCGTCCGCTGCGCCGCGTTCATGGTCGAAGTGCTGGGTGAGTTCGAAGCTGTAGCCCGGCCGCATGGCCCGGCAGTTGCTGCTGCCGCTGAAGGTCTTGGCCTGAGCTTCAATGATCTCCAGGTGGCGACGGACCAGCGACTCGCCGCCGTCGCGCTGGCCATGGCTGTAGGCACCGAGAAAATCGTAGACCTCGTAGGACGCGACGTCGCCCTGTTCATTGAGGCTGCCCATCTCGATGGACAAGGGATTTCTCGGTTGCTTGTAATCGAAGGTCTGGATGGCCATCTTGCCAGGTTGCAAGCCCCGGTGGCTGCGCCACTGTGTGATCGAGTCACTGGTCTCGGTGACGAAGGCGCTGTGGTAGCGGATCTGCGGTTGTTCGGGCAGCGCTTCCAGGCCCTGGGACCGATCCGTGATGATCAGGCTGTGCCCGTCCTTGCTGTGATCGAAGTAGAAGAACAGGCCGTCCTGCTCCAGCAAGCGCAGCACGAAATTCAGGTCGGTTTCGCGGTACTGGGTGATGTAGCTGTGGGACTTGAGCGGCCTGAGCAGGTGAAACTCGAATTGGCGCAACCCGCCGTAGTGCTCGAACACCGTGCGGATGACCGTTTCGATGGTCTGCTCTTGGAAGATCCGCGAATCAACGCGTCGTGACAGCATCCACAGCCAGGGGCTGAGTGTCGCGCTGTAACGCGCCAGGCCGCCGTCGCTGCCCAGGAGGTTGAAGCGGGTGATGTGGCCATGGATAGGGCGCACGCCGCCGTCGGCAAGCTCGATCTCCAGAAGGGCGGGCTGGCCCATCAATGACTTGAGTTCGAGCCTGGCGTCCTGGCTGATCAGCGACAGCTCGAAGCTGAACAGCGTGGACAACCCTTCTATACCGCTGAAGTGCTCCAGCAACAACGCCTGGTCATCCTGGATCGGGGTGGTGAGCCTGATCAGGCGGCGGTTCTGTGGCGTAAAAATGCTCGTCAATTCCATCGACGTAATATCCCTGCGCAAAACAAGTCGCGGAAGGTAGCACAGGTTTTGGCAGCATCGGCCCGATTGGGGCGCGACATAGTTTGTCAAGACGTGACGGTCATTCCATTGCCAGGGTTTTTCACCTATTGTCGAACCTCCGTCCCTGAATGATCGGCCGCTCTATGGAGAAAGTCATCGTCATCACCGGTGCCAGCCGTGGCATCGGCGCCGCCACCGCCTTGCAGGCCGCCCGCGAGGGCTACCGCATCTGCATCAACTACCACGCCGACGACCAGGCCGCCGAGCACATCCTCGCCCAGGTCCGCGCCCTCGGTGCCGAAGCCATCACCGTGCGCGCCGACGCCAGTGTCGAAGACGAGGTGATCCAGTTGTTCCACCGCGTCGACCAGGAGCTCGGCCCGGTGACCGCACTGGTCAACAACGCCGGCACCATTGGCCAGCAAAGCCGCGTCGAAGACATGTCCGAGTTCCGCCTGCTGAAGGTGATGAAGACCAACGTCGTCGGCCCCATGCTTTGCGCCAAGCACGCCCTGCTGCGCATGGCTCGCCGCCACGGCGGGCAAGGTGGCGCGATCGTCAATGTGTCCTCGCTCGCCGCACGCCTGGGCTCACCCAACGAGTACGTCGACTACGCCGCCTCCAAAGGCGCGCTGGATACCTTCACCCTCGGCCTGGCCAAGGAAGTGGCGGGCGAGGGCGTGCGGGTCAACGGCGTGCGACCGGGTTACATCCATACCGGTTTCCACGCCCTCTCCGGTGACCCCGACCGCGTGACCAAGCTCGAGCCCGGCTTGCCCATGGGGCGCGGCGGCCGCGCCGAGGAAGTGGCCGAGGCGATCCTCTGGCTGCTGTCGGACAAGGCCTCGTACTCCACCGGCAGCTTCATCGAACTGGGCGGCGGGCGCTGAGCGCTGCCCGTCAGGGCAGCTCATCCGCCAGCAGCTGGCGTACCCGTTCGGCCAGCGCTTCAAGCTCGAACGGCTTGGTCAGCACGCTGGTACCTTGCAGCAGCTGGCCATCGCTGAGCGCCGCACTCTCGTCGTAGCCGGTAATGAACAGCACCTTCAGCTGCGGATGCAGTTGCCGGCACCGCTCTGCCAACTGGCGGCCATTGAGGCCGCCGGGCAGGCCGATATCGCTCAGCAACAGGTCAGGTTGCTCGCACTGCTGCATGTGCGCCAGCGCTGTAGCGCCATTCTCGAAGGCCTGGACCTGATAGCCCAGTTCTTCCAGCACTTCGGCGACCACCAGGCGCAGCGCCGCCTGGTCCTCCACCAGCACGATGCGTTGCCCGCCCGAGCTGCTTGCCAACGGCTTGCGCGCAGACGGCTTGGGGGCCACAGCGGGCTGCTCGTGGTACCGCGGCAGGTACAGCTCGACCCGTGTGCCCTCGCCGGGCGAGGTGAGCAAGCGTAGCTGGCCACCCGACTGGCGCACGAAACCGTAGGTCATCGACAACCCCAGGCCGGTGCCCTGGCCCATGGGTTTTGTTGAGAAGAACGGGTCGATGGCCCGTGCCGCCACGGCGGCGCTCATGCCACAACCGGTGTCGGCCACGCTCAGCCGCACATAGTCCCCTGCGGCGATTTCGAGCGGGCGTGCCTGCTCGCTGTCGAGGCTGATGTTGTCGCCCTCGATATCGATCGTACCGCCGCCGGGCATGGCGTCACGTGCATTGATGCACAGGTTGAGCAAGGCGCTTTCCAGCTGCGGCGGGTCGATGAAGGTCGGCCACAAACGGTCGATGAAGCGGCTGCGCAAGGTGATGGAAGGGCCGATGCTGCGGCGCACCAGCTCTTCCATGTCGTTGACCAGGGCCGCCACCTCGGTCGAGCGCGGCTGCAAGGTCTGCTGGCGCGAGAAGGCCAGCAACCGATGCACCAGCGCTGAAGCCCGTTGCGCCGAGCCACTGGACAGTTCCAGCAAAGGCTCAAGCTCTGTGTAACGCTGCTGGCCGAGGCGTTGCTGCATCAGCTCCTGGGCGTTGATGATGCCGCCCAGCAGGTTATTGAAGTCGTGGGCGATGCCGCCGCTGAGCTGGCCCACGGCCTCCATCTTCTGCGCCTGGCGCAGCGCCTGCTCGGCCTTGGCCAGGCGCTGCTGCTCCTGGACCCGCTCGGTGATGTCGTAGGCAAACAGATAGGCGCCTTGCACGCTGCCGTCCTGGTCGCGCAAGGCGTTGAAACGCAGCTCGTAGTGGCGTGAGCCGAACGCACCGATTTCGGTGAACTGTTCGCCTGCCAGCGCCCGGTGCCACATTGGCATGATCAGCGTATCGCCTGTGAGCTGACATTGGTTCACCACTGTTGGCAGGTGTTCACCGACTTCGGGTGTGTGGCCGTACAAGGCATGGAAGTCATGCTTGGCCTGGCGATTGACGGCTAGCCAGCGCATGTCGCTATCGATCAAATGCACATTGACCACGCTATGGTCGATCAGCTCGGCAAACAGGCGGCGCTCGGCCAGGGCCGCGCTGACCCGCTGCTCGAGCTGTTCGTTGAGTTGTTGCAGGGCCTGCTCGGCCTTGCGCCGCTCGGTGACGTCCTTGAACAGAACCGCGACCTGGCGGCGCTCCGGCGGCTCCACGCGGAAGGTGGTCACCGACAGCACATGGCCGGTGGCGACCAGCTCCTGTTCGAACTGCAGCGGCTCGCCCGTGCGCAATACCGCGCCGTAGCGGGCGACCCAGTCGTCAGCTTCGTCGGGCACCATTTCGCGCAGCGTCTGCCCGACCACGTTGGGGATGCCGGCATGCTTGGCATAGGCGGCGTTGGCGAGGACATGCACATAATCGCTGAGCGGGCCATGGGGCCCGTCGAAGAACTCGATGATGCAGAAGCCTTCGTCCATGGTGTCGAACAGGAATCGATAGATGTTCTGGTCTTGAACTTCGTGTTGCAGCAGCTGTGTCTCCAGCTGCGCATTACGCTGGCGCAGGGTTTCGATTTCCTGGCGCAGGGCGAGCAGCTCGCGGTGGGGCATGGCGATGTCCGACAAAAGCGAATCGTCAGACTTTACCTGTACGCAACGCGGGCGCATAGCGGGCTACGGCGGCAAGCGCCGATTTTCCAGCAACTGGGCGACGTGCTGGTTGAGGGCCGCGAGCTCGAACGGTTTGTACAGCACGGCGCAGTGCCTGCCAGGGCTGATGTCGACCCGGTTGCTGGCATAGCCGGTGATGTACAGCACCGCAACGGTGCCGGGCTGCTTCTGGCAGGCTGCTGCTATCTGGTAGCCGTCGATGCCGCCCGGTAGGCCGATATCGGTGATCAGCAGGTGCGGGCGCACGCCTGCGTGCAGCGCCTCCAGTGCGCAGCGGCCATCGCTGAAGGCATGTACCTGGTGCCCTTGATCCTCGAGCACCTCGCTGATCAGCAGCCGCAGGGTGTCCTGGTCTTCCACCAGCATCACCACCTGTGGGGCTGCGCGGGGCTGCTCGCCTGGCGCTTGTGGCTGCATGCTGGCGTGTTCGGCGGTGTCGCAGGAAGCCCGTGGCAAGTAGAGGTGAACGCAGGCGCCTTGCCCCGGCTCGCTGACAATGCGCAGTTGCCCGCCGGACTGGCGCACGAAACCATACACGATCGACAGCCCAAGGCCCGAGCCGTGGCCTAGCGGCTTGGTGGTATAGAAGGGCTCGAAGGCTCTCTGCAGCACCTCGTCAGGCATGCCGACACCGTTGTCGCAGACACTGACATGCAGGTAGGCGCCGCCGGGCAGGTCCAGCGTGCGTGCCTGCTGCTCATCGAGTTGGGCGTTTTCACTGGCGATGCACAGTGTGCCGCCCAGCGGCATGGCGTCGCGGGCATTGATGCACAGGTTCAGCAGTGCGTTTTCCAGTTGGTGCGGGTCGATCTGCACCAGCCATTGGCCGCTCTGGGTCTGGTCAAGGAAGGTGATACGCGCATCGAGCGAACTGGCAATCAGCTCGCGCATGCCTGCCACCAGCTGCTGCACGTCCACGGCCTGTGGCACCAGTGTCTGCTGGCGCGAGAAGGCCAGCAGGCGCTGCACCAGCGCGGCGGCGCGCTGGGTGTTGTGCCGGGCGATGCCAAGCAACCGGGTGGTGTCGTGGTAGTGCCGTTCGGCCTGGCGCTGCTCGGCCATTTCCAGGGCGCCGGATATACCGCCGAGCAGGTTGTTGAAGTCGTGGGCGATGCCACCGGTCAACTGACCGACGGCTTCCATCTTTTGCGATTGGCGCAGGGCCTCTTCAATTTTGCGCACGCGCTCTTGTTCGGCGATGCGCTCGCTGATGTCGTAGGCGAACAGGTATCCGCCCTGGATCCGCTGTTGGGCGTCGCGTAAGGCGTTGTAGCTGATTTCGTAGTGGCGCAGGGCGTCGGCCGGGCCGAGGGTGATGATGTCGGTGAACGCCTCGCCGGCAAGCACGCGTGGCCACACCGGCTCCAGCCATTTTACGATGTCGGGCTGGTTGGCGATGAACTGTGGAATGTAGTCGCCCACCTGCGGCACGAAGCCGCGCAGGCGTTTGAAGGTTTCCTGGGCGGTGCGGTTGATCGCCAGCAGCCGGAAGTTGCGATCGGCTGCGAACACGTTGGCCTGGCTGTGGTCGACCAATTCGCCCAGCAACCTGTTGTTGGCCTGGGCCTGGTCGATGCGTTGGGCCAGTTCCTGCATCTGTAGCGGGGAGGGCGGGGAGGGCGACACATCATCAGCTGGCATGGAAGCATCCTGCGTGTGAGTCGCCCAACTATAGCCGCACTTCGTCAGGCCTTCCTTCAGAACGAGCGGATGATCCGGCCCAGAGTTTCCATGGCGCGTTCGGCGCCCTCGTTCCACGGTGTGCCGTAGTTCAGGCGAATGCAGTTGCCGAAGCGCCGGGTTGGCGAAAAGATCGGCCCTGGCGCAATGCTGATGCCTTGGGCCAATGCCATGTGGAACAGCTTGAGGGCGTCCATCTGTTCGGGCAGTTCCAGCCACAGGAAGTAGCCGCCGGAGGGCTGGCTGACGCGGGTCTGCGCCGGAAAATGGCGGGCGATGGCCGCCAGCATGTTGGCCTGCTGCCCCTCGAGGGCGTAGCGCAGCTTGCGCAGGTGGCGGTCGTAGCCACCGTGTTGCAGGTAGTCGGCAATGGCCGCCTGGGCCGGCATCGAGGCGCACAGCGAGGTCATCAGTTTCAGCCGTTCGATTTTCTGCGCGAAGCGCCCGGCGGCTACCCAGCCGATGCGGTAGCCCGGTGCCAGGCTCTTGGCGAACGAGCCGCAGTGCATCACCAGGCCTTGCGTGTCGAAGGCCTTGGCCGGTTTCGGGGCCTGTTGCGCGTAATACAGCTCGGCGTAGACATCGTCCTCGATCAACGGCACCTGATGACGGCGCAGCAGCTCGACCAGGGCCTGCTTCTTGGCCTCGGGCATGCTCGCGCCCACCGGGTTCTGGAAGTTGGTCATGCACCACACGGCCTTGACCGGGTGCTTTTCCAGCGTCTGGGCCAGTACTGCCAGGTCCATGCCCTCACGCGGGTGCACCGGGATCTCCACGGCCTTGAGCTTGAGCCGCTCCAGCACCTGCAGGCAGGCATAGAAGGCCGGCGCCTCGATGGCCACCAGGTCGCCGGGTTCGGTGACGGCCTGCAAACACAGGTTCAGGGCTTCCAGCGCGCCATTGGTGATCAGCAGCTCCTCCATCGGCAGCATCAACCCGCCGACCATGTAGCGCAGGGCGATCTGCCGACGCAGCTGCGGGTTGCCCGGCGACAGGTCGGTGACCACCATGCGCGGGTCCATGGCCCGGCTGGCAATGGCCAGCGAGCGTGACAGGCGCTGCAACGGGAACAGTTCAGGGCTGGGGAAGGCCGAGCCGAACGGCACGGTGCTCGGGTCCTTGATCGAATCGAGGATCGAGAACACCAGGCCGCTGACGTCCACCTCGGTCGATTCGCTGAGCGGTTCCAGCGCCTGCGGTTCGCTGAACTGGCGCGGGGCATGGGCGTTGACGAAGTAGCCCGAGCGCGGCCGTGCGCGGATCAGCCCGCGGCGTTCGAGCAGGTAGTATGCCTGGAACACCGTGGACGGGCTGACGCCGTGGGTCTGGCTGGCGTAGCGTACAGAAGGTACGCGCTGGCCTGGGCCGAGCACCCCGGAGCGGATCAGTTCGGCAATGTCGTCGGCAAAGCGTTCGTAGCGTTTCATGGGGGCTCGGCAGGCAGGGTGAACAGTCAGTGTAAGGGATCAGCGGTTCAGTGGCGCCACGAAGCGGCTGCGCGCCACGCTGCGCACGGCAGGCTGGTCGCTGTCGCGGATTTCGAAGGCCAGTTCCTGTGAGCTGCTGGCCGGGCGCGCGGCCAGCATCGCCACCGAAACCGGCAGCTCGCTCATTTCTCCGGCCGGGATACTGAACTCGGTGTTGCCGTGCAGTTCGAAGCCCTCGGCATCGAGCAGGCGCAGGCGGTAACGCTGGGGCTGTGTGGTCTTGTTGATGACCTTGAGCAGGTAGATGTTCTCGATCTGACCTTGGGCGTTCTCGCGGAACAGGCCACGGTCCTTGATCATGTCCAGCGACACCATCGGGCGCAACTGCAGGGCGGCCACCAGGGCGCCGACCATCAGCACCAGGGCAGCGACGTAGCCCAGCAGGCGCGGGCGCAGCCAATGGGTGGTGCCGCCTTGCAGGCTGTGCTCGGACTTGTAGCCGATCAGGCCGCGTGGGTAACCCATCTTGTCCATGACGTTGTCGCAGGCATCGATACAGGCCGCACAACCGATGCAGGCCATCTGCAGGCCGTCGCGGATATCGATGCCGGTGGGGCAGACCTGCACGCACAGGGTGCAGTCGATGCAGTCACCCAGGCCCTGGGCGCGGGCATCGCTGCCTTTCTTGCGCGGGCCGCGGGACTCACCGCGGTGCGGGTCGTAGGCCACGGCCAGGGTGTCCTTGTCGAACATCACGCTCTGAAAGCGCGCATAGGGGCACATGTGCAGGCACACCGCCTCGCGCAGCCAGCCGGCATTGATATAGGTGGCGGCGGTGAAGAACAGCACCCAGAACAGTGCCGCGCCACCCAGTTGCAGGGTGAACAGTTCATGGGCCAGTGGGCGGATCGGCGTGAAGTAACCGACGAAGGTCAGCCCGGTGAGCACGCCGATGGCGAGCCACAGGCTGTGCTTGAGCGTGCGCCGGCCCAGTTTGTTCAGGCTCCACGGCGCGGCGGCCAGCTTGATGCGCTGGTTGCGGTCGCCTTCGGTGACCTTTTCGCACCACATGAACAGCCAGGTCCAGGTGCTTTGCGGGCAGCTGTAACCGCACCATACCCGGCCTGCATAGACGGTGATGGCGAACAGGCCGAAGGCACAGATGATCAGCAGCGCCGAGAGCAGGATGAAGTCCTGCGGCCAGAAGGTTGCGCCAAAGATGTGGAACTTGCTGTCGGCCAGGTCCCAGAGCACCGCCTGGCGACCGTTCCAGTCAAGCCAGGCGGTGCCGAAGAACAGCACGAACAGCGCGCCCGCAAAGGCGATGCGCAGCGTGCGGTACAGGCCACTGAAGCTGCGGGTGTGGATGCCATTGGCGGCAATCTGGAGGGCATGGATACGGTCGGTCATGGCGTCGGTGCTCTTCTGGCCTCGATCAGGCACGAGCACTATGACCCCCGAACTGTTTTCAGCACAGGCTCAGGTCAGACGATAAAAACCATATCAGATTGCTTCCAATTGTGTCGCAAGCCTTAGATCACCGAGCCTGGTGTGCTGGCCTTGAGGTGCCTGCGGCTATCCACCGCACCTGCCACAGTCAGCGCGTCGGCTTCGGCTTCGGTGATCGGGAAGCGCTCGCCAGCGAGGATGGCCACGGACATGCGCAGCTGTTCATCGGTGACGATCTCGATTTCCGGGCCTTTGCCTTCGATGCGCAGCTTGTCGCCGATCAGGGTGCAGCGTTGAGTGCTTTCTTCGACTTCGATGGGCATGGTGGTGTCCTCCGGGGGCGGTGGTTACAGGTTGTGACCACAGGTGCAGGGAGGTTGCTGCATCGGCGTGCCGGGTGGGCACTTTGCTGCTCGTACGAGGGTCAACCTTTTGAGGTGTCTGCACCGGCCTCTTCGCGGGCAAGCCCGCGAAGAGGCCGGTGCAGGCAGAGCATCTCTTCAGCACGGAACCTGATTCATGGAAATCATCTGGCAAACCATCCAGGCCGAATTCGCCGACATCACCAATGAACGCGAGGTCATCCAGATTCTCGTACGCCTGCTGATGGCTGCGGTGCTGGGCGCCGTGCTGGGTTTCGAGCGCGAACACAAAGGCAAGTCCGCCGGGGTTCGCACACACATGCTGGTGTCCCTGGGCGCGGCATTGTTCGTGCTGGCACCGAGCATGGCCGGTGCCGATCAACAAGCCCTGAGCCGTGTGACCCAGGGTATCGTCGCTGGTATCGGCTTTCTCGGTGCGGGCACCATCCTCAAGGGTAACGGCCAGGACACCAGCCATGTAAAAGGCCTGACCACCGCTGCGGGGCTGTGGATGACCGCTGCCATCGGTACCGCTGCAGGCATGGGGCGAGAAGCCACGGCACTGATCAGCACGGTGCTGGCGCTACTGGTGTTGGGCACGATGCCGCTGCTGGTGGAGAAGGTCGAAAGGCAGGACGAGGAGAAGCAGAAAGAGGAGGAGGGCAGGAAGCACTGAGGGGAGCCGAAGCTCCCCTCAAAGCGTTGTTGCCTGCTCTTTTTTTATTATTGAGGCCGGCCTTTTATTGTTTTTGTAGGCTAGCCTTGGTGTCGCGTGCGACCCCCATCCGGGGTCAAGAGCAAACGTATTTTTTTGAGCGCTGACCTGCTTTCATCCGGTGGATCCGAGCCTGACTGCCGCTACCTACAGGTAGTTTTATTGTTCTGTGTCAGTCCGCGGGGCGAACCCCTGAAAAGCCTGTCGACTCCAAAAAAATCTGCTTGCTGCGCCTCTGCCGTGTTGTTCTTGTTATGTCAGAGCCGTTACATGTTGTTTTTATTGGTTGTCGCGTTTTTCTTGTTGTTGTACCAAACATATAGCAGGTGCCGTGCCAACTTTTGAAAATCCTTTAAAATCAAGGGTTTGACTGATGATGGCAAAATCGGGTGGCCTGAAATTCTGTCGATTTGTTTCCCTGTTACCCGATTTTTTGCTGGAAGCTGTGGGGGAGGTAACACTCACCCACACTCATGTGACACCTGCATGAAACTCATTGTGCACTGCGTGCACGTGCCACCCGCGAACCGTTGGCCCGGCCCAGCACAGCGCTGATGCGCTGCCCGGCGGCGATCAGCCGGTCGAGGTCGATGCCGGTCTCGATGCCCAGCCCCTGCAGCAGGTACAGCACGTCCTCGGTGGCGATGTTGCCGGTCGCGCCCTTGGCGTAAGGGCAGCCGCCAAGGCCGGCGACCGAGCTGTCGAACACACTGATGCCTTCGAGCAGGCTGGCATAGACGTTGGCCAGGGCCTGGCCATAGGTGTCGTGGAAGTGGCCGGCCAGTTGCTCGCGCGGTACCACGGCCGACACCACCTCGAACAGCCGACGGGTATCACCGGCCGTGCCGGTGCCGATGGTGTCGCCCAGCGATACCTCATAGCAACCCATCTCGTGCAGGGCCTTGGCTACCGGTGCTACCTGCTCGGCGCTGACCTTGCCTTCATAAGGGCAGCCCAGCACACAGGAAACGTAACCGCGCACCCGCACGCCGTGGCTGCGCGCGGCTTCCATGATCGGCTCGAAGCGCTGCAGGCTTTCGCTGATCGAGCAGTTGATATTGCGCTGGGAGAAGGCTTCGGACGCGGCGGCAAACACCGCCACTTCCTTCACCCCGGCCGCCAGGGCGTCCTCGAAACCACGCAGGTTGGGCGCCAGTGCGGCATAGGTAACACCGGCACGCTGCTGGATGCCGGCGAACACGTCGGCCGAACCTGCCATCTGCGGCACCCATTTGGGTGAAACGAAGCTGCCGACCTCGATGTAGCGCAGCCCGGCCTCAGTCAGGTCGTCGACCAGGCGCACCTTGTCGGCGACGCTGATGGGCTGGGCTTCGTTCTGCAGGCCGTCGCGGGGGCCGACTTCGACCAGGCGGACTGTTGCGGGCATGGGCATGGTGGGGGTTCCTGTCAGCGTTTGTCTTTGTTGTTCAGGGTGGCGGCCAGGGCCTGTTCGCAGCGCTCCTGGGCGGTGTCCAGTTCCAGCTGCATCTGGTGGATGTCGAGCATCTGCTGTTCAAGCTGGGCGCGGCGCTCGGCGATCTTCGCCAGCATGCTGTGGAGCTGCTTGAGGTTGCCGCTGCTGGGATCGTACAGCTCGATCAGCTCACGGCATTCGGCCAGCGAGAAGCCGATGCGCTTGCCACGCAGGATGAGCTTCAGGCTGACCTTGTCACGGGCCGAATAGATGCGCTCCAGGCCACGCCGCTCGGGGCTCAGCAGGCCCTGTTCCTCGTAGAAGCGGATGGCGCGGGTGGTGATGTCCAGTTCGCGGGAGAGGTCTGAGATGCTGTAGGTCTGGCTGCTCATGCTAGGGCTCGGCGTGGGGTATGCCAGTATCCTGAGGGCAGGTTGACGTATACGTCAAGCAGCTGTGGCGCTGCTGATGGCCCTTTCGAGGCGTCGAACCGCCGCGAAAGGGCCGGCGCAGCCAAACAGATCAGTCCGGCTGCACCGCACGTCGGTAAGCATTGGGCGTCTGCCCGCTCAGGCGCTTGAAGAAGCGGGCGAAGTAGGTCGGGTCGCTGAAGCCCAGGCTGTCCGACAGCTGGCCGATGCTCATGCGCGTATAGATGAGGTTGCGCCGTGCTTCCAGCAGCAGGCGCTGGTGGATCACCTGCAGCGCGGTCTGCCCGCTGAGTGCCCGGCACAGCTGGTTGAGCTGCAGGCTGGGGATGTTCAGGCGTGCGGCGAAGTCTTCTACCGAAAGGTGTTCGCGATAGTGCGCCTCGACCAACCGCAGGTACTGCCCGAGCAACTGCCGGTCACGCTCGTCCCGGTTGCGCGGAGCCTGCCCCAGTTGCTGGCGGCGGCTGATCCACACCATCAGCGCGGTCACCAGCGCTTCCAGCATGGTCGCCCGCGCAGGTGCGTTGCCCTGGTATTCCTGCTGCAGCGTTTCGATCAGCCCGCGCAGATGCATGCGGTCTTTGCCCAGTGGGTAACACGCCGCTTTCGCCAGCACCCTCAGCGGCGTGCCCAGACGCTGTTCGAGGTCAGCCACCAGCGCGGTGCCGAAGGTCAGTACATGGCCCTGGATATCGGCGCTGAAGCGAAAGCCGTGCACGGTCAGCGGCGGCACCACCTGTATGGCGGCCTCACCAATGGTGCTGCGCACGCCCTCGATTTCCACTTGGGCCTCGCCGCGCTGCACATACAGCAACTGGAACAGCTCGGCGTGCTGGTGTGGCTTGATCTCCCAGTGGTGCAGGCGGCTGCGTGCCGGGATCGACTCGCAATGCAGCAGATCGGTGCCGGGCCAGTGCTGGTTTTCGCCATATAACTGGAACAGCGGGACGCCGGGAAGAGTGGATCTCATGTCGTGATTATCTGTCCGTTAATCGAACGGTTTTTGTAAAAGTGCATTTTTTGCATTGGATATCACAGCTAATTGGCGGTTATTGCCAGTAAAAATGCAAGGGCTAAACCCAATAACGAGATAAAAACAATGAACACTCAGGTTGCAATCATCGGCGCCGGTCCGTCCGGCCTGCTGCTCGGCCAGTTGCTGCACAAGGCGGGCATCGACACCGTCATCCTCGAACGCCAGACCCCCGAATACGTACTCGGCCGCATCCGCGCCGGGGTGCTTGAACAAGGCACCGTCGACCTGCTGCGCGAAGCCGGCGTCGCCGAGCGCATGGACCGTGAAGGGCTGGTCCATGAAGGCGTCGAGCTGCTGGTCGCGGGGCGTCGCCAGCGCCTGGACCTGAAAGGCCTCACCGGCGGCAAGACGGTGATGGTCTACGGCCAGACCGAAGTCACCCGTGACCTGATGCAGGCCCGCGAAGCCAGCGGTGCGCCGATCATCTACTCCGCCAGCAACGTGCAGCCGCACGAACTCAAGGGCGAACGGCCCTACGTGACCTTTGAAAAGGACGGCCAGGCCCACCGCCTGGACTGCGACTACATCGCCGGCTGCGACGGCTTCCACGGCGTATCACGCAAGAGCATCCCCGAAGGCGTACTCAAGGAGTACGAGCGGGTCTACCCGTTCGGCTGGCTGGGCATGCTGTCCGATACCCCGCCGGTCAACCACGAGCTGATCTACGCCCACCATGCGCGTGGTTTCTCGCTGTGCAGCCAGCGCTCGCAGACGCGCAGCCGCTATTACCTGCAGGTACCGCTGGATGAACGGGTGGAAGACTGGTCCGACGAGCGTTTCTGGAACGAGCTCAAGGCGCGCCTGCCCGAAGATGTGGCGCAGCAGCTGGTCACCGGGCCTGCGCTGGAAAAGAGCATCGCACCTCTGCGCAGCCTGGTGGTCGAGCCGATGCAGTACGGCCACCTGTTCCTGGTCGGCGATGCCGCGCATATCGTCCCGCCGACCGGTGCCAAGGGCTTGAACCTGGCGGCCTCCGACGTCAACTACCTGTATCGGATCCTGGTCAAGGTGTACCGCGAGGGGCGCACCGATCTGCTGGAGCAGTACTCGCCGCTGGCCTTGCGCCGGGTCTGGAAGGGTGAGCGTTTCAGCTGGTTCATGACTCAGCTGCTGCATGACTTTGGCGAGCACAAGGATGCCTGGGACCAGAAGATGCAGGAGGCTGACCGCGAGTACTTCCTGACATCGCCGGCGGGGCTGGTGAACATTGCCGAGAACTATGTGGGGTTGCCTTACGAAGAGGTGGCTTGAGGCGCAGGGGTATGCCGACAGGGGGTTGTCGCCTGTGAGATCGAGCGCCGCCCGCGCGGCGCATCGCGGATGAATCCGCTCCTACATCTGTTGCAACGTGGCCATGCCTGCGAGGCCATGGTTGTCAGCCTCGTGTGCAGGGCTCGAGCCATGCGCCAGGGCTGGCAACCATGGCGTAACATGTTCGGCACGTTGCAACAGATGCAGGAGCGGATTCATCCGCGATGCGCCGCGCGGTCGGCGCTCGATCTCACAGGCGCCGAAAATCTTTCGGCGAACACCCGAAAGGACGCAAGCCAATGCCCCGCCCCCCTTCATTGCTGAAAACCCTCATCACCGCCCTGTGCCTGGTCACCGCCAGTGCCAGCACCTGGGCCGACCAGATACTCCCCACACCACCGGAGCTGGAGTCCGGCTACCGCAGCGCCCTGCAGCCGGTGCACGCCAGCCGGCACATGGTGGCGGCCGCCAACCCGTTGGCCAGCGAGGCCGGGCGGGCGATGTTGCGTGCCGGTGGCAGCGCCATCGATGCGGCGATCGCCATGCAGATGGTGCTGACCCTGGTCGAACCGCAGTCCAGCGGCATTGGCGGCGGCGCTTTCATTCTCTACTGGGATGGCCAGCGCGTGCAGGCCTTCGACGGCCGCGAAGCCGCACCGGCCGGGGTGACGGAAAGGTTGTTCCTGCAAGCAGACGGATCGCCCACGCCGTTTCGCGCAGCGCAGATCGGCGGGCGCTCGGTAGGGGTGCCGGGCGTGCTGCGGGCGCTGAAACTGGCCCATGATCAGCACGGCAAGCTGCCATGGAAGGACCTGTTCGCGCCGGCCATCGCCCTGGCGCGCAATGGGTTCGCCGTGTCCGAACGGCTGCACACGCTGGTCGCGGGTGACCCTTTCATCGCCCGCTCGCCGACCATGGCGCGTTACTTTCTGGACGAGCGTGGCGAGCCGCTGGCCGTTGGTACGACCCTGCGCAACCCTGCGCTCGCACAGACCTTCGAACGCATTGCGCAGCAGGGCGTCGATGCTTTCTACAAGGGCGAGATTGCCGAAGCCATGGTGGCTGAAGTGCGTCACCACGCCAATGCCGGGCAGTTGTCACTCGAGGATTTGCAGGGTTACCGGGCCAAGGTGCGCGAACCGGTCTGTGGCCCGTACAAGGCCTGGAACATCTGCGGCATGCCGCCACCGTCGTCCGGCGGGGTGACCGTGTTGCAGACCCTGGGTATTCTCGACGCCCTGCAGCACACCTCGGCGCAACGTGACCTGGCCCGCTTGCCGCCGCACCAGGTGCCCTCCGTGGCAGGGCTCGAACCCGCGCCGCAGGCCGTGCACCTGATGGCCGAAGCCGAGCGCCTGGCCTACGCCGACCGCGCCCTGTACCTCGCCGACAGCGATTACGTGCCGGTGCCGGTCAAGGCGTTGCTCGAGCCGGCCTACCTCGCCGAGCGCGCCAAGCGAGTCGGCGAGTTCAGCATGAAGCACGCCCGCCCGGGCACCCCGCAGGGTGCCAACCTGGCGCTGGCGCCGGACCGCTCGCCGCTGCGGATTTCCACTTCGCACCTGTCAGCCATCGACGACAGCGGCCAGGCCCTGGCCATGACCACGTCGGTGGAATCGGCGTTCGGTTCGCACCTGATGGTCGGCGGTTTTTTGCTGAACAACCACCTGACCGACTTTTCTTTCCTGCCGGCGGAAAACGGCAAGCCCGTGGCCAACCGGGTGCAGCCGGGCAAACGCCCGCTGTCGGCGATGGCGCCAACCCTGGTGTTTTCGCGTGCCTCCGGCGAGCTGGTGGCGAGCCTCGGCTCCCCCGGTGGCTCGCAGATCATCGGCTACGTGAACAAGGCGTTGATCGGCCTGCTGGACTGGCATCTCGACCCGCAACAGGCAGCCAACCTGCCTAATTTCGGCAGCCGCAATGCCGGCACCGAAGTGGAGGCCGGGCTGGTCAGCCCGGCGCTGAAGCGCCAGCTGGCTGCCTGGGGCCATGAGGTCACGCCAATGACCATGACCAGTGGCTTGCAGATCATCCAGCGCACCCCCGAGGGTTGGGCCGGTGGCGCCGACCCACGGCGCGAAGGGGTGGCGCTCGGCGACTAGCCCGTCGCATTGCCGGGCCAGGGTTCGCATGGTAGAAGTCAGTCTTGTCATTCAGGCGTTGAATACCAAGATGTCCATCAGCGTTAAATCGAATAGAGCCCTGTTCGACCTCGACCTGTTGCGCGCCATTGTCGTGGTGGCCGATTGCGGCAGCTTCACCACGGCCGCCGCGCGCCTGCACTCCACCCAGTCGACCATCAGCCAGAAGGTGCGCCGCCTCGAAGACATGGTCGGCCATCGCCTGCTGGTGCGCGGCAACCGCGACGTGCTGCCGACCGACGCCGGGCAGACCCTGCTCGGTTACGCCCGGCACATGCTGGCGCTGAACGACCAGATGCTCGAAGCCCTGGCCGGGGCCATGGTCGGGGTCACCGTGCGCCTGGGCGTGCCCGAGGACTTCGTCGGCGGGCGCACCACCAATGCGCTGTCGGCATTCAGCCGCCTGCACCCGCAGGTCAAGCTTGAAGTCACCAGCGGCCTGTGCCGCGACCTCAGCCAGGCCTACGACAACGGTGAGCTCGACCTGGTGCTGCTCAAACAGCGGCGCAACAGCCGCGAGGGCGTAGCCTGCTGGCCCGAGCGCCTGCAGTGGATCGACAGTGCGCGCATGCCAGCATTCGAGCTCGACCCGATCCCGTTGGTGACCTTCCCACCGCGTGGGTTGTACCGCGAAGACATGATCAGTGCCATCGAAGGCATGGGCCGGCGCTGGCGCATCAGCTTCACCAGTTCCAGCCTGAGCGGTATCCAGGCGGCGGTGGCCGACGGCATGGGCATCAGCCTGTTGCCGCCCCGGGCGGCGACCGGCGAGCACCGGGTGCTGGGGCAGGCGCAGGGCTTGCCGGAGGTGGACAGCTACGAGATCGTCATCGTGCACAAGCCGACGGCGGATGTGATGGTCAAGGACCTGGCCGGGGTGATGTCGCAGTTGCTTGAGGGCGGAGGCATATAACGGTTTATTGTGGCAACTGTCTTGCGCCATTTCTTAAAGCTGGCGCGATCCTTGTGAGAGCCGCGCTTGCCGGCGATGGGCCGCAAAGCGGCCCCGGCAATTTATGCAAAAGCCTTGAAATCGTGGGGCCGCTTTGCGGCCCATCGCCGGCAAGCGCGGCTTCCACAGGTACAGCGCATGCCTGGAAACTGGTGATGATCCTGTGGCGGCTTTGCGATCAAGGCATGCCGAGCCACTCCGGCAACGCCAGCGAAATGAACGGCACATAGGTCACCAGTACCAGGAACAGCAGCAGGATCGACAGCCACGGCAACGCCGCGCGGATCGTCTGTCCCAGGGTCAGCCCGGTCACCGCCGAGGTGACGAACAGGTTCAGCCCCACCGGAGGGTGCACCAGGCCGATCTCCATGTTCACCACCATCACGATGCCCAGGTGAATGGGGTCGATGCCCAGCTTCATGGCGATCGGGAAGAAGATCGGCGCCAAGATCAGGATGATCGCCGACGGCTCCATGAAGCTGCCAGCCACCAGCAGCACGATGTTGACCATGATCAGGAAGCCGATCGGCGTCAGCCCCTCGGACATCACCCACTGGGTGATCTGCTGGGGGATCTGTTCGGTGGTCAGCACATGGGCGAAGAGCATGGCGTTGGCAATGATGAACAGCAGCATGATGGTCAGCCGGCCCGACTCCAGCAGCACTTTCGGGCAGTCACGCAGGCGCATGTCCTTGTACACGAACAGCGCGATGAACGCCGAGTACACCGCCGCCACGGCAGCCGCTTCGGTGGGGGTGAACATGCCGCTGTAGATGCCACCGAGGATGATCACCAGCAGCAACAGGCCCCAGAACGCACGCCGGGCGGTGCCCAGCCATTCGGCGAAGCTGGCCCGTGGCTGGGCCGGCAGCTTCTTGATACGGGCGACGATGTAGATGGTGATCATCAGGAACACGCCGAGCAGGATCCCTGGCACCACGCCGGCCATGAACAGCTTGCCGACCGAGGTCTCGGTGGCCGCCGAGTACACCACCATGACGATCGACGGCGGGATCAGGATGCCCAGGGTACCGGCGTTGCAGATGATCCCGGCGCCGAATTCGCGTGGGTAGCCTGAGCGCACCATGCCGGCCACGGCAATCGAGCCGACGGCGGCGACGGTGGCCGGCGACGAGCCCGACAGCGCGGCGAACAGCATGCACGCCAGCACCGCAGCAATGGCCAGGCCGCCACGGATATGCCCGACGCAGGCGTTGGCGAAGTCGATCAGGCGCTGGGCCACGCCACCGGTGGTCATGAACGCGCCCGACAGCAGGAAGAACGGAATGGCCAGGAAGGTGTAGCTGTCGGAGGTCTCGAACAGCTTGATCGCCAGCGAGCTCAGCGAATCCTGGCTGAACATCAGGATCGACAGCGCCCCCGACAAACCCAGGGAGATGGCGATCGGCACACCGAGGAACATCAACACGAACAGCAGCAGGAACAGGCAGATAACCGTCATCAGTGGTGCTCCTCACCGGGGTTGGCCAGCTTGCTGGCTTCGGCGGCCTCGTCGGCCAGGCCCAGGCCATACTGGCGGTGGGTGAACAGGCGGTAGAGGATTTCCAGGTAGCGGATGATCACCAGGGCGAAGCCCAGCGGCACGATCAGCGCGATATGGCCGACCTTGATGCCATAGCGGTCGAGGTCTTCGGCGCCGATGCCGGCCACCAGCACCGCGCTGACCCACTTGATGCTCGCCACCAGGAACAGCCCGGCATAGGCCAGGCAGCAGGCGCAGGCGATCATCGCCAGCAGCCGTTGCACCGGCTTGCGTGTGCGCCGCACCAGCACGTCGACGCCGAGGTGGCCGGCGGTGCGCACGCCGTACGCGATGCCGAAGAAGATCAGCCAGCCGAACATTGCCTTGGTCAGGGCGATGCTCCAGGTCATGTCCTGGGCATAGGCCATCAGGTGGTCGCCGATGCCCAGCAGCAGGTCGCTGGCGAATGCCCAGTGGTCACTGAGCGTGTAGAACATCGTGTAGAGGTTGTTCAGTGCCACGTAGAGGAAGGTCACCAAGGTCATGGCCGCCAGGAGAAAGGCGATCATGCCTTCCTCGAAGTGCTCCCAGACACGCCTGAGCGATTGCATAGGAATTCTCCAGACAGAGAGAGGGCAGGCCACCCGTGGAGCGGGTGGCCAGGGCAGGGGCGCATGAAGGATCAGGAGGCCTTGTTGGCGTCGTCGGCGGCCTTGATCAGGTCGGCGCCGATCTGGTCGGAGAATTTCTCCCACACCGGTCGCATGGCATCACGCCATTGCGCGCGCTGCTCGGCGGTCAGCGAGTCGATCTCGCTGGTCTTGGCGTCGATGATCTTCTGCCGGGAGGTCTGGTTGAGGGCTTCGGCTTGCTTGTTCACCTCGACGGTGACGTCGTCCATGATCTTCTGCAACTCGCTGCGCACATCTTGCGGCAGGCTGTTCCAGAACTTGGCATTGGTGATCACCATGTAGTCGATCAGGCCGTGGTTGGTCTCGGTAAAGAACGGCTGCACCTCGTTGACCTTCTGGCTCTCGTAGTTCGACCAGGTGTTCTCGGTGCCGTTGACGGTGCCGGTCTGCAGGCCTTGGTAAACCTCGGCGAAGCTCATCTTGCGCGGGTTGGCGCGGATCGCCTTGAACTGCTCTTCGAGCACGCTGGAGGCCTGCACGCGGAACTTCAGGCCGCGGGCGTCCTTGGGCAGGATCACCTTCTTGTTCGCCGACAGTTGCTTGAGGCCGTTGTGCCAGTAGGCCAGGCCACGGATGCCCTTGTCTTCCATCGAAGTCAGCAGCGCCTTGCCTTGCGGGCCTTGCTGGAAGCGGTCGACGGCGGCCAGGTCGTTGAACAGGAACGGCAGGTCGAAGATCTGCACCTGCTTGTTGTAGTGCTCGAACTTGGCCAGTGACGGCGCCAGCATCTGCACGTCACCCAGCAGCAGGGCTTCCATTTCCTTGCCATCGCCGAACAGCGAAGAGTTGGGGTAGACCTCGACCTTGACCTTGTCCTTGAGCTGCGGGTCGGCGGCGACCCGTTTCTGGAACATCAGTGCGCCCTGGCCCTTGGGCGTGCTGTCGGCCACCACGTGGGCGAACTTGATGACAATCGGGTCGGCGGCCTGGGCCAGGCCGGCCATGGACACTGCGGCGGCGCAGAACAGCGCCTGGGTCAGCTTCAACATCGGTGTCACCTCTGATTTATTGTTGTAGGAGGAGTGGGGTAAAGATGGACCAACGGGCTGCGTGTGGAGAATCAGCATTTGTGTAACCCAGCGTTCGGGTTTGCTTAACACTGTCACCTGTACCGGCCCCTTCGCGGGTGAACCCGCTCCCACAGGTACTGCCTAGCTTTCGAGTGCTGCGCGGTCCCTGTGGGAGCGGGTTTAACTGCGAAGAGGCCAGAATGTTCAGCCGAGATGCCCAGCCAGCAACCGCTGCGCCCGCAACACCACCGGCGCATCGACCATCTGCCCCTCGAGCTGGAAGGCCCCGGCGCCATTGGCCGCCTCACTGGCCGCCAGCACCCGCCGCGCCCAGGCCAGCTCTTCGGCACTGGGCGTCAGCGCTGCATGTATCACTGCCACCTGCCGCGGATGAATGCACAACGCCCCGCCATACCCCATGTCGTAGGCATGCCGCATGGCCCGCTGCAGCCCCTCGGCATCGGCGATGGCCGGGAACACGCCATCCAGCGGCGGCAGCAGGTCGGCCCCCCGTGAATGCAGTTGCACTGCCATGCGCGCCTGGTCGAGAAACTGCCGGGCCGCCTCGCTCTCTGTGTTCAAGCCCAGGTCCAGCGCCAGGTCGAGGCTGCCGAACGACAAGCGCTCGACGCCTTCTGCCGCTGCAATCTGCGCCAGCGCCAGCAAGCCCTTGGCACTCTCGATGATGGGCCACACCGGCTTCCCAGCGTGCCAGGCGACCGCCACTTGGGCGGCGTTCTCCACCTTGGGCAACAGCAGCCCGGCGACCGCAGGCTGCTGCGCGCAAAAGGCCAGGTCGGCGGCGTGCTGCGGGTGCTGCGGCGCGTTGACCCGCACCCATACCGACGCTTGTGGCGTGGCCAGCAGAAAAGCCGCCAGGTTGTCGCGGGCCTGCTGCTTCAGCGCCTCCTCGACGGCATCCTCGAAATCGACGATCACCACATCGGCACCTGCCGCCAGGGCCTTGGCGAATCGCTCGGGCCGGCTGCCAGGCACGAACAGGGCGGAGCGCACCACGTTCATACAACGCCTCCTGCGGCCAGGCTGGCGCGCTGTTCGGCGCTCAGGCCCAGTTCCGCGAGGATGCCCTCGGTGTGCTGCCCCAGCGCCGGCACGGCGCCCATGCGCGGGGTGAAGGCGGCATTGCGCCCCGGCGGCAGCAGCGAAGGCAACTTGCCGGCTGGGCTGTCCACTTCGCGCCAGCTGTCGCGGGCTTGCAACTGCGGGTGCTGCCACACACCGTGCATGTCGTTGACCCGGGCGTTGGCGATCTGCGCGTGGTCCAGGCGCGCCACCACCTCGTCGAGCGACAAGGCGGCAAAGCGTTCGACGATGATCTGGCGCAGCACCTCGCGGTTTTCCGAGCGCTTGAAGTTGGCGCTGAAGCGGTCGTCGCTGGCCAGCGCCGGGTCGAGCAGCACCTTCTCGCAGAACAGCGCCCATTCCCGTTCGTTCTGCAGGCCTAGCATGATCGTGCCGCCACCCCCGGTAGGGAAAGGCCCGTACGGGTAGATGGTCGAGTGCGAGGCGCCGGCGCGCGGTGGCGGCGGTGCACCGTTGTAGGCGTAGTACATCGGGTAGCCCATCCACTCCACCAGGCTCTCCAGCATCGACACATCGATGCGGCTGCCCAGGCCGGTCTTGTCGCGCAGCAGCAGCGCCGACAGCACACCGGTGTAGGCATACATGCCGGCGGCGATGTCGGCGATCGAGCAGCCGGCCTTGGCCATTTCCTCGTCACCGGGGCCGCCGGTCACCGAGAGAAAGCCGCCCTCGCTCTGGATCAGCAGGTCGTAGGCCTTCTTCTTTTCATAAGGGCCGCCCGCGCCGTAGCCTGAGATGTCGCAGACGATCAACCGCGGGAAACGCAGATGCAGGCTTTCGAACGACAGGCCCATGCGTGCGGCTGCGCCGGGTGCGAGGTTTTGCACCAGCACGTCGGCCTTGGCCAGCAGGGCATCGAGGATGCCGTCGGCGGCCTGCTGCTTGAGGTCGAGGGTGAGGCTTTCCTTGGAGCGGTTGGTCCACACGAAGTGTGAGGCCAGGCCGTCGACACGCTGGTCGTAGCCACGGGCGAAGTCGCCGCTGCCAGGCCGTTCGACCTTGATCACGCGGGCGCCCAGGTCGGCCAGCTGGCGGGTGCAGAAGGGCGCGGCGATGGCATGTTCCAGGCTGACGACGGTGATGCCGTCCAGCGGGCGGGGTGCGGTTTGCGTCATGGGTTCACCTGTTCATCATCAGTGCAGTGCGGCCAGCGAGCGCGCATCGCGCAACTGCCAGACCTGCTCGATCAGGGCCTGGCCCTGAGCCGGGCTGCGGGCGCCGGAATAGGCCAGCAGGCGCTGGAACTTGGCTTCCAGCTCCGGGCGCGAGAGGGTGTTGCCGGGGTCGCCCTTGGGCTCGTCGATGGCGGCGCTGAAGCGGCGGCCGTCGTTGCAGGTGACCTCGACCCGGCCCAGCCAGCGAGCCGGGTAGGCGGCGTCCACTTCAGGGTCCAGTTGCATCTGCACCTTGTCGCGCAAGGCAGCGACCCGTGGGTCGGTCAACGCCAGGTCGCGGAATTCGATGAGTTGTGCGCTGCCATGCACGGCGATCAGGCCGAGCACGGTGCCCATGGAGAACTTGGCCTGGTGCACGGTAGTGGGCGTGGTGACCCTGCCGAGCACATCGATGGCGCCCTGGTGCACGCGGGTGATCACCTTGGCTATCTGCTCATGATTCAGGCCTTCGCGCTGCATCAGTTGCAGCAACGCGTCGGCGGCGGGGTGGGTGTGGCGACATGAGGCGTGGTACTTGAACGAGGTTTCCACCAGCGCCCAGCGTGTACCCAAACGGTCGCTCAGGCGCGCCGGGTCGGCATCGCTGGACATCCCGGCGGCCAGCCCCTGGTCGCCTTCGAGGATATTGCGTGCGCCGGTCAGGCCGTCGGCGGTCAGGTAGGCGGCGAGCAGGCCATCAGCCGCCGCCTTGGCCGTGTGCAGCTGTTTGGAATCTGCGGCATCGCGCAGGAATTCCCAGAGCCCGGCGGCCTGGGTGCCAGCGCTGCCGAGCAGGTTGATGAACTGCTCCTTGTCGAAGCCCAGCAGCTTGCCGACGCCCACGGCGGCAGCGAGGGTGCCGACGGTGGCAGTGGTATGGAAGATGCGATAGTGCGAACGGCCAAGGAATTCACCGATGCGGATGCCCGCTTCGTACCCGGCGACGGCGGCCAGCAACAGGTCCTGGCCGGACTTGCCAAGGTCCTGTGCCGCTGCCAGCACGGCGGAGAACACCACCGTGGCCGGGTGCAGCACCGAGCTGTTGTGCAGGTCGTCCTGTTCGACCAGGTGCGAGGCCGCGCCATTGACCAGCGCGGCGAAGTAGGGTGACGAGGTACGCCCACTGGTCAGCACGCGAGCGCTGCCTTGAGCGGGGCCCATGCGCGCGGCATAGCGCTCGAACAGCGGGATCGGGTGCGCGCCCTGGCTGGCCAGGGCCGAGCCGAGCCAGTCGAGGAACAGGTCTTCGGTGCGGTCCAGCACGGGGCCTGGGACCTGTGCGTAATGCAGGTCGGCGAGGAAGGCCGCCAGGGCTTGGGTATGCTGCATGTTCAGGCCCTCAGAAGCTGCGCGGCAGCTCGAGCAGGTGCTCGGCCACGTAGGACAGGATCAGGTTGGTGGAGATCGGCGCCACCTGGTACAGGCGGGTTTCACGGAACTTGCGCTCGACGTCGTATTCGCAGGCAAAGCCGAAGCCACCGTGGGTCTGCAGGCAGGCATTGGCCGCTTCCCACGAGGCCTTGGCCGCCAGGTACTTGGCCATGTTGGCGCTGGCCCCGGCGTTTTGCCCGCTGTCGTACTCGGCACAGGCGCGCCAGCGCATCAGGTCGGCGGCCTCGAGCTCGATATGGGCCTCGGCGATGGGGAACTGCACGCCTTGGTTCTGCCCGATCGGGCGGCCAAACACCACGCGGTCACGGGCATAGGCGCTGGCCTTTTCGATGAACCAGCGGCCATCGCCGATGCACTCGGCGGCGATCAGTGTGCGCTCGGCATTGAGGCCGTCGAGGATGTACTTGAAGCCTTTGCCTTCCTCGCCGATCAGGCTGCTGGCCGGTAGTTCGAGGTTGTCGAAGAACAGCTCGTTGGTCTCGTGGTTGACCATGTTGGCGATCGGCTGCACGGTCAGGCCGTTGCCGATGGCTTCGCGCAGGTCGACCAGGAAGATCGACATGCCTTCGGACTTTTTCTTCACCTCTGGCAAGGGCGTGGTGCGCGCCAGCAGGATCATCAGGTCCGAGTGCTGGATGCGCGAGATCCATACCTTCTGGCCATTGATCAGGTATTTATCGCCCTGGCGCACGGCGGTGGTCTTGATCTTGGTGGTGTCGGTGCCGGTGGTGGGCTCGGTCACGCCCATCGACTGCAGGCGCAGTTCGCCGCTGGCAAGCTTGGGCAGGTAGTGGCGCTTTTGCTCCTCGCTGCCGTGGCGCAGCAGGGTGAACATGTTGTACATCTGCCCGTGCACGGTGCCGGAGTTGCCGCCGCAGGCGTTCACTTGCTCGAGGATCACCGAGGCCTCGGCCAGGCCCAGGCCAGAGCCGCCATACGCTTCGGGGATCATCGCCGACAGCCAGCCGGCGTCGGTCATGGCCTTGACGAAGGCTTGCGGGAAGCCTTTCTGTTCATCGATCTTGCGCCAGTAGCTGGCGTCGAACTCGGCGCACAAGGCGCGCACGCCTTCGCGGATGGCATTGAGGTCATCGCTGTCGTACGTATGCATGCGGGTGTTCCCTGTCTGGTATCAGTCGAAAAGCACGTCGGCGCTCTGCGCCACGCCGTCGGCATTGCCGGCCCACAGCTGGGCCTGGCCCGGTGCGCTGATGCGCCCGGCCACTTCGAACGGGGTTGGCACGGTCAGCGGGCGCACGCCGCGGTAGGCAAAGTGGCGCACGTGCTTGCCGGGGTTGGCGCGGATGAACGCACGCAGGTTCAAGGTGGCGATCATCGGGCCGTGCACCACCAGGCCGGCGTAGCCCTCGGTGTCGCTGACGTAGGGGAAGTCGTAGTGGATGCGGTGGCCATTGAAGGTCACGGCGGAGTAGCGGAACAGCAGGGTCGGCGTGGGGGTCACCGCCTCGCGCCAGTCGGCCGGTGCCTCGGCCGGAGCGCTGTCGAGCTTGGGCGGGTTGGGCTCGCGGTAGACGATGTCCTGTTCTTCACGCACGCACAGCTGGCCGTGCTGCGAGTAGTCGTGGCGCACGGTGACGAACAGCAAGGCGCCGGTACGGCCGTGCTTCTCCTCGATGTGCAGGATGGTCGACAGGCGATGGGCCTCGGCGCCGACCTTGAGCGGGGCGATGAACGCGACCCGGCCGCCGGCCCACATGCGGTTGCGGTTGTCGGCCGGCGGCAGAAAACCGCCGCGTGCCGGGTGGCCGTCCGCGCCAAGCTGCGCTTCGGCCAGCGGCTCCTGAAAGAAGCACCACATCCACAGCGGTGGCAGCGGTTGGCCGACGGCGGGTGCAGTTTCACCAAAGGTGGCGGCGATGCGCTTGATGAGGTTGCGGCTGAGCTCATCGACGGCCTCTTCGCTGCGGCCGATCCAGGCGCTGTAGTCGATGGGCGGGGGGGAAGCAGTCATAACCATGGGCCTCTGCATTTGTTGTTATGGGCCGATCATGCGAGGCACCCGGCATTCTGTGAATTTGCATTTGTGTAAAGCAGCGTTCATGTATGCTGAACGCCATCGCCACGACTGGACCTCCCCATGCATTTCGACCTGGCAGACCTGAGGCTTTTCATCCATATCGGCGAATCACCCAGCCTGACCCAGGGAGCGCGTCGGGCGTTTCTTTCACCGGCTGCGGCCAGTGCGCGGATCAAGGCGCTGGAGGCCCAGCTCGACACCCGTCTGCTGTACCGTGACAGTCGTGGTGTCGAGCTGACCCCGGCGGGCCACAAGTTGCTGATGCATGCCCGCCTGATCATGCGCCAGGTCGATTACCTGAAAGCCGAGTTCACCCAGTTCGGTACCGACCTGGCCGGGCATATCCGCATCTTCGCCAACACCACTGCCGTCACCGAGTTCCTGCCCGAAGTGCTGGCCGGTTTCATGGCCAAGCGCCCCGGGGTGACCGTCGACCTGCAGGAGCGGCTGTCGCGGGACATCGTGCGCGGTGTGCTCGATGGCAGCAGCGACATGGGCATCATTGCTGGCCCCGTGGAAGCCAGCGGCTTGCAGGTGATGCACTTCAGCACCGACCGCCTGGTGCTGATCGTGCCGGCGGGCCATGAACTGGCAGGCCGCAAGATGGTGTCCTTGAAGCAGACCCTGGCCTTCCAGCATATCGGCCTGCACGACGGCAGCACCTTGCTGAGCTTCCTGCGCGACCATGTGGAGCGCATGGGCCTGAACCTGTCGCTGCGCATCCAGTTGTCCAGCTTCGAGGCGATCTGCCGGTTGGTGGAGGCGGGAGTGGGCATCGGCATCATCCCCGAGTCGGCAGCGCTGCGGCACAGCCAGACCATGGAACTGGAGACCATCAGCCTGGATGAGCCGTGGGCGGTGCGCGAGCGGAGCATTCTGGTGCGAGAACTGGAGGCATTGCCGGGGACGGTGCGGGCGTTGATTGCGACGTTGATGCCAGAAGCTTGATATCAGCGGCGCTGGCCGTTTCTTGCTTGCTCTTGCTCTTGCTCTTGCTTTGGCTTCTAAGCGCGCGGTAGTTCAGGCGACGCAAATTGCGACTTCAGGAGGCCGAACGCAGGTCTTGCGGAGGGAGGTGACGGGCATGGATGCCCGTCAAGCGCTGGGCCCCAGGATGGGGCCTGCAGCGCGGTCCTCCCGGGAGCAAGACCGGAGTGAGGGGACCCCGGAGCGAAGCGTAGGGGCCGGATGATGGGAGCGGGGGTTTTTGCCTACTTTTTGCCCAGTCAAAAAGTAGGTCGCCGTAAAGGCGAAAAGGTGATTCAGCGCCACCACGGCGAATGAATGTGGACCTGATTTGAAAGCCCACTTCCAAAAGCCAAAAGCCAAAAGCCAAAAGCCAAAAGCTCGAATGCGGTAGTTTTGATTATTCCGAGTGCATTCATTTGCGATGGCGACGCACAGTCACCTTTCCGCCCTTACGGCGGGTCACTTTTTGTCAAACGCGACAAAAAGTAACCAAAAAACGCTGGCTCCCATCATCCGGCCCCTACGCTGCGCTCCGGGGTCCCCTCACTCCGGCGCCTTCCGGGCCCGCGCGGCCTACGACTTGCTGCGCAAGTCTACATCTCGCGCCTTCGGCTGCGCCGAAGGGGTGCTGCGCACCCTGGCCCTCCAGACGCCTGCGTTCGGCCTCCTGAAGTCGCACTTTGCGTCGCCTGAACTATCGCGCGCTTAGAAGCCAAAGCCAAAGCCAGAGCAAGAGCAAGAGCAAGAGCAAGAGCAAGAGCAAGAGCAAGAGCAAGAGCAAGAGCAAGAGCAAAAGCAGGGTTGGCGAAGTTGCAGGCGTTTCGTGAGTGGCTGTTGGCGAGGCGTACAGTACTTGATCAGAGTCCCAGGGTAAGTGGTGCGTCCTTGATCCAGAGACGAGCACCCTGAGCGCCGGCGCTGGCTTGCAAGGGCGTGCCTGCCGGCAGGCGCATCCAGCTCAGGGGCTGAAGGCTGAAGTCCGCGCTGGCCAGGCTGCCTTGCAGAAGCAGGCATTCCAGTCCGCGCCGGTTGTCCAGGTAGACAGAAGCACCGGGTTGCAGGTGCTTCAGATGCACCTGTTCATGTGCATTCGAAAACAGCAACTGGTCGCCCTGCGTCGATAAGGTTGCGGCGAACTGCTGGTCATCATCAGGATGAAACTGCTGCAGACGGACGAAGATCGTGCAGCCCTCGCCAGACCTTGGCGCGTGCGCGCTACCAGGTGGATTGCGTACATAGCTGCCCGCCGGGTACTGGCCGCGCTCATCCTCGAACACACCTTCCAGTACCACAAATTCTTCGCCGCCAGGATGCTCGTGGGCGTTGAAGTGGCTGCCGGGGGCATAACGTACCAGGCTGGTGGCGCGGGCCTTTTCGCCGCCGATGCGGAACAGTGGGCGGCGCTCGACGCCGGGCAGTGGGCTGGCCAGCCAAGGCAGATTGGCGGCGTGCATGATGGCGGGCAGGGTCAGGTCGGCGTTCAGGCGGTCCGGGAGCATGGCGGTTTCCTGGTATTGGAGGGTTGGCTGTACCCGCCCTCCATGATCAGCTGTTGTCAGGTATCGATAAAGCCCCCGTGCTCAACCGGCGACGACGAAGCAGCCCATCAAGCCGCTCATTGTCGCGCTGGCTGCAGCCGGCAGGCCACGTCAGTAGAAACTGCGCTGGGCCTTGAGCGTGACCATGCTTTCACAATAGGTATTGATGCCGGCATAGGCGTCGCAGCCGCTGCCGCTGAGGTCGGAGTTGCTGTAGATCAGGTTGAGGTCGATACCCAGCCAGGGCCGCGAGAACTCCAGCGACCAGTCGGAAAACCCGCTGATCTGGCTGCCGTCGCCGATGGTGAACGGGGTGCCCAGGCGGTGGTGGGCGAGCTTGACGGTCAGGTCGACATCGAACAACGGCAAGTGGCCGAAGTCGGCGAACAGGGTGCCGGTGCGGTTGCCCGGGTTGTCGCGCCAGGCGCCGCCAAAGCGGCTGCCAAGCACCGAGATGCCGCCGTACAGGGCGTAGCTGTCGGGGCCGGCGATGTTCGGCTGGCTGTAGTGGATCAGGCCCACTTCGTAGCCCAGGGTGCTGTCGAAGTGATGCTTGTAGCCGGTGTAGCTGTCCAGGCGCAGGGTGGAGTTGGGCGTCACACCCATGCTCGGCGCGTACTGGCCGAGGTACCAGCCGCTGGGGTGGCTGAGGTCGAGGCCACCGTGGAAGGCGCCTACCGCACTCGGCGAGATCAACCCCTGGGCCATGCTGCGCGAGGGGGTGGTGCCGAGCTTGAAGTCGAAATCGCCCAGTTGGCGCTGGATCTGTTGCGCGTGCAGTGCCGGGCTCGAGAGGAGGGCCGCAGTCAGCAACAGAAGGGGCCTGGTCATGGTCACCGTCCTGGAAGGCTTGCTCTTGAGCGGCCGAGGATACCTGTGTCGAGCGCCTGGGGCTACCGGCAGCCATGTGTACACGACCATTGGTCGAGGGCCGTTCAGGTAGCGAGCTGCTCGGCGATTTCGATCAGGTTGAGGTCAGGGTCGCGAACGTAGATCGAGCGGATCGGGCCGGTTGCGCCAGTGCGTGCGACCGGGCCTTCGATGATCGGCCATTGCACCTTGTGCAGGTGAGCGATCACCTGCTCCAGCCCAATCGTGCTGATGAAGCACAGGTCGAGGGCGCCCGGCACCGGCAGATGCGCCTTGGGCTCGAACTCGTGGCCGCGTACATGGAGGTTGATTTTCTGATTGCCGTAGCGCAGCGCCAGGCGGTTGCTGGCGAAGGTTTCCAGCTGCATGCCCAGCACACGGGTGTAGAAGTCGGTGCAGGCATCGATGTCGGTGGTGGTGAGGACCAGATGGTCCAGGTGATCGATCATTGGCCAGCCTCAGTGACGGGGACTGACGGTGGTCAGCCCGGCCTGGGCCATGATAGTGCGCCGAGCCGGTCTTTCAACTCAGCCTTTGATTGCATGCTGGGCCTCGGCAGTTTCGGTGACCACCTGCTGGCTGGCGGAGCGCTCGATGACGCGCTTGCGCAGCTCGTATTCGTCCAGTGACAGGCCCTGGCGCTGGATCGACTCGAGTTGCAGCTGGCGGGTTTCTTCGTCTGTGTAGGGGCGCAGTTCGGGGTGGCTGGCGCAACCGGTGAGCACGGCGATGATGGAGGCGGTGAGGGCAGCGAGCAGCAGGCGGGCCGTGGTGTTCATCGGGGGAAGCTCCAGGATTCGGGCGGTGGGAATCGATGGAGCTAGGTTATGGGTTGATGGCGATGGGTAGAAATTGGTGGTGTCGATAGTGACTATTGAGGTTGCTGCAAGTCCTCAGAAGGATTCCCGGATCCTGGTAGGAACTGGGCCGCTTAGCGGCCCCTGAATCCAGCGCGGTTTATCGGCGTCTGCCCTTTTCTTGCATCGCCGGACCGGTGTCCAGAGCTTCAGCGGGACCAGGTGCGGCCCTTACGTTGAAGAGTCGGCAGATGAAAAACCAGCAGATGGCAACGGAAAGGTTGTATGGGAACAAGACGGCCCAGAATGGCAGCTGCCAGTTTTTCTTGCCCTGCATTTCACCCGGTTCGCCAGTTCGCCAGGGAGCATAGTGACGCCAGGCTTCTGCGGGGGTGAGGCATATCGCGTGCAGAGGTTTATGCCACCAGTTGGGTTCGTCGGGAGGTGGGAGATTGTCTGGGCCGTGATCCATGAAATGGCGGAGGTATTCCCAGACTTCTGCGACATAACGGGTCTGGAAGTCGGTTGGCTCGTTGCTGTCGATCCAGAAACAGTCTTTCAGGTGTAAGCTACCGTCTTCCCTGCGCGGACCGAATGCCAAGGCGTAACTGGTGCTGAAGGATACGCCACCAAATTCTCTGCGTACGTAAAGACCACCTCGGGTGTTGCTCCAGTCGAAAGATATGAGTTTCTTGACTCGCTGATAATAGATTTTTTTGGAGATGCGATTGAAGTAAATGCTTGAGAGGTTTTTTATGAGGTATATTCTGTAGGCGAGGAACGGGGTGAACAAAAAAGGGGTTAAAATATCTAGTGCGAGTAGCTCGCTATCTCTACTTAGTATTCTTCCTGTGTCCGTGAATAGAAGTTCTGGGTAAATGATTAGTGTCAATGCGGCGGTCATGGCGGTATAGATTTTTCCCATAAACACAGAGTCACTCACCCAGGGGTTGTGTAAGCACAGGTTTGTGGGCGTAATGGAGGTTACTTGATCTCCTATGCGGGGAGCGAATTGTGTGTCGTGAGTAGGGTTGAATAGCCAGGCTATTGACATTGCTTACCTCTCAAGTGTGAACTCGGCCGTTGCGCGAACGCTGTCGTCAATGCCTTGGTTTGGGGAGTAACTTATGAGCAGCTTTGCAATGTCTCCGTGTGCTATTTCAGAGGTGAAATTGAGCACTAGCCCGAGTGCCGTATCATGGCAGTGAGGGTTAAACGGAAGGTTGATAATGTTTTTTTCAGCATCGTACGCGGTCAGTGAGCCCGACCACTCACTCTGGCCGACGATGAACTCTGGGAGCAGTACAGTAAATTCTGCGGTTGGTTTGGGGGAGCGTGCGCTTGTATGAACCAAAGTGGCCCAGAGAGCAGGCGACCAAATGTCGTTTTGCCTCCATTCACTCGAGAGATTCTTTAGTTGTAATGATTCCGCTTGTGTGGTTTTAAGCAATACAGGCTGGTAGTAGGCTTTTTGCCATTCGCTGATCTCTTTGGTGATGTTCTCGTACGCTGGGAGTCTTCCTGTAAGGTCTAGACTTACCTGTTCTCGAATCTCTCCGTCATTATTTCTCGTGCCGAAAATGCTCCTTGCAGCCCATAGTTCAAGTGGTGTATGAATCCGCGCGCTCGCTTTTGCATGGAGATAGAGTCCAGCGATCAAGATGATGCCACCTATAAGCACAACACCTGCTGCTGCCCAGCCTGCAAAAGGAATAAAACTTATAGAGCCGGAAAGCGCCAAACTTCCCTCAAGAATTAATGCGGACCCTAAAGCGACAGCAGTTCCACCTTTGCGTGTGTACTGTGACGCGATGGTGTCACCATTTTCTGCTTGGCGTATTGATTTCTCGCGATCAGAATAGAACCCTAGGAATATCGCGGGGTAGCCTGAAATTCGTGCGAATAATTTGCTGCCCAGAAATTTGAATAGCCCATTTTCGAACGCCAACCCAGGTGCAGCTGAGCTCAATTTCAGCATTAGCACTTTCTGCGTTGCCCGCACACTGACCCATGTCGCTGCCGCTGCACCAATGACCCCAAAAATCGAGGCGGAGAACCCCGTGGTGTACTCCGACGCATCACTAGTTTGTAAATTGTTGTATGCCGCTTTCAACGCAAATATGTTGAACCACAGCATCCCTGCATTCAAAACGGTGCCTACGCTTGATGTAAGTATCCCGATCAGTTTCGGTTTAACGCGCGAGAGAGTGGTCAGTTCCAGCGAGACCTTCCTGCTGCCCGTGATGCGCAACTGCTTCATTTCTTCAACCTGCGCCATCCCGCTCTTCAGGTATTTCTCCACTTCTTGGCTGAAGGGATTCTCGAGGATCAGCTTGTCGGTGATGTTGTATCGCGCAGCCAGCAGCCCTAACGCTTTCGTGGCATTGGCTTCGCGCGCTGCGGCCTGCACCTGCTGGCGCAAGGTGTTGCTGGCATCCCAACGCGTCTTCCCGCGCATGCGCTTGAGCACTACGGTGCTCACTGACTGGGCGGTGAGGTCAGTGATGCCGGCAGAAGCGGGAAAGCGGCCTGCCAAACCTTGGATAACGTTGTCACTGCCGCCGAGCAGGGTGCCGATCGAGTCGGCCTTGTCGCGGAACGGATTGAAAGGCGCCAGCGCCACATACAGCGGGCTGTCGTGCTGATCCAGCCAGCGCTCCAGGCGCTTGAAGCGCAGGTCCTGCTCTTCGGTACCGGGCACGGGCTGGCTCATGGGGTGAATCAGCAGGGCCAGGGACATTTCCAGCCCGCGGGCGGAACTGAGTTCGTCACGGTCATAGCAGGCCAGCGCGGCGGCCAGGCTGTACGGATCATCGATGTGACCGGCTTCGGCGGTGGCCAGCCAGGCGTCGTGATCGTTGCTGGCTTGCAAGGCCAACTCACGCATCTGGCTGATGCGGTACTCCAGCTCGTCGCGTTCCTCCAGAAACTTAAGGTACTTGGCCGAATCGATGCGCTGCCCCAGCCGATGGCCCTGCTCGGAATAGTCTGGGTGGGTGAGCACCCGGAAACGTTCCTCGTAAGGCGGCCTCGGTCGGCTGTCCGGGCGTATCCTCAATGCCGCCGTGCCCAGCGAAGGGTTGTCGGCCGGGTACATGCTTTCCAGCGTCTTGTTCAGCAGGGTGGCGACCAGGTTGCGATGGTGGAAGTCGCGGCTCTTGGGGCTGAGGCGTTCGGCATCGAGCTGGTAGCACATCGGCACGTCGGCCTGCTCGGTACCTTGCGCCGGCCTGGTATGGGGCAGCTGTTGGGAAGGCATCAGGTCGCGCATCTGGTGCTGGTAGGCCGACACTGACAGGCTCAGGTCCAGGGCCAGGCCTTCGGCGTCGCTTAACACCACTACAGCGGGGATCTTCGGTTGCGTGTAGGGGTAGTGGCGGGCAACGGCATGCAGGCTGCCGGCGAGCAACGCCGAGGGACGAGGCTGGCTGCTCCAGCTCAGCGACATGCGTTGAGCATCCGGCTTGAAGTCTTCGACCCAGGTCTGCAGGGCGCTGACCGGCAGCACATGAGCCTGGGTGGACGGCGCTTTGTTGCCGGCAATCAGTTCGGCCATGTCCAGCTGGCTCATGTGCCGTTTGCGCATGGCCAGCGAACCGGTGATGCGTGCCGTTACGGCATTGGTCCACAGGTGCGGGCTGTAGGCGATCCAGACTTCCTTGGCGCGGGTCTCGCAGGTGTCGGCCCAGACCCAGCCCATCGGCCGGCTGGACAAGTAGCGGTCGCGGCGGTGGTAGTGCTCCAGGCTGCGGTAACGCAACTCCTTGTACAGGCCTTCACCGTCGTATTCGTGAATGACCAGCTTTTCGCCCTGGGTGCCTTTCATGAACACGTAGACGTAGCCTGGACGCAGGGCGCGCAGGGTATAGGCGGAGTGCTGCAGCGGGGTGAAGCCTTGCTCCAGGTTGAAGCCGGAGTCAGCGTAGCGACAGGGCGGGGCATCTGCGGTACGGGGCACGATGGCATAGCGCACGGGCAGGATCGGCACCCGTGCGCTGCAGGCCGGCGCAGATGCGGCGCGGCTCACGGTGGCGTTACTCATGAGCGCCTACCCCCTGTCGAAGGGGCATTTGCCGTAACTTTTTCCTGTTGCCTACATTCATTTCCTTGAGCATGAAATTTCCTCGTTCATCCGCGGCCGCATGGGTATGCCGGCCAACGGGTGGTCAGCGATCAGGTGCGTCAAAGCTGCGCCTGAACACTAACGAGGAATCTATTCTCAGAGGAGTTGAGCTCTTCCTAAAACGTCGTAGGAGTTTTCGCCTATGGCTTTGCCTTGTCCTGCAGCCGCTGGTTGTCCAAATCGATGATCGCACGCTGATGCGTGCCGCTGCCGATGATCCCCGCCTCATCGCGGCACTCGACATTGGACAGCAACGACCGACCCTCCACCGCAACCAATTCAACCGTGGCAGTGAGCTGCATCCCCACAGGCGTTGGCGCGACATGGCTGACATTCACCTGAGTCCCGACAGTGCGCTGCGCCGGCGTCAGGTAAGGGTGTCCCCAGCGGTAGATGCAAAGTGAATTTCATCAGGCGCCTGATAATGATTGGTTAGTTGAGCGTCGGCACAGTTGCGCTACGCTGGAAAAACATCGCCGTGGCGCTTTACCTGCCCGCAGGAGCGCAACATGAACTTCCTTATCGAACAGGCCAGCGTACAGGGACGGCCAGGCTGGCTGGTGCATGCCCGTGGCATGACGTTCACCTTTCCCACTCAGGACGCAGCACAAAACTTTGCCAGCAAACTGGCAGAGCGGGTCGATGCGCCTCATCTGTTGCCGACGCAAACGCTGAAGTACTGGAATGCGCAACACGCGCGTTTGAAACAGGGCATCCGTTAGTTCAGACCAACCCCAAGGGGCCGCGTATGAGTGAACGTGCACTGGAACCCATCGATCGGATTACCGAAGTGATGTTCGGCCTGTTGATGGCCACCACCTTCACCGGCTCGCTGAGCGTGGCCACGGCCGGACGGGACGACGCCCGCCTGATGCTGATTGCGGCTTTTGGCTGCAACCTGGCCTGGGGCTTGGCCGATGCGGTGATCTACCTGCTGCGCACCTGGACCGAACGTACCCGCAGCCGCACCTTGCTGGCCCGGCTGCTGGCTGACGAGAACGGGCGCGAAGGGCGCCAGCTGATTGCCGACGCACTGCCGGCGCGCATTGGCGAAGTGGTGGATGAGAATGGCCTGGAGTTGCTCAGGGTCCACCTGATGCGCAACGGCCAGCAACCAATGCCCGCGCGGCTCGGCCTGCAGGACTTCAAGGCGGCACTGGCGACCTTTCTGCTGGTGGTGCTGGCGACGTTCCCGCTGGTCATACCGTTTCTGCTGATCGCCCACACAGGCACCGCCATTCGGGTCTCGAACCTGGTCGCCTTGGCCATGCTGTTCCTGGCCGGCTGGCTGTTGGCGCGTTACTCGGGAGGGCGCGGGGTACTCACTGGCGTGATCATGACGCTGGTTGGGGTCGCGCTGATCCTGGCCATCATCGCCCTGGGTGACTGATGCAGGGTCAGTACTTGATGTCCCTGGCACGTTCACGGCCTTGCTGTTTGGTGTGGCGTTTGTCCTGACGGCAACCGGCGTTGCTCTTCTGGTCGGCGTGGCGGCAGTCCTGTTTGGTCTGACGCGCGCCTTGGCGGGTTTCCTGGCGCACTTCGCGGGCTTGCTGGCGCCGTTCGGCGCGGTCGGTAACCGCCGCCCAACCCTGCAATGTGGTGGCGCACAACAGTACGGCCACGCAAAAACGACAGGCTCTTGAAGTTGCCATGGTCAGGCCTCCTGCTGAGTGGAGTTTATTGGCGCAAAGCGTTCAGGGCAGATTAAGTACAGTTCCGTTTCGATAGGCGATTTAGATTTAAAGGCAGTAAGCGTAGTTGCCATTAGTGCGTTGAAAACCACTGCACATCAGTGGTCGGAAATGGTGCCTTTGCTACCCTTACCGCACGGCAGCGACTGCCCGGGTTGCAATGCACTTTCTTCACGCGGTATGGCCAGATGGGGAACTGCGATGCGCATGCCATTGTTATGCGTCATGTCGATAGTGTTGTGCCTTAACGGAGTTACCAGCCTGGCACTGGCAGAAGACCTGCCGGCCCCTGACCCGGCACCTGCCGAAGCCAAGCAGGCAGTGTTCAACCAGGAGCAGCTCGACCAGATGCTCGCGCCGATCGCCTTGTATCCCGATCCGCTGCTGGCCCAGGTGCTGATGGCGTCGACCTACCCAGGGGAGGTGACCGAAGCGGTGGCCTGGTCAAAGGCCAATCCCAAGGCCCAGGGCGATGAAGCGGTCAAGCAGGTGGCGAACCAGACCTGGGACCCGAGCGTGCAATCGTTGGTGGCGTTCCCGCAGGTGCTGGTGGTGCTCGGTCAGGACCCCGTCTGGGTCCAGCGCCTGGGTGATGCCTTCCTGGCACAACCCGATGACGTGATGGCCGGTGTCCAGCGCCTGCGCCACCAGGCCCAGGCGGCCGGCAACCTGACCAGCAACCAGTACCAGAACGTCACGGTGCAGGCCGCGCCTGCAGCGGCGCCGGCTACGGCCAACTCGGGCGGGTCGCAGCAGGCGCCCGCCAGCAGCTCGTCGACCAGCACCATCATCATTCAGCCGGCCGACCCGCAGGTGGTGTACGTGCCCACCTACAACCCGACCACCACCTACGGCACCTGGGCCTATCCTGCCTCTCCGCCGGTGTACTACCCGCCGTCGCCGATGTACTACGCGGGCACCGCGCTGATGGCCGGGCTGGCGTTCGGCGCTGGCGTGGCGATCATTGATTCGGTGTGGGGCGATTGCGACTGGAACAACGGCGATGTTGATATAGACGTCAATCGCTACAACAACATCAACGGCAACAACCGCATCACCAACAACCAGAACAAGTGGCAGCACAACCCCGTGCACCGCGATGGTGTGCCTTACCGTGACAACCGCAGCCGTCAACAATATGGCCGCCAGCTAGACGGGGCCAACCAGCGCGCCGCGTTCCGTGGCGATGATGCCCAGCGTGCCCAGGCCCGTGATCGCGCCCGCAGCTCGATGGACCGGGCGGGCATCGAGCGCCCGGCCACCAGCAACCGCGAAGCCCGCGACAGTGCACGCCAGGCCCGGGCCGAAGGCGGCGTGGGCAACCGCATGCAAGGTGCCAACAACAACGCGCGCCCTGCTGATCGCCGCACAGAACCACGCACCACGCGCGACAACACCCGCGACAACCCGCAGGCGCGCAACCAGGTCAATCAGCGCCGGCAGGGTGAGGGCCAGGCCCGTCAGGTTGCGCAGAACCGCCCGGGCAACACGGCAGGCCGGGCCCGCAACAATGCCTTCGACGGCGTGCGGTCACCGTCGCGTACCACGGCGCAGGCCAGCCGCGGCCGCACCAGTCAGTCGTTCGCCCAACGGCCCAGCGCCTCGCGTGCGGTCGGGCATCAGATATCCCGGCCCAGTGCGCCGGCACGTCGCGGTGGGGGAGGTGGCCGTCGATGAACAACAAGAGCATTTTTGCTGCATGGCTGATCGGCGTGGGCATGGCCTGGGCCAACCTGGCCGCTGCGCAGGAAGCATTCCCGACCCCGGAGAAGGCGGTTGAATCGTTCGTCCAGGCGCTGGGCGTCGAGCACGCCGACGAAGCGCGCCTGGCGCAGTTGCTGGGGGATGACTGGCGCACCTACATTCCACGCGAAGGCGTGCAGCGCAGTGACGTCGATGCCTTCCTGGAGCAGTACAAGGCCCAGCATCAGATCGACCAGCAGGGCGACAACAAGGCCATCCTGGCGGTGGGCCCCGAACACTGGACCTTGCCCATCCCGCTGACCAAGGCCGCCAACGGCTGGCGCTTCGACCTCAAGGCCGGCAGCGCCGAAATCCGCGCCCGGCGCATCGGCCGCAACGAACTGGCGGCCTTGCAGTCGGTGCTTGCCTATCACGACGCGCAGATGGACTACGCCTCACAAGACCGCAACGGTAACGGCGCGCTGGAATACGCCCAGCAGATCTTCAGCACCCCCGGCAAGCACGACGGCCTGTTCTGGGCGGATGAAGAGGGCGGCGAGATCAGCCCGCTGGGGCCGTTGTTCGGCAAGGACGTGGTGGGTGACGCCTGGTACGGCTACCACTTCCGCATCCTCGATGGCCAGGGCCCGTCAGCACCGGGCGGCGCCTACAGCTACCTGATCGGTAACCAGATGAGCCGAGGTTTCGCCTTGGTCGCTTGGCCGGCGAAGTACAACGACACCGGGGTGATGAGCTTCATGATCAGCCATGACGGGCAGGTGTTCGAGAAGGACCTGGGGCCGCAGGGCGACAAGATTGCCAAAGCCATGAAGCGCTTCGACCCGGATGACAGCTGGAAAGAGGTGGACGTCAACGCCAGCGAATGATGGCAGGAGCACGCGCAGCAGCGGGCTGGGTGAAAACTACCCAGCGCTGTTCCGCTTTGGTGCGTACCCGCCTCAAAACAGGTCTTGAAGCACAGGTTTGTTTCGCTGAATCGGCATAATGGTGTGCAGATTGAACAGGGATGGTTGTGCCGATTGCCTGCAAATTTCCCGTTTTCCGCGGTTGGTAAAAGCGGCCCGCATATTGCTCCCTGCTGTCGCAACGACAACCCGGAGCACCGTGCCATGAGCTCACCTACCGAATTCCCGCTTTGCGAAGCCCCCCAATCATCGCGCAAGGGGCTGCTGCCCATTGCCATGGTGCTGTTCAGCTTTACCTTCTTCACCGGCACCATGTTCGCTGGCGGCAAGCTGGGCATGGCTTTCACCTTTGTCGACATGCTGTGGGTTGCCGCCATCGGCAACACGCTGCTGGCGCTGTATGCCGCGGCGTTGGCCTTCATCGCCTCGCGCAGCGGGCTGAACACCGTGCTGATGGGGCGCTTCTGTTTCGGCGAGGCGGGCAGCCGGCTGTCCGACTTCATCCTGGGCTTCGCCGAACTGGGCTGGTACGCCTGGGGCACCGCGACCGTGGCGATCGTGCTGGTCAAGCTGCTGGGCCTGGCGGGCGGCTACACGGTACCGTTGATGGTGCTGTTCGGCCTGGGCTTCAGCATCACCGCGATCATTGGCTTCAAGGGCCTGGACCTGCTGTCGCGGGTGTCGGTGCCGCTGATGTTCGTGCTGCTGCTGATATCGATGTACATCGCTACCGCCGATGCCGGTGGCTTTACAGGCCTGGCAGCGGTGGTGCCGCATGAAACCATGACCTTCTCGGCCGCAGTGACCATGGTCTTCGGCACCTTCGCCAGCGGCGCCACCCAGGCCACCAACTGGACCCGCCTGTCGCGCAGCGGGCGGGTGGCGGTGGTAGCCAGCATCGTCGCCTTCCTGCTCGGCAACGGCCTGATGGTGGTGGCCGGGGCCTGGTGCGCGATGGTCTACCAGCAGGCCGACATCGTCGAAGTGATGATGCTCCAAGGCCTGTCGTTCGCGGCGGTGGTGATGCTCTGCCTGAACCTCTGGACCATCCAGGGGCCGACCATCTACAACGTCTCGGCAGCCGCCTGCCACCTGCTGCGCAGCGAGCGTCGACGCACTGCCACGCTGGTGGCGGCGGCGGTGGGCGTCGTGCTGGCGATCGGTGGCATGTATGAAATGCTGATCCCGTTCCTGGTGCTGCTGGGCTCGATCATTCCGCCGGTGGGTGGGGTGATCATGGCCGACTTCTGGTACCGCCACCGTGGCAAATACCCAGCCCTGGCTTCGGTACAGTTGCCGCGCTACAACCTCATGGGGCTGGGCGCCTACGCGCTGGGTGCGGTGCTGGCCTACGCCTCGCCTTGGGTCGCGCCGCTGGTGGGCATTGGCGCCTCGGCCCTGTGCTACATCGCCATGCTCGAACTCAGTGGCCGGCGCCGCGCGCTGGGCCAGGCGGGCATCGAGCCGTGAGCCTGGCGCTGGACGAGATCCTGCACCTGCCGGGCCTGCAGGAAATGACCGTGCGTGCTGGGGCGCGCAACCTGCAGCGGCGGGTGCGCTGGCCCTACGTGGCGGAGAACGAAGGCATCGCCGAGTGGGTGATGGGCGGTGAACTGGTGTTCGTCACCGGCATCAACCACCCGCGTGGCGAGGCCAACCTGCTGAGCCTGGTCGAAGACGGCGAGGCCGTGGGGATTGCCGGGATGGTGATCCTCACCGGCGGCTCCTTCATCCAGGCCATCCCGCCCGCCGTGGTCGCCCGCGCCGAGCAACTGGGGCTGCCGCTGATCGAGCAGCCTTACGCCCTGAAGATGGTGGTGGTGACCCACCTGATCGGCACGGCCCTGGTCCAGATGAGCCAGGTGCGTCGGTCGCGCAACGACATCCTCGGCCAGTTGCTCAGTGGCGACTATCCAAGCCTGGCCATCGCCCGCCAGCGTGCGGCGCACCTTGAGCTGGCCCTGGATGAGCCGCGCCGGGTGGTGGCGCTGCGCCTGTTGCATGTTGAGCAGTTGTTCGAGCGCCATGGCCTGGCCCAGGGCGAGCGCCTCTGGCAAGCTATCCGGCAGGCACTGGAAGACCAGCTCGAAGCCTGGTGCCGCGAGCGGCCGGGGACGGTGACGGCGCAGTTGCCGGGTGACCTGCAGGTGCTGTTGCTGGCCGATGGCGCCGACCTGCCGGTGACCCTGGCCGCGTTGCACCGGCAGTTGAGCGCAGTAGCCGGGGAGCTGGCCCTGTACATGGGCCTGTCGAGCCTGGCCGGCGATTGCGGGCATTACCGTCAGGCGCTCAGCGAGGCGCGCCAGGCCCTTGAGGTGGCGCAGCAGCTGCACCCGGCCAACGGCTTCTGCGACTTCAGCGAGCTGGGTGTGCTACGCCTGCTGCAAGGTATCACCGAGCGGTCGCTGATCGACGAATTCGTCGCCCAGACCCTCAGCCCGCTGATCACCCCCGGGCGCAAGCAGCCCCACGTGCTGGTGCACACCCTCGATGCCCTGCTCAAGGAAAACGGCAACGGGTTCAAGGCGGCCCAGCGCCTGGGCCTGCACCGCAATACTATCAACCAGCGCATTCAACGCATCGAACAACTGAGCGGGCAGTCCGTCGACGACCCGCTGTTTCGCATGAACGCTTCCGTCGCCATGCTGGTTTGGCGCATGAACGAAGATCAAGCCAAGGAGTAACGCCATGAACATCATCAACGCCCGCCTGCGTGGCAAGACCGGCCTGTTCCGCATCGCGCTGGACGGCGAGCGCATCGCCGCCATCACGCCACAGGCCGACGTCACCGCCCTGGCCAGCCCGGATGACCTGGACGCCCAGCAGAACCTGGTGGTGGCGCCGTTCGTCGAGCCGCACATCCACCTCGACGCCACCCTCACCGCCGGTGAGCCGAAGTGGAACATGAGCGGCACCTTGTTCGAAGGCATCGAACGCTGGGCCGAGCGCAAGGAAATCACCACCCACGACGACATCAAGACCCGCGCCACGAAGACCATTGGCATGCTGGTGGACCATGGCATCCAGCACGTGCGTACCCACGTCGACGTCACCGACCCCAAGCTCACCGCGCTCAAGGCCATGGTCGAGGTACGCGAAGAGGTGCGCCATCTGGTCGACCTGCAGATCGTCGCCTTCCCCCAGGAGGGCATCGAGTCGTACGCCAATGGCCGGGCACTGATGACCGAAGCAGTGGCCATTGGCGCCGATGTGGTCGGCGGCATTCCGCATTTCGAGAACACCCGTGAACAGGGCGTGGCGTCGATCAAGTTCCTCATGGACCTGGCCGAGCGCACGGGCTGCCTGGTGGACGTGCATTGCGATGAAACCGACGACCCGCAGTCGCGTTTCCTCGAAGTGCTGGCTGAAGAGGCACGGGTGCGCGGCATGGGCGCGCGGGTCACGGCCAGCCACACCGTGGCCATGGGTTCCTACGACAACGCTTACTGCTACAAGCTGTTCCGCTTGCTGAAGATGTCGGGGATCAACTTCGTCTCGTGCCCCACCGAAAGCATCCACCTGCAAGGGCGCTTCGACAGTTACCCCAAGCGCCGCGGGCTGACCCGCGTGGCCGAAATCGACCGCGCCGGGATGAACGTGTGCTTCGGCCAGGATTCCATCGTCGACCCGTGGTACCCGCTGGGCAACGGCAACATCCTGCGCATTCTCGAAGCCGGGCTGCACATTTGCCACATGCTCGGCTACGAAGACCTGCAACGCAGCCTGGACCTGATCACCGACAACAGCGCCCGCACCCTCAACCTTGGCGAGCGCTATGGCATCGAGGTCGGGCGGCCGGCCAACCTGCTGCTGCTGTCGGCTCCGGATGACTACGAGATGGTCCGCAGCCAGGGCCATGCGCTGGTGTCGGTGCGCAACGGCAAGGTGCTGATGCGCCGCACGCCTGCACAGGTCGAACGCTTTGCCTGACTGCGCTGGCAAGCGCCAAGCAACCGGCGCGTTCTGCATTTCCGACCCTGGCGTGCATGTGATCGAGTGCCCGGTGGATTACAGCGAGAACGACCGCATTCTCAACACCGAGCTGAGGGCTCGGGCGCTGGATGTATGAGGGGCTGCATCCTGCGCTGAGCCCGGCCGAACTGGCAGGTTTACGGCGATGATCGCTGGGGCCAATCCTGTAAGGATGGCCCCAGGCTGCAGATCAGAAGCCTTCCAGCACAATCTTGCCGCGCGCCTTGCCACTTTCGAGCGTGGCATGGGCGCGCTTGAGGTGTTCGGCGTTGATGGTGCCGTAGTGCTCGCCCAGGGTCGTCTTGAGCACGCCATCATCGACCAGTTGCGCCACACGCTCGAGCAGCTGGTGTTGCTTGATCATGTCTTCGGTCTTGTACAGCGAACGGGTGAACATCAGCTCCCAGTGCAGCGAAAGCGACTTGCGCTTGAGCGGCATCACATCCAGTTGCGCGGGGTCGTCGATCAACGCCAGCTTGCCTTGTGGGCGCAGCACTTCCACCAGTTGCGGCAGGTAGCTGTCGGTGTGGGTCAGGCTGATCACGTAGTCCACCGCATCGAGCTTGAGCGCTTGGAGCTGAAGCGGGAGCGATTCACGGTGGTCGATGACGTGATGGGCGCCCAGCTCCTTGACCCACTTCTGGGTTTCGGGGCGGGAGGCTGTTCCGATGACTGTCAGCTGGGTGAGCTTGCTGGCGAGCTGGACCAGGATCGAGCCCACCCCGCCGGCGGCACCGACCACCAGAAGTGACTGGCCCTTGCCGCCGTTTTCCTCGATTCCCAGGCGGTCGAACAGCAGTTCCCAGGCGGTGATGGAGGTCAGGGGCAGGGCGGCGGCGCTGGCGTTGTCCAGGCTGCGGGGCTTGTGCCCGACGATGCGTTCGTCGACCACGTGGAATTCGCTGTAGCTGCCAGGGCGGTCGATGGCCCCGGCGTAGAACACTTCATCGCCCGGTTGGAACAACGTCACCTGATCGCCGACCTCGCGGACGATACCCACGGCATCCCAGCCCAGCACCTGGGGTTGTTCACCACCGCGGCTGGCGCGGATCTTGGTATCGACCGGGTTGACGGCGATGGCCCTGACTTCGACCAGCAGGTCCCGGGCGCCGGGTTTCGGCTTGGGCAGTTCAGCGTCGTACAGCGACTGTGGGTCCTGGATCGGCAAACCGGGTTGGGTGTAAACGACAGCCTTCATGGCGTTACCTCTTGGCAATTCGAAAAGTGGGCTCAGGCTATTCGTTTCGATTGAAACGATAAACAGCCAGAATGGCGCAACACTTTCACTTCGGCAGTGAAAATACCGTGAAGCGCCACCGACGGGCGTCAATCACTTGGTGCTGTAGCGTGGTGCGAGCTGGTTGTTGGACAGCTGGCCGAACAAGGCCTGCCGGCTGGCCTGGTAGTGGTCGAAGGCTTGCAGGTCGTGCACCGACGGCAGCGAGATCAGCACACCGTTGTCGAAGTCCTGCAGCGCGCCGTCCACCAGGTCCTGGGCGGACATCACGATGCCGGGGTCGAGGTTCTCCACCGGCAAGCCGCCAATCTGCCAGAAATCGGTGGCAGTGGCCCCAGGCAACACCGCCTGAACCCGTACGCCTTGGTCGGCCAATTCCTTGTTCAGGGATTGGGTAAATGCCGTGACGTAGGCCTTGCTGGCGCCGTACACGCCGTTGAGCAGCTCTGGCGCCAGGCTGACGACGGATGAAATGTTGATCACTGCCCCCTGGCGACGCGCGACGAAGCCGGGCACCGCGGCATAGGTGAGGCGGGTGAGGGCGGTGACGTTGAGGTTGATCATCTCGGCCATGCGCTCCACGTCGCTCTCCAGCAAGGTGGTGTGGGTACCGATACCGGCGTTGTTCACCAGCAGGCTGATGCTGGCGTCTTCGCGCAGCTTGCGCTCGACCTTGGCCAGATCGTCGGCATTGCCCAGGTCGGCCGGGAACACTTCGACGTTCTGCCGGGTTTCGCTGGTGAGCCGGCCGGCGAGCGCGTTCAGGCGTTCCCGGTTGCGAGCCACCAGCACCAGGTCATAGCCGCGACGGGCCAGGCGCTCTGCGTAGATCGAACCGATACCGGTGGAAGCGCCCGTGATGAGCGCGGTGCCTTTGAATTGCTGCGTCATGGTGATGCTCCATTGCTTGGGTGTGTTGCCATGATGCAGAAAGTGCTTTGTGTCTTGAATGACGCATATGGTAAGTTTTCAGGACATACAGCGCAGGAGCTTCACCATGCATCGGGTCGGGTATCTGCTTACCGAAGGCTTCCAGGTCATGTCCCTGGCGACGCAGACCGTGTTCGAATTCGCCAACATCTCGGCGGGCGAAGCGGTGTACAGGATCCAGAATTTCTCCATCGAGGGCGGTACTGTGCGCTCCTCCCTGGGCATGCACATCGACACGCTGCCCCTGGGTGCGCCCGGCCTTGCAGACACCTGGATGGTCACCGGCACGCTGACGCCACTGTCGCCCCCGAGTGAAGCCGTGCTGGCCAGTGTCCGCGGTTTCGTCGACGGCGCCCGTCGCACCGCGGGCCTGTGCACGGGCTGTTTCGTGCTGGCCCAGGCCGGCGTGCTGGATGGCCGGCGCGCCACCACGCACTGGGCCTATGCCGCAAAGCTGCGTGAGCTGTACCCGCAGGTAGACGTGGAGGAAGATCGGATATTCATCGTCGATGGCCCGATCTGGACTTCCGCCGGCATGACCGCTGCCCTGGACATGGCCCTGGGCATGGTGGAAAAGGACCTGGGCGCCGAGCTGGCCAGATCGGTGGCCCATAAGATGGTCATGCACCAGCGCCGCTCCGGCGGGCAATCCCAGCACTCCGAGCTGCTGTCGATGTCGCCCAAGTCGGACCGTATCCAGCACGCGCTGGACTACGCGCGCAAACACCTCAGTCGCTCACTGAGCGTGGAGGAACTGGCGGAAGTGGTGCACCTGAGCCCCCGACAATTCACCCGCGTGTTTACCGCCGAAACCGGCCAGTCGCCGGCCAAGGCCGTGGAAAGCCTGCGCCTTGAGGCCGCCCGGGTCATGATCGAGCAGAGCCGACACAGCCTGGATGTGGTGGCCAGGGAGACTGGCTTTCGCGACCGTCGGCATATGCGCGAGGCGTTCATGCGTGGGTTTGGCGTGCCGCCGCAGGCGGTGCGCAGGGACGCACGACGGGTAGTGGCTGGCTGATGGGTTGGGCGTAGCTGGGAGGCTGGGCTGGGTAGTCAACTGCAGGCTCCCAATCGCTGCCATGCCTGCGGTGACATACCCTCGGCTTTCACGAATGTTCTGCAAAAGTGGGACTGGTCGCAGAAGCCGCATTCCAGGGCAATCTCGGCCAGCAACATCCCGGAGCTACCCAGCAACTCCTTGCTTCGCTTCAGCCGCTGCTCACGCATCCACTGCTGCGGGGGCACCTGTTCGGTTTCCCTGAACATGCGTGTGAAATGGCTGCGCGACAGCGCGCAAGCCTGGGCAAGCTCGGTAACGGTGATGCCGGTGTCCAGGTTATCCAGCATCAACTGCTTGGCAGTCTTGAGCTGCCAAGGTTTCAGCCGTCCGGTCGTTTTCAGTGCGACAGTCGCCAGCACCGTGCAGTGGTCACTGTTCATACAAATCCATTTATCAATGAAGTGGGCACGCACGTTTCAAGCAGGCAGCGCAGGCCGCTGCAGCCTTGGCGCAGGCTGCAGACGATAACGCTCGATTCGAAGGCCTGGCTCAGCCAGCCGGCGTACCCATCAGCGGGTCAGTGAACAGCCCCTGGGGGCAGGGGCTGGCAAGGGTCAGACAGGGGCAGCGACCGGGGCCAGGGTCGGGCCGTGCTGCACGCGCTCTGGCGCCTTGTGCACCATGGTGTAGGCGTAGTCGACACCCATGCCGTAGGCACCGGAATGTTCCTTGACCAGCTCCATGACGGCGTCGTAGGTGTCGCGGTTTTTCCAGTCGCGTTGCCATTCCAGCAGCACTTGCTGCCACGTCACCGGGATGACGCCAGCCTGGATCATGCGCTGCATGGCGTAGTCGTGGGCTTCCTTGGTGGTGCCGCCGGAGGCATCGGCAACCATGTAGATTTCATAGCCGGCATCGTTCATGGCCGAGAGGGCGAAGGTGGTGTTGCAGACCTCGGTCCACAGGCCGGAAACAATGATCTTGTTGCGACCGTTTTTCTTCAGCGCATCTCGAACCTTCTGGTCATCCCAGGAGTTCATGGAGGTGCGCTCCAGCAGGGGCGCCTCGGGGAAGACGGCGAGCAGCTCAGGGTAGGTATGCCCCGAGAAGCTTTCAGTCTCGACCGTCGTGATGGTGGTGGGGACATTGAAGATCTTGGCGGCTTTGGCCAGGCCTACGGTGTTGTTCTTCAGTGTCTGGCGATCAATGCTTTGAACGCCGAAGGCCATCTGTGGCTGCTGATCGATGAAGATCAGTTGGCTGTTGTGCGGGGTCAGGACTTCAGTTTTTGGATTGCTCATTGTTGTTTCCCTTTCTGCTGGATGATGGTCATCGCACAAGTCGCGGCGCCTGGGTTTTACAGGCTGTGCCGAGGTTCCGGTTGACGTCCTCGGCAATGTCCGTTGCTTGAGCCCGAGTACAAGATAGCCAATCGCAGGGCGAAGCGGTGGCGCACTTTTGCGCTCCTGAAGGCGCATTCATGCGCCGACGGATTGCTCATCCTGCTGCTAGCATTCGCACGCTAACGCGGATCTACCGGATCCGGTTTGCGCCAGGAGAATGCGATGACAGCTTCACAACCGCACAATGAACAGACCGCCTATTGGGGCGTTCCGTGGGAGAAGACTTACGGGTATCCGCAGGCTCGGCGGGTAGGCAACGAGATCTATGTGTCAGGCCAGTTCAATCATGACCAGGAGGGCAACCTGGTTGCGCCTGCGCCCTTGGATCGAGAAGGGATACCCTGCGATTTCTCTTCGATGGGCGAGCAGATGCGCGTCGCCTACGACAATATCGCCAAGCTGCTCGCACTGTATGGAGCAACGCTTGAAGACGTGGTGGAAGAGACGCTCTACGTGCTGGACATGGACGCGGCCTTCGCCGTGGTCGGCAAGGTGCGCAAGGCCGCGTACGGCACCGAGCGGCCCCAATGCGCCAGTAACATCATTGGCGTCTCCAGGCTTGCCCAGCGCCCTCAGCTGATTGAAATCGCCTGCAAGGCAGTGCTTGGCTCACGGGCCGAGTGACCTGCACTCCCGGTTTCGTGCTACGTGACCGGGAGTTCCAGCTGGCCCTCGATCAAAGCCTTCTGGTTGGCAACGGCGGCTGCACAGAACGTCATGAATGCCTTGACCCGCCACGATTTGCGGATGTCCTGGTGCGTCAGCAGCCACAGCTCATCCTGAAGCTCCGGCACTACCGGGCCGACGCGTTCCAGCCCAGGTGTGATATCGCCCAGCATGCAGGGCAGAAAACCCACCCCCAGGCCCGCTGCGATGGCGGCGCTTGCTGCTGCGACCGAATCGGTGCGGTACGCGATGCACTCGGCTGCGACCCTGCTCTCGACGTAGCTCGTCGCTTTCAGCCCTCGTAGCGCGGCGGAATAGGAAACCCATGCCTGGCCCTCCGTAAACAGCGGAGTCGGCGTCAGGTGGTTGCTGCTGCCGTAAGCGGCCCAGGCGATGGTAGCCAGCTTGCGACCCACCAGGCTCTCGGCGGGTTTCTTGGTCGCTCGAACCGCGATATCCGACTCATCTCGGGCCAGGCTCAGTGATTCGTTGCCTACCAGTACTTCGATGGTGATCCCTTCGTTCAGGGCTTTGAAATCGGCGATGATGGGGGTGAGGAAGTACAGGAGCAGGGAGTCGCTGGTGGTGATGCGAAGCTTGCCCAGAGGCCCCTGGCCAGCCCGTGAGACGCGCCGCGTCACGCTGACGATGTCCAGCTCCACGCGCTCGGCCAATGCACGCAATTCCGCGCCCTCGATGGTGAGCAGATAGCCTGACTTGCGGTGATCGAACAGGGCCACGCCCAGTGTTTTCTCCAACTGCGAGACCCGCCGGGACACGGTGGAGACGTTGATGCCGAGTTTCTTGGCCGTGGCCGCGCGGTTGCCGCAGTCACTGAGCGTCTTGATGATGCGCAAGTCGTCCCAGGACAGCTGGTTGGCTGCCTCGCTCACGTCCCATTTGATGTTTTTGCCGGCAGCCGGGCCAGTTGCAGCGTTTTCAGGTAACGACTTCACATGACACGTTCCAGATCGGGATGGGCCGATCATACGAGAAGGGACCAGGTGAGCCAAGGCGGCGCTGGCCGCCGCTTCCTCAAACCGATGCAGGCCGACGGCATGCCCCTCAGGCTCATCTAAGTCTTCATCCGTAACCTCCGCGGCAAAACCCCTGACGGGGCCGGAGGAGGTACACCCATGAAGACTGCCAGCAGAGGTTGGCTCAACAAGGTACCGGAAGTGACACTGTCCTTCTGGATCATCAAGATCATGTCCACCACGGTCGGCGAGACCTTCGCCGACTTTCTCGCTGTCGACGTCGGCTGGGGCCTTGCCATCACCAGTGCGGTGATGGCAGTGCTGCTGGCCGGCGCGTTGACCCTGCAAATGCGCAAGCGCAGCTGCGAACCCTGGATCTACTGGCTCTGTGTGGTGCTGGTCAGCATCCTGGGCACCCAGATAACCGACATCCTGACTGACGAACTGGACATCAGCCTGTATGCCAGCACGGCATTTTTCTCAGCGTTGCTGGTGGTCAATTTCGCGGTCTGGTACGCCGTGGAGCGCAACCTGTCGATTCGCGAAATCGTCACTGCCCGCCGCGAAGCCTTCTATTGGGCCACCGTCCTGTGCACCTTCGCCCTGGGTACTGCCGGTGGTGATCTGGCGACCGAGGCACTGGGGCTTGGCTTCAGTTTCGGTTGCGTGATCTTCGCCGTCCTGATCGCTGGCTGCCTGCTTGCCTGGCGCCTGGGTGCCAGCACGGTGCTGGTGTTCTGGGTGGCCTACATCCTGACCCGCCCGCTCGGCGCCTCGCTGGGTGACCTGCTTACCCAATCCCGTGATTACGGTGGCCTCGGCATGGGGGCGACCTGGACCAGCGCGATCTTCCTTTGCGTCATTTTCATCCTGGTCTGCGTTGCCCAGTTCGCTGCCAGCCAAACCAAGCGACTTACCCCTTGATAACGAGGTAGCACCCATGATTTCCAACGCTCTGCTCAAAACCCTTGCCATTGCCTGTGTCGCCAGCGCATTGCTGGTAACCCAGGGCTGTTCCAAGCCGGATGAACCGCCACAGGCCGCTGGCGTCCATGCCCCGACCAAGCTGGGCGACCTCAGCGCATTCCGGGCCATTGCCGTGGATGTCGCCGCCAAGGTGGATGCCCAGGACCTGCCCGCGGCCAAGGCACGTATCAGGGACCTGGAAAAGACCTGGGACGATGCCGAGGCCGGGATCAAGCCGCGTGCCGCCAGCGACTGGCATGTGCTGGATAAGGCAATCGACCACGCCCTGGATGCGCTGCGGGCCAGCCAGCCTCAACAAGGCCAATGCAAGGCGGCCATGGCCGACCTGCTGAAGGCGTTCGATACCCTGCAGGGGCAGGGCTGAAACGCGGCGATAGCCTATCGGTCACCGGCCGCTCGGGCTATTGTTGCCTGCACAGGTTGATAGCGGGGAAGGCCATGCGGGTATTACTGGTCGAGGATGACAGCATGATCGCCCAGGCGCTGCAGGACGCACTGGGCGAGGCGGGCTACGCCGTGGATTGGGTCGCTGACGGTCTGGCGGCCGAAGCGGCCCTGCGTACCCAGCCCTACGACCAGGTACTGCTCGACCTCGGGCTGCCCGGGCAGGGTGGCCTGCAGGTGCTGCAAAATCTGCGAGCAGCGGACAACCCGGTGCCGCTGCTGATCATCACCGCACGCGCGGGGCTCGATGACCGGGTGTGCGGGCTGGACGGCGGGGCGGATGACTTTTTGCAAAAACCCTTCGAGATGGCTGAACTGCTCGCCAGGATGCGCGCGGTCATGCGCCGCAAGGGCGGGCGCGCGGCCCCTGAACTGGGCAATGGAACGCTGAGCCTGGACCCGGTCAGCAAATGCGCACGCGTGCTCGATCAGCAACCCGTGCAGCTTTCCAACCGTGAATTTGCCTTGCTCCAGGCGTTGCTGGTGCGCCCCGGGGCCATTCTCTCGCGCAGCGAACTGGAAGACCGCATCTACGGGTGGGGCAACGAGGTAGAAAGCAATGCCGTGGAGTTCATCATCCACGGGCTGCGCCGCAAGTTGGGCAAGGATGTGATTCGCAATATCAGGGGGCTGGGATGGATGGTCTCAAAACACGCCTGAAGCAGTCGCTGCAACTGCGCCTGTCGGTGGCGCTGTCGGTCGCGATCCTGCTGGTAGCGACCGTGAGTGGGGCCTTCAGCTACTTCACCGCGTACGATGAAGCGCTCGACCTGCAAGACAAGAGCTTGCACCAGGTGGCCGCGTTGTACCTGCGCCAGGGCCTGGCATTTCATTACTCAGGCAGCGCGCAGCCTGGGGCCGCGGATGATGAAGAAACCCGTATCGTCATCCAGTACCTGGCCGATGGCCAGTCAGTCAGCCATGCCGATGACAGCCAGCTGCCACTGCCGATTCCGGGCTCGGTGGCCAATGGCCTGTCGACGCTGGTGGTGGGCAACGAACCTTTTCGCGTGCTGGTCAGTACTGACACTTCTGGCAGGCGCTTTGCCGTGGTGCAGGAAATCGACAGCCGTAATCGTGATGCGCGCAAAAGTGCTTGGCGTGCATTGCTGCCATTTGCCATCCTCTTCCCGATTTTGCTGCTGGTGGTGGCCAACCTGATCCGCGAGCTGTTCAGGCCGGTCTCGACCTTGGCGGCCATGCTCGATACCCGCGACGATCAGGACCTGCGCCCGATCGATGAGCGCCTGCTGGCGACCGAAATACGCCCGTTCGTACAGGCGATAAACCGGCTGCTCGGGCGCGTTTCGCGCACCCTTGAAGGCCAGAAGCGCTTCGTAGCCGATGCGGCCCATGAGCTGCGTACCCCCCTCACCGCGCTGTCGCTGCAGGCGGAGGGCCTTGAGCACGAAGACATGTCGGAGCGCGCCAGGCTGCACGTGGCCAGGCTGCGCCGTGGTATCGGCAGGAGTCGCAAGCTGGTCGAGCAGCTGCTGGCACTGGCCAGCGCGCAACTGGCCGAGGCGTCACCAGGTTCAGTGTCGCTGCATGAAACTTGCCGCCTGGTGCTGGAGGACTTGATGCCGTTGGCAGAGCAGAAGCAGCTGGACATTGGCCTGGAAGGTGACGATGCGCTGTTGCCGATGCAGGAAGTGGAGCTGCGGACCGTGATCAAGAACCTGGTCGAGAACGCCATCCGGCACGCACCGGTGGGGGGGCATGTCGATGTGCAGGCGGTGCAGAGTGCCGAAGGGCTCAGACTGTGTGTGCGTGATGATGGCCCTGGTGTTCCTGCGCAAGACTGGGAGCGTGTATTCGATCCGTTCTATCGGGGCAATCAACAGGTCGGGGAAGGCTCCGGCCTGGGGCTGTCGATTGTGCGTACCATCGTCCAGCGCTCTGGCGGGGAGGTGGCGGTGGGTTACGCTGATGATGCAACGCAGTTGGGCTGGCGCGTGTGCCTGCAGTGGCCGGCTGATGCCGATTGACGCTTCGCTGGCGTGCGTTCGCTGTCGATGCACCGCCATCGATACCTGATTCGGCGTACACGCAAATGCCAAGCGGCGCCCTGGGGCGCCGTCTGGTGGCGGGTCGGCCGTGCCGGCCGGGGGAGCTCAGGCGGTATGACCGCCAAGGGTCTCGGCTACCCAGTCGGCGATGTAATGGCCGGCATTGATGCTGTTGTCGAAACTGGAATGCTGCACGCCGCCTTCGCGGTCGGTGAAGATCTTCAGCTCGCGCTTGGGGCTGTTGACCAGTTGCTCATAGGTACGGTGCGCCCATTTGAGCGGGATCTGCGAGTCTTTCTCGCCATGGGTGACCAGGAATGGCACGCGGATGCGATCGAGCACGCCGTCGAGGTGCACGTTCTCGGCGATGCGCATGAACGCGTCCATATCCTTCGCCCCCCAGACCCATTGCACGTGCGCCCAGTAGTGCGGCACGGGGAAGTTGCCTTCTTTCTCCAGGCGGCGTTTCTGCACATCGCGCCAGTCGTGGTTGGCGCCCCACACCACGCCGCAGGCGAAGCGCGGTTCGAAGGCCACCGCGCGCGGGCAGTAGTAACCCCCCAAGGACACCCCCTCCATGCCAATGCGCTTGGGGTCGACATCGGCGCGGGTCTCCAGCCAGTCAACCACGCGGCTGGCCCAGTGCTCGCTGTCGTAGCGGGCAGTCAGGCCCTGCAGGCGCAGCGCTTCGCCGGTGCCAGGCTGGTCGAGGATCAGCGATGACACACCGCGTTTGGCCAGCCAGGCGGGTAGGCCGACGCGGTATTTCATTTCCTTGGTCGAATCCAGGCCGTTGACCTGCACCAGCAGTGGCGCCGGGCCACTCACGCCTTCTGCCCGTACCAGCAAGCCCGAGAGGTGCTTGCCCTCATAGGGGATCTCGACCCGCTCGCAATTTTCCCTGGCCAGGTCGATACCCCGCGCGAAGGTCTCCAGGAAACGCTGGTACAGCGCCGCGCGGCCCGGCGCGCCGTGGGCCTGCAGGCGTTCGCAGGTGAGGTAGTAGGTAGCGGCGCGGTTGTATTTCTCGCCGGCAGAAAGGCGCCGGCCAGCGGCTTGGTCTTCCTCGGCCAGCACGCAGAGCTTGTCGGCCATGGTCGACCAGGTTTCCCGAAATGCCTGGGTGCCAGCGGCGTCGGGCTGCCTGGAGGCTTCCTGCAACGGGGCACACATTTCTTCGATCTCGCCCATGCGGGCGCCCATTTCGATGGCCAGGTCCACCGAGAGGTTCCAGACGTAGTTGGTGGGGAAGTAACGGAACATTCTTGTTGTCCTTCTGCGGTCGTTGGTCCGGCGCCCATGATTGCGGCAGGCACGCAGGGCGGGGTTCGAAGGCAAGGTACGCAGACGGGGCAGGGCGAGGCCAATCGTGATCGGGGATGCGAGGTATCGCCAAACGCGATGCCCGGCCGCGCTGGCGCAGGCCGGGGCGATGGCTGAGGCTCAGGCGCTGGCGCGAAGTGGCGCCGGTTCCTGCTCGGCGCGCTGGATGAAGTCGCTGATGCGCTCGCGCAGCCAGCGGTGCATGGGGTCGCCATCCATGCTGCGGTGCCAGAGCATGAATTCGCGCATGACCGGGATCTTTACCGGCGGCGGCAGGATGCGCAGGGGCAGGTAGCCGGCGTACAGCTCGGCCAGGCGGCGGTGCATGGTGGCGATTCGCGCAGTGCCCACCAGCAGCTGGGGCAGGGTGTTGAAGTCATTGGTGATCACTTCCAGGCGTCGGTTGAAGCCGTACTGGTTCATGAACCAGTCCTCGATGCTCAAATGCCGGTTGCGACCAAAACCTACCGAGATATGCCCCATCTGCATGTACTGCTCCAGAGTCAGCTGCTCGCCGACTTCGGGGTTGTCGCGCCAGACCACGCAGACATGATCTTCCTCGAACAGCAGCTGCGCCGGGTGGCCGTCGATGAGGTAGCGTTCGGGCACGATCATCATGTCGACCTCGCCGCGCATCAGCAGCTCGGCGCTGCTGTCGCCTGGGCTGATCATTTCGAAGGTGATGTGCGGCGCCTGCTGGTGGATGTTCTGGATGACCTGGGCGAACAGCACGCTGATCAGGTAGTCCGAGGCCACCAGGCGGAAGTGGCGCTTGCTGCTGGCCGGTTCGAACACCGGCTTGGCGGTGATCGAGGAACGGATGGTCAGCAGCACCTCGCGCACCGGCGTTGCCAGCTCCAGGGCATAGGGCGTGGGCTGCATCTTGCGGCCGACCTGCACCAGCAGCTCATCCTCGAAAAACGTGCGTAAACGGCCGAGCACGCCGCTGGTGGCCGATTGGGTCATGTGCAGGCGTTCGGCGGCGCGGGTGATGTTCTGCTCCTCGAGCAGAACGTCCAGGGCGACCAGCAGGTTCAGATCCAGGTGGTGAAAGCGCATGTGATAGCTCTCGGTTCTTGTAGTTGTTTTCGCGATACCTTCCCGCTGCATTGTCGATACGTCAAGACCCGTGCTCCACGGCGAGAGCCAACGCCAGGCGCCATGGGCCGGCACACAGGTATCGCGAATGTCGATGCCTCGCATCCTGACTCGCGATTGGTCATGCCACCCCGGCGCCGAGCAATCTGCGCTCCAGTCGAACGGCCGCTGCGCCGCCCCGACCCACGACCGGTGACCCTGCCTCGCCGAATAACAATTTCAATGGAGTGGTAGCCATGAACATTCTTGGTCTCGATGCGCTGGTGTTCGGCGTCGACGATATCCAGGCCTGTGCCGATTGCCTGCGTGACTACGGCCTGACGGCCACCAGGCTGGATGCTGACGGTGGCCGTTTCGAAGCCCTGGACGGTACCGCGATCATCATCCGTCGCGGCGACGACAGCAGCCTGCCGTCGGCTTTGGGGCCAACCCCGTCGCTGCGCGAAACTGTCTACGGTGTCGCTTCGGCGGGCGATCTTGCGGCCATCGCCGATGAACTGGGCCGGGATCGCGAAGTGCGCCGCGATGCCGACGGTGCACTGCACTGCTTCGACGACCTGGGCTTTGCCATCGCCTTCCAGGTCACTTGCCGGCGTGCCTTCGAGGCGCCTGCCGACCTGACCAATGCGCCCGGCAACGCGCCGCAACGCCCGCTAAACCAGCTGGGCATCACCCCGGACATGCCGGCACGGCCGCGCACGTTATCGCACGTGGTGTATTTCGTGCCTGACGCGGCCAAGGGCGAAGCGTTCTACCGAGATCGCCTGGGCTTCGTCACCACCGACAGCTTCAGCGGCGTCGGCCCGTTCATGCGCGCGGCCGGCATGGACGACCACCATTGCCTGTTCATGATCCAGACCCCGCCACACATGCAGGGTTGCGAGCACTTCACCTTCCACATGGGCAGCGGCACCGAGGTACTGCTGGCCGGCACGCGCTTCCAGCAACGGGGCTGGACCAGCTTCTGGGGCCCAGGCCGGCACCTGCTGGGGTCCAACTGGTTCTGGTACTTCAACAGCCCGTTGGGCTGCCATATCGAGTACGACGCCGACATGGACAAGCACGATGACGCCTGGGCCGCACGTGAGGCGCCCATGTCAGCGGACAACTCGCAGTTGTTCCTCTTCACCTCACGGGAGAAATGGGCACCGGGGGGACCACCTGCGAAGTCGGCTTGATCGGTGAGCGGCTTGGTGCTGTGCCGGCTGGACGAAGTGGTGGAAGGGCAGGCACGGGGTTTCGACCCGCATGGCCAGGGCGCGGACAGCCTGTTCGTGCTCCGCCACGGGGGCCGGGTACGTGTCTACCGCAACCGCTGCCCGCACCTGCAGGTGCCGCTGGAGTACCGCAAGGATCGCTTTCTGAGTGCCGATGGCCAGTGGGTCATCTGCTATGCCCATGGCGCGCGTTTCAGGCCCGAGGACGGCACCTGTGTCCATGGCCCCTGCCGTGGTCAGGCGCTGCAGGCGCTGGATTACCAGGAAGCGGACGGCTGGCTGCTATTGCCGCTGTCGCAGTTCGATCGCTGAGCCATCGCGCCGCGCGATAGGTCGCATCCCGCGACGCGATTGGTCAAAGCCCGGCGCAGCCGGGAAGCTGTGCGCAGGCACAGGAAACGGCCGCCGCGCATGCCGAGGCGGACAACAAGAACAAGACGTGAGACATGCCATGAATACTGTGAACACCGTGCTGATCGTGGGCGGCGGGATTGGCGGGCTATGCGCTGCCATTGCCCTGCGCCGCAAGGGCATCGCCGTCGACCTGGTCGAGCTGAAGACCGAGTGGACCGTCTACGGCGTCGGTATCATCCAGCAGAGCAACGTGGTGCGCGAGATGCATCGCCTGGGCCTGCTCGATGCCTATCTCGACGCGGCCTATGCCTTCGAGGACGTGGCCATCTACACCACCGAGGGCCAGCAGTTGGCGCGCATTCCCGGGCAGCGCCTGGCCGGCCCGCATTATCCGGCAAATGTCGGCATTTCACGCCGTGCCCTGCACAAGGTGCTGAGCGAAACCGCCATCGAACTGGGTACCCAGGTGCGCCTGGGCACCTCGGTGGAACGCTTCGAGCAGGACGACAGCGCAGTGGATGTGCTGTTCAGCGACGGTAGCCACGGCCGCTATGGGCTGGTAGTCGGCGCCGACGGGCTGTTTTCGAAGGTGCGCGGCCTGTTGTTCGGCGACCGTTATCAGCCGCGCTTCACCGGGCAGTCGGTATGGCGCTACAACTTCCCGCGGGCTGCTGGCATCGACCACCTGGCCAACTACCAGGGGCCTTCGGGCAACGCCGGCCTGGTGCCGCTGGCCGATGACCTGATGTACCTGTTCACCACCTCCCACGAGCCAGGCAATCCCTGGATGGAGCCCGCCACCCTGGCCGACGGCCTGCGTCAGCGCCTGGCCGGTTTTGGTGGGCTGATCGGTGAGCTGCGCTCGCAAATCGTCGACCACGCCGAAGTGGTCTACAAGCCGCTGGAGGCCGTGTTCGTCGATGAGCCCTGGTATCGCGGCCGTGTCCTGCTGATTGGCGATGCCGCACATGCCACCACGCCGCACCTGGGGCAGGGCGCGGGCATGGCCATCGAAGACGCGGTGGTGCTGGCCGAAGAGCTTACCGCTGGCGACAGCCTGGATGCTCAATTGCGGCGCTTCATGGACAGGCGTTTCGAGCGCTGCAAGTACATCAGCGAGATGTCGCTGCTGGCCGGCGAGAAGGAAATCCAGCGCGACCGGTCCTTCGACCGTATCGGTCTGGTCAAGCAGATGCTGGAGGTCACCGCGCGGCCGCTCTGATTCCCCGTATCCGCGGCGCCCTGCCTTGCCGGTGCGCCAGGTCATACGCCAACACCGACGCACAAAAACAAGAACAAGAAAGAGGAAACCCGATGTTGACTCGCAAAGGTGCACCCGCACGGCCATTGCCGGTGCTCAAGCCCCTCAGCCTGGTGCTGTTCACGCTGGCCACCAGCCAGGCCCAGGCCTTCGAATTCGCCACCGGCAACCCCGACCTGCGGGTGCGCTGGGACAACACCCTGAAATACAGCGCCGCCTGGCGCACCCAGGACGCCAGCAGCAAGCTGACCGAGGGCCAGACCGCGCTGAACCTGGACGACGGCGACCGCAACTTCGACAAGGGCCTGATCTCCAACCGGCTGGACCTGCTGTCGGAGCTGGACATCACCTACCACAACATCGGTGCGCGGGTCAGTGGTGCGGCCTGGTACGACGATGTCTACAACCAGGGTACCGACAACCACGACCCCAGCCGCGCCAACAGCTATTCGGTCGACTACGACGAATTCACCGACGACACCCGCACGCTGCATGGGCGCAAGGGCGAGCTGCTCGACGCCTTCATCTTCGGCAAGACCGAGATCGGCAACCTGCCGCTGTCCGGGCGCCTGGGCCAATACGCCATGCAGTGGGGCGAAAGCCTGTTCTATGGCATGAACGGCATTGCCGGGGGCATGGCGCCGGTGGACGTGGTCAAGGGCCTGTCGGTGCCCAATACCCAGTTCAAGGAGCTGATCCGCCCGGTGCAGCAGATCTCCGGGCAGTTGCAGCTGACCCCGGATGTCTCGGTGGGGGCCTACTACCAGTTCGAATGGGAGGCCAACCGCTTGCCGGCAGCGGGCAGCTACTTCTCCACGGACGACTTCTTCGGTGATGGCGCCGAGCGCATGTTCGTCGGCTCACCCGTGTTCCCCGGTGGCCAGCCGCTGGCGTTTTTCCACGGCAATGACAAGGAAGCCAAAGATTCGGGGCAGGGTGGGCTGCAGGTGCGCTGGCGTACCGAGACTGTCGACTGGGGCGTGTATGCCATTCGCTTCCACGACAAATCGCCGCAGCTCAACGTACGCCCGAACTTCGCCAACCTCGACCCGGTCAGTGGCAAGGCTGGCGAGTTCTACTGGGTGTACCCCGAAGGCATCGAGGCGCTCGGCGCCAGTTTCTCCACCACCCTTGGCAACTTCAACCTCGCTGGCGAGTTGTCCGCGCGCTGGAACCAGCCGCTGGCCTCCACCAACCAGCATGCGCTGGCCGTGGGCGAGGCGATCGACAACGACAACGACCCGCTGTACGCCACTGGCCGCACCCTGCACGCCAACTTCTCCTGGCTGGCCAGCCTGGAGCCGAACTTCATCGCTGCCGAGTCGAGCTTCCTCGGCGAGATTGCCTGGAACCGGGTGATGAGTGTCAGCAAGAACGCTGATGCCGTCGACCCCAACGCCGACCGCGACGCCACCAGCCTGCGCCTGGTGTTCGAGCCGATGTACCGGCAGATCCTGCCCGGCCTCGACCTTTCGGTACCGCTCGGCGCGAGCTACACCAACGGCGCATCGATGGCCCTGGGCACCGGTTTTGGCAGCGATCACGGCGGCGACCTGAACATCGGCCTGAAGGGCAATTACCTCAATACCTGGAGCCTGGGCCTGACCTACACGCACTACTACGGCCCCGAGAACACCTTCCTCGACACCGACAACCACTACACCTTCGAACAGTCGCTCAAAGACCGCGACTTCATCGCCTTCACTGTCAGCCGCACCTTCTGACCGAGGACTACCCGATGAGACACAACAATAAAGTCGTTTCCCTGTTCACTGCCCTGAGTGCCTCGCTGCTGTTCGCCCACGGCGCCGGTGCCGCGGTGACCGCCGAACAGGCGGCCACCCTCAAGACCACCCTGACGCCGCTCGGTGGCGAGCGCGCGGGCAACGCCGACGGCAGCATCCCGGCCTGGAACGGTGGTTACACCAAGGCCGACCCGGCCTACAAGGACGGCGGCAAGCGTGGCGATCCGTTCGCCAGCGACAAACCGCTGCTGACCATTACCGCGCAGAACCTGGCGCAATACGCCGACAAGCTGACCCCGGGCATTCAGGCGATGCTCAGGAAGTACCCGGAGAGTTACCGGCTTGACGTGTACCCGACCCACCGCAGTGCTGCTGCACCGCAATCGGTCTACGACGCCACGTTCGCCAACGCCACCAGCGGCAAGCTGGTGGACGGCCCTGCCGGCCCCATGCCCGAAGGCGCGGCAGGGGGCATTCCATTCCCGATTCCGGCCAATGGCGTGGAAGCCATGTGGAACCACCTGCTGCGCTGGCGTGGCGCCTCATGGCACGCCAGCTTCAACCAGTACCTGACCACCGCCGACGGCAAGCATGTACTGACCAACGATTCGCGCGCCGACCTGCAGATGCCCTGGTACCTCCCCGGCGGCAGTGGCGAGAAGGGTGTGTTCTGGTCCATTCGCATGACCAACGACGGCCCGCCACTGCGCGCCGGCGAGGCCATCACCGGCCTGGAAAACCTCAACGCCGACAAAGCCGCCGTGTGGACCTACCTGCCGGGCCAGCGTCGCGTGCGCCGCCTGCCCAACGCATGCTGCGACACGCCGACGCCGGCCACTGCCGGGGTCATGAGTTTCGATGAGTTGTACGTGTTCAACGGGCGCCTGGACCGCTTCGACTGGAAGCTGGTGGGCAAGAAGGAAATGTATATCCCCTACAACGCCAACAAGGTGTTCACCGCCGCCAGCGCCGAGGCGCTCCTCGACCCGCACCACCTCAACCCCGCGTCGATCCGTTGGGAGTTGCACCGCGTGTGGGTGGTCGAGGCGACCCTGAAGCAGGGCCAGCGCCATGTGATGCCGCGCAGCACCTACTACCTCGACGAGGACACCTGGGCCGCCGTGCTGGGTGAGCGCTACGACGCCCGCGACCAGTTGGCCAAGGTGGTCTGGACCTCGCCCGTGGTGCTGCCGGACCTGCCGGGTGTGGTGACCCTCACCAACGGTTTCTACGACCTGCTCTCTGGCGCCTGGTTCGCCGGTGACCTGTTCGCCGGCAAAAGCGAGCAATACCGCATCGTGCCGCCGTACAAGGCCTCAGTGTTCACCGCTGACGCCATGGCAGGCGAGGGTGTGCGCTGAGCAGGCGCCTCGTGCCCAGGCTTTACCGACAACAAGAACAAAAGGTTGCGTGCGATGAACAAGATGCTCTATGGCTTGCTGCTGGCAGCCTGTTGCGGGCTGCCCCCGGCCTTCGCCGGGGATGCTGTGGATGTGCTTTCGCAGCCGGCGGTGCAGGGCCCGCAGGCCCTGCATGCGGTGCTGCAGGATGTGACGCGGGCCGGTGCGCGCCTGGTGGCGGTAGGCGAGCGCGGCGTGGTGCTGCTCTCCGACGACAACGGTGCAAACTGGCGCCAGGCCACGGGCGTACCGGTCAGTGTCAGCCTGACCGCCGTGCAGTTCATCGATGCGCGCAAGGGGTGGGCGGTCGGCCATGCCGGCGTGGTGCTGCAGAGCGAGGATGCTGGCGAGCACTGGACCTTGCAGCTCGATGGCAAGCGCGCCGCGGCCTTGGAACTACAGGCGGCCGAGGCGGCAGCAGACCCGCGCAGGGTGTCTGCGGCGCAACGCTTGCAGGCCGATGGCGCGGACAAGCCGCTGCTGGCGCTGAACTTCGCCGATGCGCAGCACGGCATGGTCGTCGGCGCCTATGGTTTGGCCCTGCATACCCAGGATGGCGGCCGTACCTGGGCTTCCAGCATGGGGCTACTGGCCAATGACCGAGGCCTGCATCTGTATGCGCTGGCGCGTCAGGGCTCAAGGTTATACGTCGCCGGCGAGCAGGGCCTGCTGTTGCGTTCGGCTGATGGCGGTGGCCACTTCGAGGCGCTGCAAGGGCCTTACGACGGCAGTTATTTCGCCGCCACCGTGCTGCCCGGTGGCCGGCTGCTGGTGGGTGGTTTACGCGGTTCGCTGTTCGCCTCCGATGACGGCGGCGACAGCTTCCAGGCGCTGGCCAACCCGGTTCCGGCGTCGCTCAACGGCATGCGCGCCACCGGTGGCCAGCTGCTGTTCGCCAACCAGGCCGGGATGCTGCTGCGCAGCCGCCTCGACCGCTTTGCCGCGCAGCCCTTGGTGGTCTCCGACGGCCTGCCACTGACGGCGGCGACCACGGCTGCCGACGGCGCCATCGTTGCTGTCGGCATGGCCGGAGCACGCCGCCTGGACACTTCTTCCATTACCACCACGACGGACTGAGCCATGCACGCCATGAATTCACCTGTGCCGTCCAGCGGCCGTCTCGATGACTTCGACAGCACGTCCGGCTCGCTGCTGGAGCGTGCGCTGTTCAACCATCGTGCACTGGTCCTGCTGCTGTGCCTGGCAGCGACCTTGCTGCTCGGCTGGCAGGCCACGCGCCTGACCCTCAATGCCAGCTTCGAGAACATGATCCCCCGTGATCACCCGTTCATCCACCACTATCTGCAGCACCGCCAGGAACTGGCCGGCCTGGGCAACGCCGTGCGCATCGCCGTGGCCAACCCACGTGGCAGCCTTTACGACAAGGACTACTTGCACAGCCTCCAGCAGCTCAACGATGCGGTGTATCTGCTGCCAGGTGTCGACCGGGCGGCGATGAAGTCGCTGTGGACCCCGTCCACCCGCTGGACCGGCGTGACCGAGGAGGGCCTGGAAGGCGGGCCGGTGATCCCAGACGGCTACGACGGTGGGGAGGCGAGCCTGGCAGCGCTCAAGCGCAACATCGAGCGCTCCAACGAAATCGGTCAGTTGGTGGCGTTCGACCAGCGTTCCAGCATCATCTACGTACCGCTGCTGGATCACACCCCGGACGGCCAGGCCCTGGATTACACGGCCTTCGCCCACGAACTGGAGAACCTGCGCCAGCGCTTCCAGGCCCAGGGCGTGGAGATCCATATCACCGGCTTTGCCAAGGTGGTCGGCGACCTGATCGACGGCCTGCGGCAGATCCTGCTGTTCTTCGCCGCCGCCATCGCGATCACCGCCGTGGTGCTCTACGGCTACACCCGCTGCGTGCGCAGCACTGCGCTGGTGGTAGTGTGCTCGCTGGTGGCGGTGGTCTGGCAGCTCGGGCTGCTGCCGCTGCTGGGCTACGCGCTTGACCCGTACTCGGTGTTGGTGCCGTTCCTGGTGTTCGCCATCGGCATGAGCCACGGTGCGCAGAAGATGAACGGCATCATGCAGGACATCGGCCGTGGCATGCATCGCCTGGTGGCGGCGCGCTTCACCTTCCGCCGGCTATTCCTGGCCGGACTGACCGCGCTGCTGTGCGATGCCGTCGGCTTTGCCGTGCTGATGATCATCCAGATCCAGGTCATTCAGGACCTGGCGGTCATCGCCAGCCTGGGCGTGGCGGTGCTGATCTTCACCAACCTGATCCTGTTGCCGGTACTGCTGTCCTATGTCGGCGTCAGCTCCCGCGCCGCACGGCGCAGCCTGGGTGACGAAGAGGCACAGGCGAGCGGGGCGCGCAAGCATGCGCTGTGGCGTTTCCTCGACCTCTTCACCCAGCGTCGCTGGGCGGCCCGGTGCATCGCCGTGGCTGCGCTGATGGCCGCTGGCGGCTACGCCGTGAGCCTGCACCTGAAGGTCGGTGATCTCGACGCCGGTGCCCCTGAGCTGCGCGCCGATTCGCGCTACAACCGCGACAATGCCTTCGTCACCCGGCACTACGGTGCCAGTAGCGACGTGTTCGCGGTGATGGTGCGCACCGCGCCCGGTGGCTGCTCGGCCTACCCGACGTTGAAGCGCGTGGATGAGCTGGACTGGCAACTGCGCGGCCTGCCAGGTGTGGACACGACCAACTCGCTGGCGCTGCTCAACCGCCGGGTGTTGGTCGGCCTGTCCGAAGGCAGCCCGAAGTGGTACGAACTGGTCGACAACCAGGCGACCCTGAACATGGTCACTGCCAACGCCCCGCGCGGGCTGTACAACGACGATTGCAGCCTGCTGACGCTCTACGCCTACCTCACCGACCACAAAGCCGACACCCTGCAGCGAGTGGTGGACAGCGTTCAGGCGTTCGCCCAGGCCAACGACAGCGAGCAGGCCAGCTTTCTCATGGCAGCCGGCAGTGCGGGCATCGAGGCGGCCACCAACCAGGTGGTGAAACAGGCCAACCGCGACATGCTCTGGTGGGTCTATGGTGCCGTGATCCTGCTGTGCCTGGTGACCTTCCGCTCCTGGCGTGCGGTGCTCTGCGCGGTACTGCCGTTGATGCTCACCTCGGTCCTCTGCGAAGCGCTGATGGTCGCCCTGGGCATTGGTGTGAAGGTGGCGACCCTGCCGGTGATCGCTCTGGGCGTTGGCATCGGCGTCGATTATGCCCTGTATGTGATGAGCATCGTGCTGGCCCAGCTGCGTCAGGGCGCGAGCCTGTCCGAGGCCTATTACCGGGCGCTGCTCTTTACCGGCAAGGTGGTGATGCTGACCGGTATTACCCTGGCCATTGGCGTTGGCACCTGGATCTTCTCGCCGATCAAGTTCCAGGCCGACATGGGCGTGCTGCTGGCGTTCATGTTCGTCTGGAACATGGTCGGTGCGCTGATCCTGTTGCCGGCACTGGCCTACTTCCTCTTGCCGCAACGCCAGACCTGTGAGCAGCAGGCCCCGGCGCTCGAACCCACGCAGCGTCAGCTCGAACAAGACGCCCGCTTTCGCTCGCTCAAGGAGATCAGCCATGGTCGCTGAACGCACTGTTGGCAGCGCCCAGGCCGGGCTGCTGCTGTTTGGCAGCTGCCTGCCCGTGCTGGGCGCGGTGCTGATTGCACCGGTGCTGCCACGCATGCAGGCGCATTTCGCCGAGACACCGGGCGTTGCTGTGCTGGTGCCGGTGGCGTTGACACTGCCGGCGCTGGTGATCGCCTTGCTGGCGCCGCTGGCGGGTGTTCTCGCTGACCGTATCGGGCGGCGTCCGTTGCTGCTGGCGAGCATGCTGCTGTACAGCCTGTGCGGGCTGTTACCGCTGTGGCTGGACTCGCTGGGGCTGATCGTTGCCAGCCGCGCCGGTATCGGCCTGGCAGAAGCCGGCATCATGACCTGCTGCACCACGCTGATGGGCGACTACTTCGATGGCCGGCGCCGGGAGCGGTTGTTCGCTTTGCAGATGGTGGTCACCTCGTTGTCGGCGGCGGTGTTCATGGGGCTGGGCGGCGCCCTGGGCGAAAGCGGCTGGCGCCTGCCGTTCGCCCTCTACGCCGTAGGCATGCTGTGCTTGCCGCTGATGGCCATGTTGCTGTGGGAGCCTCGTGCCTGCCCTGTTGCGCCTGCAGCGACGGCAGCTGCGCGGTTTCCATGGCCCGCCCTGGCACCCTTGTACCTGCTCACCGTGCTGGCCGGCATCAGCCTGTTCATCGTTCCGGTGCAGGCCGGTTACGTGCTGCAGTTGTTGCAGGTCGATGCGCCCGGGCAAGTGGGCCTGGCCATGGGCGCCAACCAGCTTGGCGTGCTGGCCGGCGCCCTGGCCTTTCGCCTGCTGACGCGTCTGCCGGCGAGTTGGCTACTGGCCCTGGGGTTCGCCACGGCCGGGGCGGGGGGTGGCCTGATGGCGCTGGCGAGCAGCCACGCCCTGGTGGTGCTGGCGGTGCTGGCCAATGGCGTGGGTGTTGGCCTGCTGCTGCCGACGCTGATCACCCGGGTGATGCAACAGGTCGGCTTCGACCAGCGTGGCCGCGCCACGGGCGGGTTCACTGCGGCCATTTTCGCGGGTGAGTTCATCAGCCCCTTGCTGGTGTTGGCGCTGACGGCTGGCGTGGCGGCGCAATTGCCTCACGCGTTGCTGCTGGTCGCCCTCGGCCAACTGCTGCTGGCGCCGACGTGCCTGCTACTGATGCGCCGTGGTCGTGCGGTGGCGGTGGTAGGTGCCCGATGAGCGAACTGTTCTCTCTGAGGGGCAAGACCGCCCTCATTACCGGCGCCACCCGTGGCATCGGCCTGGCCATTGCGCGTGAATACGGGCGCGCCGGTGCGCGTATCGCCATCAGCAGCGAGAGTGCCGAGGACTGTGCACTGGCCCTGGCACAACTGGCGCAGGAGGGGATCGAGGCCATCGCCCTCATCGCCGACCTGCGCGACGCCGTGGCCGTGCAGCATCTGGCAGACCGCTGCCTGGCGCACTTCGGGCGGCTGGATGCGCTGGTGTGCAACTCCGGTGTCGCGCCACACCTCGGGCCCCTGGCCAGCGCTGGCGATGCCGACTGGGAGCTGACCTTCAGCGTCAACCTGCGCAGTGCCGTGTGGCTGACCAATGCCTTGCTGCCGGCCATGGCCGACGGTGGTGGTGGCAGCGTGGTGCTGATGGCCAGCATCGCCGGCGTGCGCGGCAACAAGGCCCTGGGCCTGTACGGGCTGTCGAAAGCCGGGCTGGCGCAGCTGGCGCGCAACCTGGCAGTGGAGTGGGGGCCGGCGAACATCCGTGTCAATGCCATCAGCCCTGGGGTCATCGACACCGAATTCGCTCGCCCGTTGACCGACAACCCCGAGGTCCTGCAGCGCCGCCTGGCCCTGACGCCGCTGCGCCGGGTCGGGCGCCCCGAAGAAGTGGCGGCCCTGGCGTTGCTGCTGGCGGCGCCGGGTGGCGCCTTCATCAGCGGACAGAATCTTATTGTCGACGGTGGCACGACCATCGGCGACGGCAATTGAAAGGAGACAACATGCAAGCGCTTCCTGCATTCAAACGTGTGGTCACTGGCCACGATGCCCAAGGCCAGGCGGTGGTGGCCAGTTGTGGCCCGACACCGAACAACTTCCCGCTCAAGGCGGTGCCCGGCACCCTGTTCTACGAGGTATGGAACAGCAACGCCAGCCCGGCGCTGCTGGACAACGGCGACGACCCTACGGCCCAGCCGTTGCAACTGAGCCCTGGTCCGCTGGGCAGTGTGATCCGCGTGGTCGACATCCCGCCGGACAGTGTGCAGAACCAGGTCAGCGCCGAAGCGGCAGCGGCAGCCTTCGCCGAGATCGGCGAGGCCAGTGCCGGGACGGGCAAGGCCGATTCGCGGCATAAACTGATGCACCGTACCCAGACACTGGACTACGGCATCGTCACCGAGGGCGAAGTCTGGCTGGTGCTGGACGACGGAGAGGTGCAGCTCAAACGCGGCGACATTGTGGTCCAGCGCGGCACCAACCACGCCTGGAGCAATCGCAGCGAGCAGATGGCGCGAATGGTCTTCATCCTGCTCGACGGCCGCTATGCAGACGACCTCAAGGAGTTGCTGGCATGAAGCTCGCGTCGCTTGACGATGGCAGCCGCGACGGCCGCCTTTTGGTAGTGGCCCGTGACCTTGGGCGGGCCGCCGATGCCAGCAGCATCGCTGCCACCTTGCAGCTTGCGCTGGAAAACTGGCCCCAGGTCGAAGCCCGCTTGCAGGCGCTGTATCAGCGGCTTAACGACAACGCGGTGGCCGACGCCTTCGACCTTGACCCGACACGGCTGGCCGCGCCCCTGCCGCGCGCCAGTCAGTGGCTGGACGGCTCCTGCTTCCTCAGTCATGGCGCTTTGATGCAGAAAGCCTTCAACCTCGAACCGATCGAGGGGGTCGAGCACACACCACTGATCTACCAAGGGGCCAGTGACGACTTTCTCGGCGCTCGTGCGGACATCCCGTTGCCCAGCGAAGCGCATGGTATCGACTTCGAGGGCGAGTTTGCCGTGCTGCTCGATGACGTGCCCATGGGTTGCCCGGCGGAACAGGCCTTGCAGCATGTGCGCCTGGTGCTGCAACTCAACGACGTCAGCCTGCGCGCCCTGGCACCGCGGGAAATGAAGACCGGTTTCGGCTTCCTTCAGGCCAAGCCTGCCACCAGCTTCGCGCCGGTCGCGGTGACCCCGGATGAGCTTGGTGACGCCTGGCGCGATGGCCGGGTGCACCTGCCGCTGCACGTGGCGTGGAACGGTGAGTGGTTTGGCCATCCCCATGGCGGCGCCATGCACTTCGGTTTCCATCAGTTGATCGCCCATGCCGCGCTGACGCGGCGCTTGAGCGCCGGCACGCTGGTCGGCTCGGGTACCGTTTCCAATGCTGATCGCAGCGTAGGGTCGGCCTGTATCGCTGAGCGTCGCGCCATCGAGACCATTGCCTCAGGTGCACCGCGCACCGCCTTCATGCGCTTTGGCGACCGTGTGCGGATGGAGGCCCGGGGGGGCGAGGACCAGGTCCTGTTCGGTGCCATCGATCAGCGCGTCGTGCGGGGAGGTTGGTCATGCGCGTAATGGTCACCGGCGCCAACGGATTCGTCGGTCGCCAGCTGGTGCAGCGCCTGTTGCAGAGGGGTGAAGTGCGCGGGCGGCGAATCGAGGCGTTGCTGGTGCTGGACCAGGCGCTGGACGGCTTGCCCGAGGATGCGCGGCTGCGCCGCCATCACGGCAGTGTGACCGACACCGCCTTGCTGCGCCGGGTGCTGGCCGATGGTGTCGATGTGGTGTTTCACCTGGTCAGTGTGCCCGGTGGTGCGGCCGAGGCGCAGTATGAGCTGGGTTATCAGGTGAATCTGCACGCCAGCCTGGAGCTGCTCAACCAGTTGCGCAACCCCCTTTGCCCGCCTGTGCTGGTATACGCCAGCAGTGTCGCGGTGTATGGCGGCGAGCTACCGACACGCATGGACGAAGACCAGCCGGCTTCACCGCAGCTGTCCTACGCGGCGCACAAGCGCATGGTGGAAATCGCCTTGCAGGACCTGGCCCGACGCGGTGAGGTCGATGGCCGTGCAGTGCGGTTACCCGGCATCGTCGCCCGGCCGCACGAACCCAACGGTTTGCGCTCGGCGTTCATGAGCGACTTGCTGCATGCCTATGCGGCAGGGGAGGCCTACACCTGCCCGGTTTCAGCCGACGCGTGTGCCTGGTGGATGTCCGCGCGCTGCTGCGTGGACAACCTGCTGCACGCGGCAGAACTGGACGCCCCTGGCAGCCAGCGCGTTTGGCAACTGCCGGTGTTGCACTTGTCCATCGCCCAGGTACTCGCCGGCCTGGCAGAGCGTTTTGGCGAGGCCAACCTCGCGCGCATTGCCTTTGACCCCGACCCGCAACTCGAAGCCCTGTTCGGCCGCTATCCCTCACTGCGCAGCCGACTGGCGCGCGAACTGGGCTTTTGCCATGACGGTTCGGTCGCCGGACTGTTACGCAATGCCCTCGACCTGCCAACGCGCCGCAGCCGCAACGTGGCCATTCACAAAGGATTTCTCGCATGAGCCTGAACAAACGTCGCTTGCTGGACTTGTCCGTGACCCTGGACAACAACCCTTACACCGATCCACCGCCGTTGCTGCCGAAAATCGACTATATGGACCACCAGCAGGGCTGGCCGGAAATGGCGGCCATGTTTCCCGGGCTGCGCAAGGAAGACCTGCCAGGCGAAGAGTCCTGGGCAGCGGAACGCCTGCAGATCACCACCCACAGCGGTACCCACATGGATGCGCCGTGGCACTATGCGTCGACCACCGACGGTGGCAGGCCGGCCTTCGGTATCGACGAACTGCCACTGGAATGGTGCCTGCAGCTGGGTGTGAAGCTGGACTTTCGCGATCTGCCGGATGGCCACGTGGTCACGGCCGCCGAGGTCGAGGCCGAGCTTGCGCGCATCGGCCATGCATTGCAGCCGCTGGATATCGTGCTGGTGAACACCCGGGCCGGCAGCCTGTTCGGCCAGCCCGGCTACCTGGAGGCCGGCGTCGGCATGGGGCGCGAGGCAACGTTGTACTTGCTGGAGCGCGGGGTGAGGGTGGTCGGCACCGACGCGTGGAGCTGGGACGCGCCGTTCAAGTACACCCGCGCACGCTTCACTGAAACGGGCGATGCCTCGCTCATCTGGGAGGGGCACAAGGCCGGGCGTGATATCGGTTACGGGCAGATGGAGAAGCTGGCCAACCTCGAACAGCTGCCTTCAAACGGGTTCCTGGTCAGTTGTTTCCCGTACAAGATCCGCCATGCCTCTGCCGGTTTTGTGCGGGCGGTAGCGATCTTCGACGAGGGTGCGGCGCCGTAGTCTTCGAGCAACGGCTAGCGCCCCAGCAGCTGCCCCACCAGCCACTGCCCGGCGGGCCCCAGCGCCCGCTGGCGTGACCAGGCCACATCCATGGCCACCCGCCGCGGGTAGCCCGCCATCGGCAACTCCACCAGGCCACTGCCGAAGCGCGCCACCAGCGCCCTGGGCAGTTCGGCCCAGCCGAAGCCGCGCACGGCGAACTCCAGCAAGGTCAGGTAGTCCGGTGCCGACCAGGCCTGGCCGTGGCCATGGGGCAGGCTCGGGGCGTAGGTCTTGATGTACAGCTGGCGTTCGTTCTCCAGATGTTCAGGCTGCAGCGCCGGCAGCTTCGCCAGCGGGTGTTCACTGCTGACATAGAGGCAGAACTCCGCCTGCTCGGGCAGGCGCGCCACGCTGACATCCGCCGGGTAACGGCTCTGCGCGGCGAGGATGCCGATGTGCGCCAGGCCTTGCTGCACCAGGTCGATCACGTCGGCGTCTTCGGAGGGGCCGCAGCGCAGTTCGGTGTGCGGGTAATGCTCGGCGAAGCGGCCCATCGCCGCGCCCTGAAAGGTGACGCTGTAACTGTCGGACATCACCACCGACACCAGCGGTTCGACCTGATCAGCCAGGCGCACGGCCAGAGCGTCCAGCTTGGCGCTGGCATCGAGGATCGCCTCGACATGGTTCAGCACCTGATGGCCGGCAGCATTGAGCGTGGGGTGGCGGCCTGCACGGTCGAACAGCGGGCAACCGATGTCGGCCTCGAAGTTGGCGATGGCGATGCTGATGGTCGACTGGCTCTTGCGCAGCTTGCGTGCGGCCGCGGAGAACGAACCAAGGGCGGCGGCCTCGACGAAGGCGACGAGGGCTTCGGGTGAGTAGCGCATGGGTATCGATAAATGCTATGGACGCAGTACCATGAGTATCGATCCTGTCAACGTGCGAGGCAAGCATGAGCCGAGGCAGGTGTGCGTCGCCCTGGGTTACAAAGCATCCGCACCGGATTGCGCAAGCATTCAAGGCTGAGTGACGCAGCCGCCCATTATCTGCAATCGATCGTACAGCGATGCTTGCCTCAGCTGCGTCGTTTGGCCGGTTTTCGCACGGGCTTGTCTTTGCCTGGCATGTGCAGGTAGGACATTACGCTTTCGGTCAACTCGGACGCCAATTGCACCGCTTCGGTGTTGCGGGCCATCACCCCGGCGACCAGTGCTTCGATAACGGCCAGCACGGCGCCGTTGGAGCTGATCAGCACAGGGTGGTCGGCCGGGGCAAACAGCGCATGCTCGGCGATGCTGGCCAAGGGGGAGGCGGGCGAATCGGTTATCGCCAGCACGGTTGCCCCGCGTTCGCTGGCAAAGCGCGACAGTTGCAGCGTGTCGAGCGAGTAGCGCGGCAGAGAAATCGACAGCAATACATCCTGTCTGGTGATGGACGCCAGGCGGTAAGCGGCGTTCTCGTTGCCACCTTCCATGCTCACCGCCGTGGCATCGGCGCAGAATGGCACCAGGTTGGCTGCCGCCAGGCCGGCCATGTATGCGCTGTTGCCAAAGCCGAGTATGTAGATCTTGCGGGCCTGGGTCAGGCAACGGACAAACGCTTCGAAGGTGTCGGCGGTGTTGTTGCTGCCGGTGGTGTGCAGGTTGCCGGTGGCGATCTGAATCTGCTCGTGCAGGCCAAAGGTGCCGTCCGGGCGTTGTGCCAGTTCATTGCGCAGCTTGTCCACCGGCGACACCATCTGTTGCAGGGTACTCACCAGTTCGGCTTTCAGCCCGGTATAGCCGCCCATGTCGATGGCTTTGGCCAGGCGGTTGACGGCGGCCGCCGAGGTGCAGGTTTCAACGGCCATCTCCTCGATGGTCAGCGTCGCCGCTTTCAAAGGGTGACGCAGGATGAAGTCTGCCACCTTGCGCAGCGAAGGTTGCAGGTGGGGGGCGGCCTCCGCCAGCTTGCGCATCACCGGGGCAGCGTAGATGGTCAGGTTCTTGGCAGATGTTGGCATTGGGGTCGGCACGTTGGAGGAATGGGCGTACGCGCCTGGTCGAGGCGGTCCAGGCAAAGACCGCAGTGTATCCCAAGCAGGGCGCCAATGTAGCGCCCTGCAGGGCGGCATGCCACAACCTACTTCAGGCTGCCGGCCAGAAACTGCTGCAGGCGCTCTGAGCTGGGCCGGGCCAACAGTTCACGCGGGCAGCCGCTTTCCTCCACGCGGCCCTGGTGAAGGAACAGCAACTGGTTGGACACTTCCCGGGCAAACCCCATCTCGTGGGTGACCACCACCATGGTGCGACCTTCCTGGGCAAGGTCGCGCATGACCTTGAGCACCTCGCCCACCAGCTCCGGGTCCAGCGCCGAAGTCGGTTCGTCGAACAGCATGACCTCCGGCTCCATGGCCAGGGCGCGGGCGATCGCCACACGCTGTTGCTCTCCACCGCTCATGTGGCCAGGGTAGGCGGCTTGGCGATGGCCAACCCCGACTTTCGCCAGATAGTGCTCGGCCCGTTCGCGGGCTTCTTTCCTGCCCACACCCAGCACGTGCACCGGCGCTTCCATGACGTTTTCCAGCGCCGTCATATGTGACCACAGGTTGAAATGCTGGAAGACCATCGACAGGCGTGAGCGCATGCGTTGCAGTTGCCTGCTGTCCGTGGCGCTGAGCGTGCCACGGGACCTGTGCGGCGCCAGTTGCAACTCCTCGTTGTTGAGCAGGATGCGCCCGCCGTGCGGTTCTTCCAGCAGGTTGATGCAGCGCAGGAAGGTGCTCTTGCCCGAGCCGCTGGAGCCGATGATGCTGGTGACATCACCGGCCTTGGCTTTCAGGGAAACGCCCTTGAGCACGTCGTGGGTACCGTAGCGTTTGTGCAGGTCTTCGATTTGCAAGGTGTACATGGCAGGGGCTCTCTTGTTGTCAGTCGGTAAGCAGGCGGCCGTGGCGCACCGGGTGTGCGCCGGCGACCTTGGCCAGCCACAGGCCGGGCTGGGCGTAGCGCAAGCGCTCGCGGGCGTAGAGAACCCCGGCGGTGGTGGCGTGTACCACAGAGTGCTGGTCGCTGATAGGGTCGATCACCTCGAACAATGGGTCGCCTGCATCGACCCGCTTGCCCAGGGGTTGCAGGAAACTCACCACGCCCGGGTGCGGCGCACAGGCGTACTGCGCGCCGGAGAACGGGGTGGCGTCACAGCATGTCGAAGGTGCGGCGGGCCAATCGCCGCTGAGCAGGCCCTGATCGGCCAGAAAGCCCAATATGGCTTCGGCACTGTGCTGCACCTGGGGGCGGTCGGTATCGGCCATGCCGCGCAGTTCGACCGTGGTGGCGACACAGGCCAGTGGGATGCGGGCGTGCCCGAACTGTTCTGCCAGGCGCAGCCAGGGCAGGGCACAGGCTTCATCGAACGAGCTGCCGCCGCTGTCCTCGGCCAGCAACACCGCGCCTGCGCCCAGGCGCGCAGCCAGCGGTTTGAGGGCTGGCCACAGCTGGGGCAGGGCGTACAGCAGCACGACCGACTCAAAGTCGCAATGCAGGTCGAGCACCACGTCTGCGTCGCAGGCCTGTAGCAGCAGTGTCCGGCGCAGGCCTTCGAGTGCCGAGACCGCTGGCGGCATCGCGCTGATGGCCTCACGCATCAGGCGGCGAATCAGCGCGATGTTGTGCCGCGCATCGTCACCCAGGCGGCCTTCGAGCTGTGGTGAGATCAGTGCTGCCAAAGCAGCAAAGTCGCGGTTGAAGTTGTGCCCGCTGGCCAGGTCGAAGCGCCCCTGGTGAGTGGCCTGAAAAACCTGCCCCAGGCCGATCGGGTTGGCTACCGGCACCAGCTCGATCACGCCTGCCAGGCGGCCTTGGCGTTCCAGTTCGAGCAGGCGCTGCTTGAGCTCCGCTGCGACGCGCATGCCGGGTAGTTCATCGGCATGCAGGGCTGCCTGAATGTAAGCCTTGCGCGGGCCGCTGCCAAAGCGGAACACCGAGACCCGACGTTCCATGCCAGCGCTGCTCCAGGGCAGGGTGTGTTGAATATGTTCCATGTAGATCTCTCAGTTCTTGCGCGGGGCCAGGTGGGCCAGCCAGCGGCCTTCTGCCAGTTTGAACAGGCGCACCAGGATCAAGGTCAGGCACAGGTAGAACAGCCCGGCAGTGACGAAGGCCTCGAACGGCATGTAATAACGCGAGCTGACGGTCCTGGCCACACCGGTGATGTCGACCAAGGTGACGATCGAGGCGAGCGAGGTTGTGTGCAGCATCATGACGACTTCATTGCTGTACTGCGGCAGTGCACGGCGCAGTGATGACGGCAGCAGGATCCGGCGGTACAGGGTGATGCGTGGCATGCCCATGGCATGGGCCGCTTCGATCTCGCCAGGCGGCGTGGCCCTCAGGCTGCCGGCGAGAATCTCGGCACTGTAGGCACTGGTGTTGATGGCGAACGCCAGGCAGGCGCAGAAGGTGGCGCTGGAAAGGTATGGCCACAGCACGCTGGCGCGCACTGCCTCGAACTGCGCCAGGCCGTAGTAGATGAGAAACAGCTGTACCAACATGGGGGTGCCACGAATGACGTAGGTGTACAGCCATGCCGGGGCGCTGAGCCACGGCTTGCGTGATACGCGCAACATCGCCAGCGGGATGGCCAGCGCCAGGCCCGCGGCGAGGGCAATCAGCAGCAGTTTGAAGGTCACCAGCACACCGCCTGCAAAGAGCGGCAGGCTGTCGGCGATCAGCTTGAAATCCAGCACGGGAGCGTCCTCAAAGTTCGGCCAGACGGGTGCCGACGCTGTAGCGCTTTTCCACCAGGCGCAGGATGAGCAGCGATACGCTGGTGAGCGTCAGGTACAACGCGGCAACGGTCAGGAAGAAGGTGAATGGTTCGTGGGTAGCGTCGGCCGCGCTCTTGGCCTTGAACATCATGTCCTGCAGGCCAATCAGCGATATCAGTGCCGTTGCCTTGGTCAGCACCAGCCAATTGTTGGTGAAGCCGGGCAGGGCGAAGCGCACCATCTGCGGCAGCAGCACTCGCCTGAAGACCTGCATGCCTGTCATCCCATAGGCCGCGCCAGCTTCGGCCTGCCCTCTGGGAATGGCCATGAAGGCACCGCGGAACGTTTCCGAAAGATAGGCACCGAAGATGAAGCCCATCGTGCAGACCCCTGCGATGAACGGGTTGATATCGATGTAGCGAGGGTGGCCGAGCAGCGGCGCGACACGATTGATCAGGTCCTGGCCGCCGTAGAAGATCAGCAGGATCAGCACCAGGTCAGGTATGCCGCGGATGACCGTGGCGTAGCCTTCGCCAAGCACTGCCAGCCACTTCAAGGGCGACAGGCGACATGCCGCGCCCAGCAAGCCGAGGGCGATCGCCACTGTCATGGAAATCAGGGCCAGGCTCAGCGTTAGCCAAGCCCCCTGGAGAATGGTCGGGCCGTAGCCGTGGAGCATGGTCGGGCCTCTTACTTGCCGTAGATGTCGAACGCAAAGTACTTCGCCTGTACCTGCTGATAGGTACCGTTGGCGCGAACCGCGTCGATGGCTGCGTTGAGGCGGGCGGCGTGTTCGCTGTCACCCTTGCGCACGGCAATGCCTGCCCCCTTGCCGAAGTAACGCGGGTCGTTGAAGTCGGGGCCGACCAAGGCGAAGCCCTTGCTGATGGGGGTCTTGATGAAGCCTTCGCTGGTGTTCACGATGTCTGCCAGTGTCGCGTCCAGGCGGCCGGCGGCAAGGTCGAGGAAGGCTTCGTTCTGCGAGGCGTAGCGCACCACTTCGATGCCGGCGGGTTCGAACTGGTCAGAGGCGAAGCGGTCGTAGGTCGATGCGCGCTGTACGCCCACCTTCTTGCCCTTGAGGTCCACCAACGGATCGTTCACCACGCTGCCGGCCTTCATCGCCAGCTTGCCAGGCGTCTGATAGTACTTGTTGCTGAAGTCCACCGACTTCAAACGGTCCTCGGTAATCGACATCGATGACAGTACCGCATCGATCTTGCGCACCTTCAGCGAAGGGATCAGCCCGTCGAACTCTTGCTCGACCCACTCGCATCTGACCTTCATTTCTGCGCACAGGGCATTGCCAATGTCATAGTCGAAACCGCTGATCTTGCCTTCGGGGGTCTTGAAGGCGAAGGGCGGATAGGCCGCTTCGATACCGATGCGCAGGGTATCGTCGCTGGCGGCGGTGATGCCACTGACGGCGCTGAGTGCCAGCGCGCCGAGAAGTACGATCTTGTTCATCTTGTTGACTCCTAGCTGGGGCGGATTGGGTGTGCGCGCAGGTCGCCTGGGCGGGGGCGATGGCGTTACCTGGGCCGTTGGTGCGCAGATTTATGACATTATTTTTTTCAGAAATCTACATTCGTGAAAATAAATTATCTATATCGCGTTTGCCCCTGCTGGCCCAGAGGCCTCTAGCTCGAGCCTTGCCGGCCGTTCTCACGTTTTTTGTCCTGGCACCCGTCGGGGGCACGTTAGCGCGCACCGCTTGAAGACACGCTTGCTCTGATATATAAATTTTCAAAAAATATCATTTGGAAAAGATAATTCCATCACGCGCCGCTAGCCGGCTCGCACGAATTTCCATAACAAGAGCAACAATCCATGAACAAGCCGTTGAACACGGGGGCAATGATCGCCGCCCTGATGATTTCCTGTGCCAGTCCGGCCGCTCTGGCTGAAGGCAACTTGCTGGCCGTGGGCGGCATGCTGCGTGCCAGCAACCTTCCGGTCTATGACAAGTTCATCGAACTCGCCGGTGGTCGTCAGGACGCCCGCATCGTCATCGTTCCAACGGCCAGCGGCAGCCTGAGCTCGAGCGATCGCTTCATGGCGGAACTGGTTGCCCTCGGGGTTGCCGCGAAGCGCATCAGCATCGTGGGGGTCGACAAGCTCAACTACCAACGAACCATGAACGATGCCGCAGTGGTCGAGCCGCTGCGCGGTGCCAGCGGCGTTTGGTTCGTCGGTGGCGACCAGGCCCGGATCGCCCGCGCCCTGTTCAACGCCGATGGCTCCCCGTCGCTGCTGATGCAGGCTGTGCGCAGCGTCTATGACCGCGGTGGCGTGGTCGGCGGCACCAGTGCCGGTGCCAGCGTTCTGGGGGCACGGATGCCAACCGCCTTTGGCGTCGTGATGGATACCCTGGACTTCGGCGTGGCCAGCAAAGCAGACCAGCGCGGCACGGCGTTGCTCGAGGGTGCCGGCCTGTTCAAAGGCGGTGTGATCGATCAGCACCTCGATCAGATCGAGGAAACCAGCACCGGGCGTGTCGCGCGCATGGCAGCGTACCTCACCGGGGACAAGCTCACCCGCGGGTTCGGCCTGGACACCAACACCGCCATGTGGGTCAACCCTGAAGGGCAGGTACAAGTGCTGGGCGAGGGCTATCTGACCGTGATGGACGCCAGCCAGGCAGAGAAATCCTTCGGCCTGTATGGCACACGGCTAAGCAATGTGCGCTTGGCCATGCTCAGCCATGGCGATCGCTATGACCTTGCCAGCGGCAAGGTGCAGCCCGCCCCAGGCAAGGCAGCCATCAAGGCCGGTAGCGAATACCTGTCAGGCAACCAGCTGATTACCGACCTTTCGGGCGTATCGGCCATCGACCGGGCCGTGATCTATGGTCTGGCGGATAACACCGCCTCGCGGCAGCTGGGCCTGATGACCCGCTACAACCCGCTCAACGGCTACCACTACGGCTACCGTTTCGAGTTCAGCAAGACGGCTGACTTCAGCGCCTATAGCCAGATGCACGATGCGCTGACCCACTACAGCGTGGGTGGCGTGCGCCTGGATATCCGCCCGGTCAATGCCACCCTCGGCGAGCCCGCAACCAGTGCGCCGACCGACGCCGGCTCGGGCAGCCGCGGCGATGCGATTCGCGCCATCAGTTTCAGGGGGTTGATGACCCTGAACGCCGGCAACGCCTTCGAACCAGGGCGGCCCATCACCCGTCTGGAGCTGGCCAATGCCTTGCAGATGACGCTGGCCGCCGAGCCCAGGCGGGACCGGTTGCCCGCGTTGCCCGATGTCGGCGCCGAACACCCGCTGCATGATCAACTCGACGTGGTGCTGTCCAACGGCTGGATGAGCAGCAGCGAACCCTTCTCTGTCAACCAGCTCGTCAGCCGCAAGGAATGGGCGCTGGCCTGCCAGGCGCTGGTAGAGCGTTATCAGGGCATCCACCTGAGCAGAACCGCGGCGTTGTCGGACATCGGTGGCCTGGACAAGGCCTATGCCGATGCTGCCACCCTGACAGTGGGGGAGGGCTGGCTGCAGGCCGAGCAAGGCCGCTTCAGCCCGCAAGCCCCGGTAACCCGGGCTGAAGTGGCGCAGGTACTGGCCAAGGTCGTCGGGTTGCAACCGCTGTAAGTTGAACCTGGCCGCGCCTGGCCGGGCGCACATCGACCCTCCGTCAATCCACACAAGAGCCCTGTATGAAGATCAGCAGGTTGGAATCGTTCGCCCTGGAAAAATTGCTGCAACCGCAAAGCCCGAAAGCCTTCGCCATCGCCCAGTCGGCGTTCCAGGTTCTGGAGCGCACGCAAACCAAGGCGGGCTTCTATTCGATCATCCAGTTGCCGGCGAGCATGAAGTGCCTGCACGACGACGCCGAGTTGAAGTGGCTGTTCAAGCTCAAGCAATCCAAAGCCAAGGGCTATTTCGTTTGCTGGGCAGAGTCGGCGACCACCTTGTGCCTGGAGGCGGTCATCAGCAAGGGGACGTACCCACCCGAATTTTCACTGGAGCGATTGGCATAGGGCCGATGCGCCTGTCCTGACTGGCGGTGCAAGCCGCCACGTATCCCCATAACAAGAACAATGGAGCAAGCAATGAACGCCGTGAAAGCGACCCTGATCGCAGTGGCCCTCGCCTCGACTCACGCCCCGTGGGCAGGTGCTGGCGAACAGCAGGCCTCGAAAGGCTTGATCGAAGACAGCACGCTGAACCTGCTCAACCGCAACTTCTGGATGCACCGCGACTATCGCAATGCCAAGCGCAACACCCGGAATGAATGGGACCAAGGTATCCAGGCGCAATATGCGTCGGGTTTTACCGCGGGCACGCTGGGCTTGGGTTTCGATGTGCATGCATATGGCGGCATCAAGCTCGATGGTGGACGCGGGAGCGTCGGCAACGGGATCCTGCCGGTGGATAGCGATGGTCGTATAGAAGACAGCACCGGCGAATTGGGCGGTGCCGTGAAGCTGCGGGTGTCGTCCACTACCTTGAAGTATGGCGAGCAACGCACCACCGCCCCGGTGTTTGCCACCAGCGATTCGCGTCTGCTGCCGGAGACCGCGACCGGCGTTCACCTGGCCAGCCAGGAGTACGAGCAGCTGTCCGTGGAAGGAGGGCACTTCACTTCGATCAACCGACGTGACTCGAGCAACGCCGATGGTGCTCTGACCAGCGAATACGCAGGCGTGGAAGCGCGCAGCGTCGATTTCATCGGTGCCACCTACCACGTCACCGACAGGCTCAGCCTTGCGGCCTACGCCAGCGAAGCCGAAGCGCTCTGGCGCCAGTATTTCGCCAACGTCTACTACACACTACCCTTGGCTGAAACCCAGTCCGTGAGCTTCGACCTGGTCGCTTACAAGACCCGCGATCAGGGCGCTGCGTTGGCGGGGCAACTGGACAATACGGCGTATTCGCTCAAGGGTGCTTACAGTCATGGTCCGCACAAGTTCAGCGTGGCGTATCAGAAGATCAGCGGCGATGACTTTTTCGACTACATCGGCGGTGATTCGATCTGGCTGGCCAACTCGGTCCAGTACTCGGACTTCAACGCCCCCAACGAGCGCTCCTGGCAGCTGCGTTACGACCTGAACATGGTGGCCTTCGGCGTACCGGGGCTGACGCTCATGGCGAGGTATGTGAAGGGCGATCAGATCGACGGTACCCGGGTGGACCCGAACGGCCCGTTCGCGGGGTGGGCGGGAGATGACGAGAAGCACTGGGAGCGCGATCTGGAAGCCCGCTATGTCATCCAGGCCGGTATGGCCAAGGACCTTTCGTTCCGCCTGCGCCAGGCCACCCACCGTTCCACTTCATTCGATAGCGACCTGGATGAAGTGCGGCTGATCGTGGAGTACCCGCTGAGCTTGCTGTAATCCTAGGGGCGATGGATGCAGGCCCCAAGGATTGAAAAGACGATGCCCACGTTCCCAGCGGAAGGTGGGCATCAAAGCGCTGAGGCTCAGGCTTGCTTGGCGCCTGCAGTGGCAGCTGCTTCAGCCTGCTCGTGCTGGCGCTTGCGGCCGATTACCAGTACACCCATGCCGGCCAGGGTGCACAGTGCGGCCAGGGGCATCAATGCCAGGGCGTAGCTGTTGGTAGCGTCGTGGATGGCACCGTAGACGTTGACCATCAGGCCGCCACCGATAAGGTTGGCCATGGCGCCCACGGCGGCCAGCCCGGCGGCAGCGGTGGACGACGACAGCCAGCCGGAGACCAGTGCCCAGAACGGGCCCTTCATCGAATAGGCGCCCACCAGCACCAGGGTCAGCATCATCACCGTAGCCGGCAGCGAGGACGTGAACAGGGTCATCAGCAGGCCTGCGGCGATCAGCAGCATGGTCATCGCAGTGTGCCAGCGGCGCTCGCCGGTGCGGTCGGAGCTACGCCCCCAGATGATCATCGCGACCGAGGCGATGCCATACGGGATTGCATTGACCAGGCCGATCTCCAGCGCGCTGAGGCCGAAGGTTTTCAGCAACTGCGGCGCCCAGACGCTCATGGTGCTGCCCGCGGCGGAAGCGCCCGAGTAGATCAGCGCGAGTACCCAGATATCCTTGTGGCGCAGCAGTTTCCACAGCGAGATATGGCCGATGGCAGTCTTCTTGGCGGCCTCGCTGGCCAGCTGCTGGGTAAGCCAGCCGCGTTGCTCGTCGTTCAGCCACTTGGCCTGTTCGGGGCGGTCGGTCAGCACGAACAGGCAGGCGATACCCAGCAGCACTGCCGGGATGCCTTCGAGGATGAACAGCCAGTGCCAGCCGCGCATGCCCATCCAGCCATCCAGACTCAGCAGCAGGCCCGACAGTGGCGAGCCGATGAAGTTGGCGGCCGGGATTGCCACCATGAACAGCGCCACCATGCGTGCGCGGTAGGCCGACGGCAACCAGTAGGTGAGGTAGAGCAGCACGCCCGGGAAGAACCCGGCTTCGGCGGCACCGAGCAGAAAGCGCATGACATACAGCGAGTTGGCGCCCTGGACGAACGCCGTGCCGGCGGAAATCAGGCCCCAGGTGATCATGATGCGGGCGATCCAGATCCGCGCGCCGTACCGCTGCATGGCCAGGTTGCTGGGCACTTCAACCAGGAAGTAGGAGAAGAAGAACAGGCTGCTGGCGAAACCGAAGACCTTGGCCGAGAGTTCCAGGTCCTGGTTCATCTGCAGCGAGGCCATGCCGATGTTGCCGCGATCAATGATCGCGATCAGGTAGCAGACGATCAGAAAAGGCAGCAAGCGCCAGGCAACACGGCGCATGGTGCTGCGTTCGAGGTCGTCCGGCGAGGATGTCACTGAAGTCATGAGGCTCTCCAATTGTTTTTTTTCTGGAGTGACGCGTAGTGAAAGACGCCGCCTCTTGCGAAGCGGCGCGAGAAGGCAGCAATCAACTGTCGATCAGGTGGCGGTTGACCACGCAACGCGGATCAAGGGCATTGCCCGCCAGGATATCCAGCACCTGCCTCACACAGACCAGCGCTACACGGTCGCGGGCTTCGGTGGTGTTGGCGCCGACGTGTGGTGTGGCGACCAGGGTCGGCAAGCCCCACAGCGGGCTGTCGGCGGGTGGCGGCTCGGGGCTGAAGGTGTCCAGGCCTGCACCGGCAATGCGGCGCTCGCTGAGTGCCTGTACCAGGGCGTCAGTGTCGATCAGCTCGCCGCGGGCAGTGTTGATCAGGATGGCGCCCGAACGCATGCGTGCGAGCTGGTCAGCTCCGATCAGGCCGTGATTGGTCTCGGTCAGCGGGCAGTGCAGGCTGATGATATCGCTTTCGGCCAGCAGGCGATCGAAATCTTCCTCACGTTCGACATGGGCGTGCGCCGGCATTTGCTTGAGGTAAGGGTCGAACACCTTGACCTTCATGCGCAGCGGCGCCACCAGGTCCATCAGAATGCTGCCGATCGAGCCCAGGCCAACCAGGCCCAAGGTCTTGCCGGACAGCTCGATGCCAATGGACGAAGCCTTGTCCCAGTGGCCTTCACGCATGCGTGCATCGAGCAGGGCGGTCTGGCGGGCGACGCTGAACATCAGGGCAAAGGCATGCTCGGCCACTGACTGTGCGTTGGCACCCACTGCGATCGACACCGGTATCCCGTGCTCGGCGGCAGCCTGGATATCGATGGTGTTGAAGCCGACACCGTGCTTGGTGATCAGCTTCAGCTTCGTGCAGGCCTCGATCATGGCGCGGGTCAGGCTGCCCTGGCGAACCACGATGGCATCGGGCTGTTCCGCGCGAATGATGGCTACCAGCTCTTCTGCCGGCAGGTAGGGCGTGGTGGGGACCACCCTGATGCCCTGGTCGGCGGCAAGTTGCATGGCCTCGGCGGCAAGTTCGGGGCCGGTAATCAGAATGGTACGGGACATCGTGAACACCTTTTTATTGTCAGGGCAGTCGCTGCAGCTCATGAGCGGCGATGGGATCAACCCTATCATAATGAAATGGCGTTGCAACAAAATAAATTGAGCGGCCGAGTGTGTCTGTATTTCTGTCAAAAAAAGCGATTGAAAAAGGAATAATGCAATGACATTCTAAAAAACAGATTCGGCGGCCGCCGATGACATCGAATAACATCAATAGAGGTATGTCACATGAGCATTGGCTTCCAAGTGCTTGAGCGCACGCGCAAAATTGGCGAAGAGTGGGTTGCACGCTACCGTGAGGTTCCGGTCGCCAACGTCAGCGACTCGATGAACCGCATGACGGCGGGCGGTGCCCGGCTGCGCCCCATGCACCGTGAGGGGGGGCTTTGCGGCCCGGCCCTCACCGTCAAGGCTCGTCCCGGTGACAACCTCATGCTGCACTACGCCCTCGACATCGCTCAGCCAGGCGATGTGATCGTGGTCGATGCGGGCGGTGACCTGACCAACGCCCTGATCGGCGAAATGATGGTGGCCTATGCAGTCAAGCGCGGTGTGGCAGGCATCGTCATCAATGGCGCCATCCGTGATGCGGCCAACATCGGCGCTGGCGAGTTCCCACTGTTCGCCGCCGGTGTGTCGCACCGTGGTCCGTACAAGGACGGCCCAGGCGAGATCAACGTGCCGATTGCCATTGATGGTATGGTGATCGAGCCGGGCGACCTGGTGATCGGCGATGAAGACGGCCTGCTTTGCGTACCGTACGACCAGGTTGCCGAGGTCTATGCCCGTGCTACGGCCAAGCATGCTGCCGAAACCGCTCAGATGGAGCACATTGCCCAAGGTACCAACGACCGCTCCTGGGTCATTGAGTCCTTGAAGAAGAAAGGCTGCCTGCTGCCAGGCTGACCCAGTAACCTGCTGCGCCCCTTGCGATGGGGGGCGCAGCAGGCATTGGGCTGGCGCGGGTCTATTGAGGATTCGCAGACTTGACCGATTCACCGTCGTCGCACCGTAAACAATGGCCCTCGGCCATCCGGGCGCTCGCCCACCGCAATTTCCAGATCTATTTCACCGGCCAGGGCGTTTCCACGCTGGGCAAGTGGGTGCAGCAGGTGGCGTTGGCCTGGCTGGCCTACCATCTCACAGGTTCGGCCGTGCTGCTGGGGCTGATCACCTTTCTTTCGCTGGCTCCGCAACTGCTTATCGGCCCACTGGCCGGTGCATGGATCGACCGGCATGACCAACGTCGATTGCTGATCATCGTGCAAGTGATGCTGACACTGCAGTCGTTGGTATTGGCGCTTTCTACCTGGCTGGGCTGGGTCGATGGCCCGGTGATCGCCGGCATGGCCTTGCTGCTGGGTTTGCTCAACGCCCTGGAAACCCCTTTGCGCCAAGCGCTGATCGGCAGTTTTGTCGATGACCCGGCCGACCTGCCCAACGCGCTGGTGCTCAATGCCATGCTGATCAACGGTGCACGTTTCGTCGGCCCGCCATTGGCCGGGGCACTGATCGCGTTGGCCGGCGAGGCGGCCTGTTTTGCACTGACGGCCGTAGCCTTCCTGGCATTGCTGTTCGGCTTGCTGAAGGTGCGCGGTAGCGCCAGCCCCAAGGCCAGCGGCTCGACTGCCCAGGTGTTTCGTGAGGGGCTGGCATACATGTGGCAGACACGCAATGTGCGCCAGTTGCTGGTCAATGTGGTCATGGTCAACCTGCTGGCGTCCTGCTACGCAGCGCTGTTGCCGATCCTGGCCAAGGCGGTGTTTGCCGGTGATGCGCGCGTGCTGGGTTGGTTGTGGGGGGCGGCGGGCGCTGGTGCCTTCGTGGCGACCCTGGTGCTGGCGGTCGGCGGCGCATTGCCGCGCCTGCGTCAGTTTACCGATGCCGGGGCGCTGCTGTGCGCGGTCGCCCTGGTCGGGCTGTGGTTGGCCGGTATGCTGCCGGTGGCGCTGCTGGCGCTGGCGCTGCTGGGCTTCGGCATCACCCTGAGCAACGTCAGCACCAACATGCAATTGCAGAGCGGTGCACCAAGCCACCTGCGGGGGCGGGTCATCGCCTTCTACATCGCCATGCGCTTTGGCTTCGAAGCCCTGGGTGGGATGATCGCCGGGCTGGTCGCTGCCCGCTGGGGGGCACCGGCGACCCTGGGGATCGCCGGTGGGGTGCTGTTGCTGGGGTTGCTGGGGCAGTACGGCTTTCGGCGTCGCACCTGACCGCTCAGGCAGCCTGGCCCTGGCCCTGGGGCGTGTGTTGCTTGGCTGGATCACCCAGCCAGAGCATCAGGCAGGTCCCGATCAGCAGGATCGACGCTACGGCGAAGAACGGCAGGGTGAAGCTGTGCGTGGCGTCCTTGATCAGGCCTATCAGGAACGGCCCGGTGAAGCCACCGAGGTTGCCGATCGACACGATCATTGCCAGCCCGCCCGCTGCTGCGCGGCCGGTGAGGATGGTCGAGGGAATCGCCCAGAATGTGGCCTGGAACGACAGAATGCCGGCCACGGCCAGGCACAGGCTGGCGATCTTCAGTAACGGCTGGTCGATCATTGCGGCACTCACCAGGGCCACGGCGGCGAAGGCCAGCGCGCTGACCACGTAGGGCAGGCGCTGGCGGCTGCGGTTGGCAAGGCGTGCCCATAGCGTCATGGCCACGGCGCCGATCAGGTAGGGCAGCGCTACCACCAGGCCGACCGCGCCACTGGAAATACCCAGGCTCTTGATGATTTGCGGCAGCCACAAACCGATACCGACGGAGCCGACGATACAGCAGAAATTGATGGCCGCCAGGGTGAACACCTTGGGGTTGGTCAATGCGGCGCGCAGGGTGTTGCCGTGGGAAGCGCCGATGGCCTGCTGCTCCTGGGACAGGCGCTGGGTCAGCCAGGCCTTTTCCCGTGGGTTCAGCCACTTCGCCTTGTTCGGGGTATCGACCAGGACGAACAGGCAGGCAATGCCGAGCAACACGGCGGGCATCGATTCGGTAACCAGTAGCAGTTGCCAGTTCTTCAGGCCCCAGACACCGTGCTGTTCCATCAGCCAGCCCGACAGCGGCGAGCCGACGATGTTGGCGACCGGGATGCCCAGCAGGAACGCTGCGGTAGCTTTCGCTCGCCATTTGCCGGGGAACCAGTAGGTGAAGTACAGGTACACCCCTGGCGTGAAGCCCGCTTCGGCAAGCCCCAGCAGGAAACGTGCGATGCTGAAGCTGATGGGGCCGGTGGCGAAGGCGGTGGCCATGGAAATCAGCCCCCAGGTGATCATGATCCGGGCAATCCACACCCGTGCGCCAAAGCGCTGCATCAGCAGGTTGCTGGGGATCTCGAACATGAAGTAGCCGAAGAAGAACAGGCCGGCCGCCCAGCCGAACATCGTCGCGGTCAGCCCCAGGTCCTGGTTCATGCTGATGGCGGCGAAGCCGACGTTTGTGCGGTCGAGGTAGCTGATCACGTAGCAGATGAAGATGAACGGCACCAGGCGCCACAACACGCGGCGCATCAGGCGGTCGCCCTCGGCGTCGCTGAGCGGCGCCTGGGCTGCAGGGGAATCGTGGTTCATGTCGTCACTCTTTTGTAGTTGTTGTGTGCGCTGACAGGCGCGGATTCAGCTGTGGGAATACATCTGCAACCCAGGTGTGGCGGTGCGGACCTGCAGAATGCTGCCGGTCTCGGATTCGGTAATGAAAAGGGTCTGTCCGTCATCGCCACCGAAGGCCAGGTTGGTGTTGCTGATACCGGCGCAGGAGACGATGCGTTGCAGCGGTTCGGCGACTTTCGACAGCTTCCACACCGAGCCGAAGCCGGTATGGGCGATGTACAAGTTGCTCTGCGCATCGAGGGCCAGGCCGTCGGGCCCGCCCAGGCCGCCATGCAACTGCGCGAAAACGCCCACCTTGCCGACGATCGAGCCGTTGCCCAGCGGGATGCGCCAGATCTGCTGCGCGCGGGTCACGGCCACCAGCAGGTGATTGAGGTGAGGGTCGTAGACGATGCCATTGGGGCTGGGAATGGTTCCCAGCAGACAGGTCAGGTTGCCCTTGGCGTCCAGTTTGTATACCCGGCCCGTGGCGTCCTGCAGGCCAGTCTGGCCCTGGTCGGTGAAGTACAGGTCACCGTTCGGCGCGAACACCAGGTCGTTGACGCCCTTGAAACCTTCGGAACCGGCTGAGTCCAGCAGCGGCTCGATGGCGCCGGTCTGCGGGTCTAGCAGCATGATCCCGCGCTTGTAGTCGGTGATGAATATGCGCCCGTCCTGGTGAATCTTCAGGCCGTTGGGCCAGCCATCGTACTCACAGACCAGTTCCCATTCGCCTTGGGGCGAGATGCGGAAGATGCGCCCGTTGGGAATGTCGGTCACATACAGGCGCCCCTGGCGGTCGAACGACGGGCCTTCGAGGAATGAGTCGATTGCGCGTCCCTGGCGGTTGGCGTTGGCCCAGGCCGTTGGGCGCGGGTGGCGCAAGTGCTCGGGCAGGCGCGTGAAGAGGGTGGTTTCGACGGTCGGCGGGGCAGCGAAAAAGCTCATGGGTGCTCCTGGCGGCAAAGGGCGCGTGGGCGCCCGGGCGTTGTTTGTTGTTTTGTTTAATGCAACGTCATTGCAAAATAAATCATAAAATGGCGAAACGCGACCAATTTCTCCCCTTGTTTTTTTACGTCTTGACGAAAGGCTAGTATTTGTGAGCTTCTATAAAGGAAATGGCGTTCCAAAATAACAACAAATGGAGTTTGCTATGCACAACCGCTCATGGCGCAAGCTGTGCCGCCCTCATCGATCCCTTGCAACCCTCTCGATTGCCCTTGGTCTTGCTGCTGCCAGTGCCACGGTGCAGGCCGAGCAAGGCCGCGTGGTCCTGGCCATCCAGTACGGTTATGCCTATTTGCCGGTCACGGTCGCCGACAAACTGGGATTGTTCGTTCAGCAGGCCAAGGCCCATGGTCAACCGGAGGCGTCCTTCGAGATCAAGCGCATCAGTGGTGCGCCGGCGATCAATGACGCGCTCATCAGCGGCAATGTGGATATTGGCGGTTATGGCTTGTCCGGGACCTTGATTGCCTGGGAGAAGACCCGGCGCTCGCTGGATGTGAGGGCCCTGTGCGCCTTGGTGGCGGGGGACAACGGCTTGTTCGTGAATGACCCGGCGATCAAGTCGCTGGCCGACTTCAAGGACGATGACAAGATCGCGGTCAGCTCGCCCAGCGGCCAGCAGGCCCTGCTGCTGCAAATGGTCGCCGAGCGCCAGTTCGGTCCTGAGCAGATCCACAAGCTGGACCGCTTGATGGTCAGCCTGCCGCACCCTGACGCGACGTCCAGCCTGCTAAACAAAGCCGGCATCAAGGGCTACATCGGTCCCAATCCCTACAGCTACCAGTTGGCCCAGGACCCCCGGGTAAGCAAGCTGTTCGATTTCTCCTCGGCGCTTGATAGGCGCATGACAAGTGGCGTGCTGGCCAGTACCGGCCGCTTCGTCGACAACAACCCGCAGTTGAGTGCTGCCGTGGTGGCGGCAATCGATGAGGCCAACACATACATCCGCAAGGAACCGCGCAAGGCGGCGCAATTGTTCCTGGCCAGCGAGCCCTCAAGCCTCTCGCTCGATCAGGTCGAGGCCATGTTGCGCCAGGTCAGTGGTGAGTGGTCAGTGCAGCCGAGCGGGGTCATGGCTCTGGCCGATTTCATGGTGCGTTCCGGGGCGTTGAAGAAGGCCCCCGACGATTGGCGTGCGGTGTTCTTCGCCCCTGTGGCTGACGGGGAGGGTAGCTGATGAGCCTGCTGTCTCCCATCGCCTTGCCCACACAGGCCAGCGCACGCGCGCTGCTGTGCGTGGACAACGTCACCCTGCAGTACAAGACGCGTGATCAGCTGATCACTGCGACCCATCAGGTCTCGTTCGACGTGCAGCGCAATGATCGCTTCGTCTTGCTGGGGCCGTCGGGCTGCGGCAAGTCGAGCCTGCTCAAGAGCGTCGCCGGGTTCGTCGAGCCGGTGGCTGGCCAGATCTGCCTGGATGGGCACGTGGTCCGCGAACCTGGCCCGGATCGCATGATGGTGTTTCAGGAGTTCGACCAACTGATGCCTTGGAAAACGGTGATTGCCAACATCATGTTCCCTCTGCAAGTCACCGCGCGCTTCCCGCGCGATGAAATTGCCGAGCGGGCCGCGCGCGCAGCCGCAAAGGTTGGCCTGGACAAGTTCAAGGACGCCTATCCGCATCAGTTGTCGGGCGGGATGAAGCAGCGCGTAGCCATCGCCCGCGCGTTGGCGATGGAGCCAGCGATGCTGCTGATGGACGAGCCATTCGCGGCGCTGGATGCGCTGACCCGTCGGCGCATGCAGGAAGAGTTGCTGGAATTGTGGGATCAGGCGCCGTTCACGTTGATGTTCGTCACCCACTCGATCGACGAGGCGATCGTACTGGGTACGCGCATTCTCGTGCTTACCCCACACCCGGGGCAGGTACGCGCCGAACTCGATGCCAGCGCTTTCGGCTTCTCCGATCAGGGCAGCAAGGCTTTTGGCCAGCTGCACCAGCGCATCAGCCACATGCTCTTCGGCCACAGTGAGACTGCCCATGAATAAGCCTGCAATCCAGCCACGTGCCGATGTCGAGTACGCCCCGGCGCCACCCGGGCAGGTGGGTGATGTCGCCCGGCGGCTGGGCCTTCTCGAAAGGCTTTTTGCGCACACCGGGGTGCGCCGGGCCCTGGTGCTGGTGGTGCTGGCCGTGGTCTGGGAGGTCTATGCCCGTTACCTGGACAACCCGCTGATGTTTCCGGCCTTTAGCGAGACGGTGCAGGCCATGACTCAGGACTTGCTCAACGGCGTGCTGCCACTGGCGGTGTTGAGCTCGCTCAAGGTGCTGTTGATGAGCTATGCACTGGCTATCGGCCTGGCGGCGGTACTCACCTCCCTGGCGGTTTCCACCCGGCTCGGCACCGATGTGCTGGCAACCTTGACGGCGATGTTCAACCCGCTACCGGCCATCGCCATCCTGCCCCTGGCCATGCTGTGGTTTGGCCTGGGCATCCAGAGCCTGATGTTGGTGATCGTGCATTCGGTACTGTGGGCGGTATCGCTCAACACCTACTCGGGCTTCCAGTCGGTCAGCCAGACCCAGCGCATGGCTGGGCGCAATTACGGGTTGCGAGGCCTGCGCCTGGTCACGCGCATCCTTATCCCTGCTGCGGTGCCATCGATCCTGGCTGGCCTGAAGATCGGCTGGGCGTTCGCCTGGCGTACCTTGATTGCCGCCGAACTGGTGTTCGGCGTCTCGGGTAACTCTGGTGGCCTGGGTTGGTATGTGTTCCAGCATCGCAATGCGCTGGAAACGCCAAACGTGTTTGCCGGCTTGCTGATGGTCATCGTCATTGGCCTGGTCGTCGAGGGCCTGGTGTTCCGTAGCATCGAGCTGGTCACGGTGCGCCGATGGGGCATGCAGGGCTGATTCTGCGTCGATTCCAATAACAAGAAAACCGGCACCCGTGCGCGGGTGCCCAGGGAGCTTTTGCCTTGAAATCCTTACCTTCCTTTTGTGGTTTTGCACTGGCTGCGACGGGTGGCCTCGTGGCGCTGCCAGCGCAAGCGGCGTTTCTTGCCGACAGCCATGCCAACCTGGCGATGCGCAACTTCTATTTCAACAGTGACAACCGCGACGGTGCCGCTCAGCCTTCCAGGACCGAGGAATGGGCCCAAGGCTTCTTGCTTGACCTGCGCTCGGGGTATACCGGCGGAGTAATCGGCGTCGGTGTGGATGCGATGGCCATGCTGGGCGTGACCCTGGACAGTGGCCGTGGTCGGCACGCAGGCAGCACCATGATCCCTTCCGATGGCGAGCGTGCGGTGGATCAGTGGGGCAGTGCCGGCGCGACCCTGAAGCTGAAAGCGAGCAAGAGCGAGCTGCGGGTTGGCCAGTTGATGCCGAAAATGCCTGTGTTGGTGGCCTCGGATGGTCGGTTGTTGCCGCAGACCTTCCAGGGCGTGCAGTTGCAGTCAAAGGAGTTCGACAACCTCATGCTGGTCGGCGGTGCGCTGGACCGCGCGCGTGGCCGGGCTTCCACCGACCTGACCGGCATGGCCGTGAGTGGCGGCACCCAGGAAAGCGACCGTTTCTATTTTGCCGGTGCCGATTACCGTGCCACCGATGCGCTCGTGCTGCAGTACTACGTTGGAGAGTTGCAAGACTACTACCAGCAGCATTTCGCCGGCCTCAATCACACCTTGGCACTTACTGACGACAGTTCGCTGACCACCGACCTGCGTTACTTCCGCACCCGCTCGGACGGTGCCAACGGCAGCGCTTCGGGAAGGGCGCGGGGCTATACGGTCGGCGGTTATACCGCCGATGGGGACGGTGAGATCGACAGCGACCTGTGGAGCGCGGCGTTCACCTATCGCCTGGGTGGCCACTCGCTCATGCTGGGCTACCAGCGCGTTTCCGACGACAGCAACTTCGTGCAGATCAACCAGGGGTCGATCGACAAGGGCGCCGGTGGCAGCAGCCTGTACCTGTGGACCGACAAGATGCTGCTGAGCTTCACCCGTGCTGGCGAGCGCACTGGCTTTGCGCAGTATGGCTACGACTTCACGGCGTTGGGTGTGCCTGGGCTCAAGGCCTCGGTGATGTACCTCAACGGTGAGCACATTCAGACTGCCGGTGGCAGCGAACAGTCTGAGTGGGAGCGGGACTTTTCCTTGGACTACGTGATCCAGAGCGGTACCTTCAAGGGGCTGGGCGTGGCCTGGCGCAACGGCAAGTCCCACAGTGAAGCGACCCGCAATGGCGATCAGAACCGGGTGATCGTCAACTACACCGTGGCCTTGTTTTGAGCCAGCAGCAGGAGCCGACCATGCATGCTCCCCACGCCCCGGTCCGACCACAGTGGCTCGCCCAGGTGAGTGAAGCGCCCCTGGACCCCAACCGCGCCATCATTGATGCCCACCATCACCTGTGGGACCGGCCCGGCCAGCGCTATCTCGCCGAGGATTATCTGGCCGACATCGCCTGCGGCCATCGGCTGGTCGCCTCGGTGTATGTCCAATGCCGTTCGATGCTTGCCGTCGACCGCCCGGAGCCGTTTCAGGCGGTGGGCGAGGTCGAGTATGCCAACGGTGTGGCGGCGTACAGTGCCAGCGGCGTGCTGGGGGAGCTGCGGTTGTGCGCGGCCATCGTCGGTGGTGCCAACCTGCTGCTGGGCGACGCCGTGGCGCCGGTGCTCGACGAGATGCTCCAGCGCGCTGGCCCGCGTCTGCGCGGGATTCGCAATACCACGGCCTGGCATGCGGACCCGCGGCTGATCTCCAACCCCCGGCCGCCACCGCCGGGCATTCTGCTGGAGCCGGCATTCCACCGAGGGCTCGTCCAGCTTCAGCGGCGTGGGTTGGTGCTGGATATCTGGGCCTACCATACCCAGTTGGGTGAGGTGCTTGAGGTAGCCCGCACGTTTCCGGAGCTGCTCATCGTTGTCGACCATCTCGGCGGGCCGCTGGGTGCAGGGCCGTATGCCGGCCAGCGCGATGCGGTGTTCGCGCGCTGGTCGGCTGACCTTCGCCAACTGGCGCAATGTGCCAACGTTCGCTTGAAGCTGGGAGGGCTGGGGATGAAAGTGGCAGGTTTCGATCACCATGTCGCCTCCCGGCCACCAGGCTCGGCCGCGCTGGCTGCTGTGTGGCGGCCGTACCTGCTGCAGGCGATAGACTGCTTTGGTGCACAGCGCTGCCTGTTCGAAAGCAACTTCCCGGTCGACAAGGGCATGTTTGGCTACGGTGTGCTGTGGAACGCGTTCAAGCGTGTGGTAGCAGACTTCGCCGAGGCTGACAAGGATCGCCTGTTCAGCGGTACTGCCCGGGAAACCTACAGGATCGAGGGATGACGAGCATGGCGCCGGGTGAGCGCAGCATCACCACTTGAGCAAGCCCTGTTCCTGGCCGGTCGGCGTGATGGCTGGCCGGCTGCACTTCTGCTCAAGACACTTCACCTTCAACGATGATGGTGCCGCATCGGCTATTGCTGGCATGATGGCGGTTGCCAGGGCATTGGCAGATAATGATTTTCTGGGCCCTGACAAAGACTTGGGCAATTCAAAGGAGAGGACCTACTGATGGTTAATGTTCGGCCGCGTCCTGCGGTGAATGGCGTGGCTTCGGCTGATCGCGTGCTGACAGTGCTCTCTGCGTTCCAGGTAGGGGACACGTCTTTGACCCTTGTGGAGCTTGTCGAGCGTACCGGACTGATCAAAAGTACCATCATGCGTCTGATGGTCTCGCTGGAGAATCATGGTTTTGTCAATCGCATGGCAGACGGGCGCTACCAACTGGCCAGCGAGGTCATGCGGCTCAATGCGGTCTATGAGGAAGGCATCGATCTGGAGCGTCATGTGATGCCCCGGCTGCATCTGTTGGCAGAGCGTACTGGCGAGACCGCTTCGTTCTACGTACGCCACGGCGCTTACCGGATGTGCCAGTATCGAGTCAACTCACCTCATCGCCTGCGCATGCACGTTCAACCTGGTGACATGCGACCGATGGACGACGCCGCTGGCGCCCAGGCTTTGCGCGCGCCTTATGCGAACGGTATCGCCATGCGCCGGCCGTTTTTCTCGATGGGGGCCACAGACCCGCATGCCGCATCGGTGGCCTTTCCCGTGTATGGTGCTGGCGATGAACTGGTCGGTGCACTGGTGCTCTCCGGCCCTTCCAGCCGGCTCACCCCGGAATGTGCCGAGGCCTTCAACGACATTTTCTTCGAGGCTACGCGTGACCTGATGCGCAGCCTTGGCTGCAAGGCCGCAGAGGGCTTGCCGGCGCTTGAGAAGCTATAACCACCAGCAAGTCGGGGGGGGCGGGGCGCGATAGCGGCCTTGCGGCCGCTGGCGTCGGTAAACCCGGACCGCTCAGCGCAATGATCGTGGTACCCGTGCGCCGTTCGGTCCGGTAACGCGGATCACTTGATCAGCGGTACGCCACTGAGCTTCTGCAATTCGTCGAAGTCGATATCAGCGCAGATCTCAACCACTTTCAGGCCATCGGCGGTGACTTCCAGCACGGCCAGGTCGGTGTAGATACGGCTGACGCAACCGATGCCGGTCAGCGGGTAGGTGCACTCGGGCACCAGCTTGCTTTCGCCGGACTTGGTCAGGTGGTCCATCATCACGAACACCTGGCGGGCGCCAGTGGCCAGGTCCATCGCGCCGCCCACGGCGGGGATCGAACCTTCGGCGCCGGTGTGCCAGTTGGCCAGGTCGCCCTTGACCGATACCTGGAAGGCGCCCAGTACGGCGATGTCCAGATGGCCGCCACGCATCATCGAGAACGAGTCGGCGTGGTGGAAGTAGGCACCGCCGGTGAGCAGGGTCACGTGTTGCTTGCCGGCGTTGATCAGGTCATCGTCTTCCTCGCCTGGCGCGGGGCTTGGGCCCATGCCCAGCAGGCCGTTCTCGCTGTGCAGGAACACTTCCTTGTCGCCCAGGTAGTTGGCCACCAGGGTTGGTGCGCCGATGCCCAGGTTGACGTATGCGCCTTCCTGGATGTCCGCGGCCACGCGCTGGGCCATCTCGGTGCGGGAGAGCTTTTTGGTGATGGTCATGGCAGGCCTCAGACAGCGTTGGCGATCGAAGAAGCGGCAGCGCCGGAAACGGCGACCACGCGCTGGACGAAGATACCCGGGGTGATGATGTGTTCCGGGTCCAGCTCACCGAGTTCGACGATCTGGTCGACCTGGGCGATGGCGGTCTTGGCGGCCATGGCCATGATCGGGCCGAAGTTGCGCGCGGCCTTGCGGTAGACCAGGTTGCCCCAGCGGTCACCCTTGTGCGCCTTGATCAGCGCGAAGTCGGCGTGCAGCGGCATTTCCAGCACGTACTGGCGGCCATCGATCTCACGGGTTTCCTTGCCTTCGGCCAGCAGGGTGCCGTAGCCGGTCGGCGAGAAGAACGCACCGATGCCCGAACCTGCGGCGCGGATACGCTCGGCCAGGTTGCCTTGCGGTACGACTTCCAGTTCGATCTTGCCGGCCCGGTACAGTTCGTCGAAGACGTAGGAGTCAGACTGACGCGGGAAGGAGCAGATTACCTTGCGCACGCTACCGGCCATCAGCAGAGCGGCCAGGCCGATCTCGCCGTTGCCGGCGTTGTTGCTGATGATGGTCAGGTCGCGGGCACCGGTGGCGATCAGCCCATCAATGAGCTCAGATGGCATGCCGGCAGTGCCGAAGCCGCCGACCATGATGGTCGAACCGTCGGTAATCCCTTCCACCGCGCTGGCGATGGACTCAAACGTTTTATTGATCACAGCGAGCTCCTGGTTCTTCCTGGAGTATGGATTGTCGACCTGGCCGCGTGCTGACGCGGTGGGGCCATTCAGCGCTTTGAGTTATGTGCTGACTTGCCTATAGCGTGCCGCAAGACTGGGCAACAGTAGAGGGGCCCGAGCGGAATTTGTGCGATTACCGAACTGTTGTGCGATTTATGAGCGGCTCAGGTCATGGCCGCTCACTCGGATGCAAACGACGGTCTTTCCGCAAACCAGGCCACCGCCAGTTCCTTGAACGCCTCGGCCGACGGCGTCAGCGGATAGCGCAGGTCTTGCGCCAGCACGATGCTGTGGGTGGGCAGTTTCTCTTCGGTCGGGCGACAGACCAGCGCTTGGCCGTCATAACTGCGGTCACCAAATGGCCGGGTGTAGATCAACGCCACGCCAAACCCATTGGCGACCAGGCTGCGCTGCAGTTCGAATGTGCGCACACGGTGCACAGCGGCGGGTGCAAGGTCATAGAAGCTGAACAGGTCCAGCACATGCTGCCAGCTGTGAACCTGATCGGTGACCACCAAGGTGTATTCGGAAAGCGCCTTGAGGCTGACGCGCGACGCCTTGGCCAACGGGTGGTCGGCCGCCAGCAAGACCTGAGCGGTCAGCTGGCACAGCTGAGTGCATTGAGTGTTCGGCGGCAAACCCAGATCGTAGGTGATCGCCAGCTCTATCGCCCCCTCACTCAGCCGCTTGCCAACATACTCGAAGCTGCCATCGCGCATATCGACAGTGACTTTTGGGTAGGACGCTTGCAGCCGTCGCACGATTTGTGGGAGGCAATAGGGCGCAAGGTCCTCGAAACACCCGACCACCAGTTCGCCCACACACTCGCCTGCATTGGCATGGATCTCGGCGAAGGTCTGCGCCTCTGCCAGCACGCGCCGGGCCTGGACCATGACGGTACGGCCGAAGGGGGTCAGCGAGATGCCCAGGCCACGTTGGCGGATGAAAATCGATTGCCCCAGCACCTCCTCCAGTTCGGTGATGGCCGCCGAGATGGAGGGTTGGGAAACATGAAGCTCCATGGCCGCCGTGGTCAGGTTGCCGTGCTTGGCCGCTGCGAGCGCATAGCGAAGTTGGCGCAATGTGAACTTCATAGGTTTTTCCGTTGTGATGCATCAGGACTTATTATTTTATCCTTTTTTTACATTGTGAAATATTTCTCCTGCGCAGTGCTCACCAAGGCAAGGCGCGCCAGCCAGCCTGGCGTCCCTCTTTGGGCCGGATGCCCTCGAATACTGCAATCAATGTTCTTGTTTGGGAGCGTCACAATGACAATTACAAAGGCTCTGCTGACCACGACACTTTCAATCGGCCTGCTGGCGACCGCCGGCGTCAGCCAGGCGGCCGGTTGGTGCGAATCGGGCAAACCGGTGAAATTCGCTGGTTTGAACTGGGAAAGCGGGATGCTGCTCACTGATGTGATGCAGTTCGTGCTGAAGAATGGTTATGGCTGCGAGACCGATAGCCTGCCGGGTAACTCCATCTCCATGGAAAACGCCCTGAGCAGCAATGATATCCAGGTGTTTGCCGAAGAATGGGTAGGGCGCAGCGAGGTCTGGAACAAGGCTGCGGCGGCCGGCAAGGTCGTCGGCGTCGGCTCGCCCGTGGTTGGCGCGGTTGAAGGCTGGTATGTGCCACGTTATGTGATCGAAGGCGATGCCAAGCGCAAACTCGAAGCCAAGGCGCCGAACCTCAAGCGCATCGCCGACCTGGGGCAATACGCCCAGGTATTCAAGGACCCGGAAGAACCGGACAAGGGGCGTTTCTACAATTGCCCGGCTGGCTGGACCTGCGAGCTGGACAACAGCGAGATGCTCAAGCGCTACGGCCTGGAGAACACCTACACCAACTTCCGCCCGGGTACCGGCCCGGCACTGGATGCCGCCGTTCTGTCGAGCTACAAGCGTGGCGAGCCGATCCTGTTCTATTACTGGTCGCCGACGCCGCTGATGGGCCAGGCCGACCTGGTCAAGCTGGACGAGCAGCCAGGCGTGGATAAATCCGTGGCCATCAAGGTGGGTGTGTCGAAGGCCTTCCACGAGCAGGCGCCGGAACTGGTGGCAGTGCTGGAAAAGGTCAACCTGCCGATCGATCTGCTGAACCAGAACCTGGCGCGCATGAGCAAAGAGCGCATCGAATCACCGGACCTGGCCAGGTTGTTCCTCAAGGAACACCCCGAAGTCTGGCACAGCTGGGTCAGCGAAGACGCAGCCAAAAAGGTCGACGCGGCACTCTGAGCGTGCGGGCGCGCCCGGCGCCTGCCGGACACGCCACACGACCGTCCGCTTCCTGCACTTGCTCGAGAGAATTCCATGTTTCCCAAAAACTTCACGTTTTCCATTTCCGACTGGGTCAATGGTTGGGTCGATGCGCTGGTAAGCAACTACGGTGACGTGTTCCGGCACATCTCCGACACCCTGTTGTGGGCCATCGTCAACCTCGAAGGCCTGCTGCGCGCCACACCCTGGTGGCTGATGCTGGCCATTGTCGCGGGGGTTGCCTGGCATGCTACCCGTAAAGTCGCGACCACGGCGGTGATCGTCGGCCTGCTGTTCCTGGTCGGCGCGGTAGGCCTGTGGGACAAGCTGATGCAGACCTTGGCGCTGATGCTGGTGGCCACCCTGATATCGGTCCTGGTCGGCATTCCACTGGGCATCCTGTCGGCGCGCAACGATCGCCTGCGGGCGGTGTTGATGCCGCTGCTCGACATCATGCAGACCATGCCCAGCTTCGTGTACCTGATTCCGGTACTGATGCTGTTCGGCCTGGGCAAGGTGCCGGCGATCTTTGCCACCGTCATCTATGCCGCGCCGCCGCTGATTCGCCTGACCGACCTGGGCATTCGCCAGGTGGATGGCGAGGTCATGGAGGCAATCAATGCCTTCGGTGCCAATCGCCTGCAGCAACTGTTCGGCGTGCAACTGCCACTGGCGTTGCCGAGCATCATGGCCGGCATCAACCAGACCACCATGATGGCCCTGTCGATGGTGGTCATCGCGTCGATGATCGGCGCCCGGGGGCTGGGTGAAGACGTGCTGGTCGGCATTCAGACCCTGAACGTGGGCCGCGGCCTCGAAGCGGGCCTGGCCATTGTGATTCTGGCGGTTGTGATCGACCGCATTACCCAGGCCTATGGCCGGTCACGGCATGGGGTGGGCAAATGAGCGCGAAGCAGATGATGAACAAGATCGAAGTCAAGCATGTGTTCAAGATCTTCGGTGCGCGCGCCGAAGATGCCCTGCAACTGATCCGCCAGAACAAAGCCAAGGATCAGGTCCTGGCAGAAACCGGCTGCGTGGTCGGGGTCAACGATCTGTCGTTGTCCATCGGCAGCGGTGAGATCTTCGTGATCATGGGGCTGTCGGGCTCGGGCAAGTCGACCCTGGTGCGTCACTTCAACCGCCTGATCGACCCGACCAGCGGCGAGATCCTGGTCGATGGCGAAGACATCCTGCAATACGACATGCAGGCCCTGCGCGAATTTCGCCGGCACAAGATCAGCATGGTGTTCCAGAGCTTCGGCCTGTTGCCGCACCGCACCGTGCTGGACAACGTTGCCTATGGCCTGAAAGTCCGTGGCGAGAGCAAGGCCACGTGTGCCGAGCGAGCCCAGCACTGGATCAATACCGTGGGCCTGAAGGGCTACGAAAGATCCTACCCGCACCAGTTGTCGGGTGGTATGCGACAGCGCGTGGGCCTGGCCCGTGCCTTGGCTGCCGACACCGACATCATCCTGATGGACGAAGCCTTCAGTGCCCTCGACCCGCTGATTCGCGCCGAAATGCAGGACCAGTTGCTGGAACTGCAGAAGACCCTGCACAAGACCATCGTCTTCATCACGCACGACCTGGACGAAGCCGTGCGTATCGGCAACCGAATTGCCATTCTCAAGGACGGTCGCCTGATCCAGGTCGGCACGCCGAAAGAAATCCTCTACCAGCCTGCGGACGAATACGTAGATCGTTTCGTGCAGCGCCGCGTAGCTTCGCTTTAAGGAACCGCGTGTATGTCGTTTGCCGAAAGAATCATCATCGCCGACGCGCCCGTTCGCTGGCAGGACGTGGTGGCCGTGGCGCGGCATGGGGCGAAGCTTGAGCTGGCCCCATCGGCCTGGGCGCGCATCGAGAATGCCCAGGCGATTGTCCAGCGCATCGTTTCCAGCGGTGAGCGCGCCTATGGCGTCAACACCGGGCTTGGCGCCTTGTGCAATGTCTCGTTGCAGGACGAACAACTCAGCCAGCTGTCGCACAACACGTTGCTCAGCCATGCCTGCGGCGTAGGCGCAGCGCTGTCCGATGAACAGACCCGGGCGATCATGTGCGCGGCGATCATCAATTTCTGCCAGGGCCGCTCCGGCCTTCAGCGCAAGGTGGTCGAGGCGCTGCTGACCCTGCTCAACCAGCACATCACCCCGCAGGTCCCGCAGCAGGGTTCGGTGGGGTACCTGACCCACATGGCGCATATCAGTATCAGCCTTTTGGGCGTCGGCGAGGTCAGCTACCGCGGCCGGATCGTCCCGGCGCAGCAAGCCTTGGACGAGGTTGGCCTGGCACCGCTCAGGCTGGGGGCCAAGGATGGTCTGTGCCTGGTCAACGGTACCCCTTGCATGACCGGCCTGAGCTGCCTGTCGCTGGACGACGCCACGCGCTTGAGCCAATGGGCGGACGTCATAGGCGCCATGAGCTTCGAGGCCCTGCGTGGCCAGCTCGACGCCTTCGACCCTGAAATCATCGCGATGAAACCGCACCCCGGCATGCAGCGTGTGGGCAGTAACCTGCGGCGCCTGCTCGACGGCAGCGAAATCATTGCCAGCAGCCACGGCATTCGCACCCAGGACGCCTTGAGCATTCGCTCGATCCCGCAGGTTCATGGCGCGGCGCGGGACCAGCTGGCACACGCTGCGCGGCAGATCGAAACCGAACTCAACTCCACCACCGACAACCCGATGTTGCTGGGTACACCCGAGTCCTATCGGGTGGTGTCCCAGGCCAACCCGCACGGCCAGTCCGTGGCCATGGCGGCCGACTTGCTGGCGATTGCGGTGGCCGAGATCGGGGCGATTGCCGAGCGTCGGCTCGATCGCCTGATCAACCCGTTGGTCAGCGGCTTGCCGGCCTTCCTGGTCAGCCAGCCGGGAGTCAACTCGGGCATGATGATTGTCCAGTATGTGGCCGCTTCGCTGTGTGCAGAAAACCGTCAGCTGGCTCAGCCGGCCGTTATCGACAACTACGTCACCTCCGGTCTGCAGGAGGACCATCTGAGCATGGGCACCAATGCCGGGTTGAAGCTGCACCGCGCGCTGGAGAACTGTACGCAGATCCTCGCCATCGAATACCTGTTGGCGGCCCAGGCCTTCGAGTTCCTCAAGGAGCAGCGCTTTGGTGCAGGCACCCAGATTGCCTGGCGGTTGTTGCGCGAACGGGTTCCGGCCTATGCCCAGGACCGCTGGCTGGCCCCGGACATCGTCAGCAGTGCATCGATCCTGAAGGACCCTGGCCTGCTTGGCGCCGCATTCCCCGACTTGCTGTGACAGCTGCCCGCCAACCGGCAATGGGGTGATGAAACACCGGCCGATGCTGTCGGCCGGCAGTTGGCTTCAACCACGCAACATATGAACGACCAGGCCGGCCAATGCGCAGGCAAACAGCACCTGGATCACACCCCGTTTGAAGCGGAACAAGGCAATCGCTGCAGCCACCGCGATCAGTGCGCAAGGCCACTCGAACGCCCCGCTGAAACCCTTCGGCCAAAGCACGTGGTAGCCAAAGAACAAGGCCAGGTTCAGGATCACGCCCACGACTGCGGCGGTGACCCCTGTCAGCGGTGCGGTGAATTTCATCTCGTTGTGTGTCGACTCCACCAGCGGACCACCGGCAAGGATGAACAGGAACGACGGCAGAAAGGTGAACCAGGTGACCAGGCTCGCCGCGACTGCGCCGGCAAGGAAGGGGTGTTGCGCACCGAACATCGGTTGCACGTAGCCTCCGATGAAGCCGACGAAGGCAACCACCATGATCAGCGGCCCTGGCGTGGTTTCTCCCAAGGCAAGGCCATCGATCATCTGGGTAGGCGTCAGCCAGCCGTAATGCCCGACAGCGCCTTGATAAACATACGGCAGCACAGCGTAGGCACCGCCGAAGGTCATCAGTGCGGCCTTGGTGAAGAACCAGCCCATCTGTGTCAGGGTGCCGTCCCAACCAAACGTCAGCATCAGCAGGCCCATCGGCAAGGTCCAGAGTACTGCGCCAACCAGTACCAGTCGCAGCAAACGCCCCACCCGAAAACGCGCATGCTCAGGCGTTGGCGTATCGTCGTCGATCAGGGCCGGACCGTAGCTGTTCCTGGGAGCCCCATGGCCGCCACCCATCATGAATTTGCCGGGCGCGAAGCGCCCGCCCATGTAGCCGACAATTCCGGCAACCAGCACGATCAGCGGAAATGGCGCCTTGAGGGCGAAAATTGCCACGAACGAGGCTGCGGCCATGGCCCACAGCCAGCCGTTCTTCAGTGCGCGCGAGCCAATACGATGGGCTGCATGAATGACTATCGCCGTGACCGCTGGCTTGATGCCGTAGAAAATTCCCGCGATCACCGGCACCTCGCCGAAGGCAATGTACACCCAGGACAAACCAATCAGGATGAACAGTGAGGGCAGTACGAACAGCACCCCGGCAATCACTCCACCCCAGGCGCGATGCATGAGCCAACCGATGTAGGTGGCCAGTTGTTGTGCTTCGGGGCCTGGCAGCAACATGCAGTAGTTCAGCGCGTGCAGGAACCGCTTCTCACTGATCCAGTGCCGCCGTTCAACCAGCTCTTGGTGCATGATCGCTATTTGCCCGGCGGGGCCGCCAAAGCTGATGAAGCCAAGCTTGAGCCAGAACAGAAAAGCTTCGAACAAGCCAATCGGCCGCGGAACTGCCTGAGTTGGAGGCTGTTCGCCAACGGGGCAGGCGGTCTCAACCATTTGCATTTTCCTCGCTCGCGAATGCCGCCAGCAGGCCATCGAAGACGCTGCCGGCGACCGTGGTCAGTTGATCGTCGTCACCCATGCTTTCTCTCATGCCAGCCAGGATGCGCTCGATGCCAGGCGCCTCGCAGGGCAGGTTTCCACCGACATCCAGGTAATGAACGACAGCAGCCAATCGAGACAGGCCTGGCTGCTCAACGGCAAAGCTTTCGATGAGGGTTTCAAACGACACCTTGTGGCCGACATGGCTGAACTGCGCGCCATCAAAATCGAAACCGAGCGCATCGCTCGGGCAGTCGTCGGGACTGTCCAGCCAAATGAACTGCGCGTCGTTATCGATGAAGCGGCGAATCAGCCAGGCACATGCCAACCGATCCACCCAAGGGCGCTTTCGCGTTGCCCAGCGGCGGCCCTGATAGTCGCTGCGCTGCAACCGGTTGATCACCTTGTCGTGTGCGCTTGGTTCATCGCAAGACAGTGCCCGGCCAATAGCGAATTCAACCTCCTGCAGCGCCGCGTCGGCTTGGGTTTTGAGCATTCCAGGAAAGAAATCGATCGCTGCCAACTGGCTGTAAGCCTTTCTGAGCTTGCGCACCTGCCTTGCTGTCTGCAGCGCATTGTCTGCGGATAGCTTGGCCCGGCAGCCTGCGATGTCTTCCAGCAGCCTGGCGTACTCATCGCGCCTGTCGAACAGCCCGCTGAAACGCTCTTCATGCTCAGGCACTGACAGCAGATAGGCCGTGCCGTTGACAGCCAGCACATCTCGCTCCACGGCTTCGAACGTTTCGCGTCCGGCATTTTGTTCCGGCAACAGGTACACACCATCGCGCAGCACGGCAGCACCCGAGGCTTTCAGGGCCCGCCAAGCGCGCATGCGCTCGGTAGCGTTGGCTGTCGGCAGCCCGAGAATCAGCAGTGACCAGCTAATCATGTAGTGCCTATTACATAAAATGTACCTATCTCTACATTAGAGTGAGTGCGGCAAAAAGCAACAGGCAGTGAACCTGCTGCACAGAGAGCTGCGTCATGCACGGGTGCCTGATTGGCATTTCTCAGTTGCCCAAGTGGCCGTTGGCGTAGCGCACCGTCATTTCCAGCGTACGCACCATGTCGGGGTGGCTGAACTGATATTTGCGTTCCAGCTGCTTGCTATCGGTCATGTCGAAGCGTTGCGTCTGGATGAAGTCCAGTGACTCGGCGCTGATCGCCAGCCGGCTCGCCAGGCCGGGAATCATCAGGAACCATCGCAGCAGTGCAATCGACACATGGCGGCGGGGCGCCTTGACCTGCAGCGTTTTTGCCATCTGCTCAAGCATCCCCTGCAAATTCGGCGTGTCTTCATAAAGCGCAAGGACCTGACGGTTTGCCATGGTGGGGTCGAACGCGACGCAGGTGATCATCCTCACCAGGTAATCGACGCTGACCAATGGCAACCAGTGCCTGGCCGAACCGGGGATTGCCTTGAACCGGCCTTGGGCCAGATTGCGGATGAGTTCGGCCAGCGGCTGTCCCTTCAGGATGTGCCCGCTCTGGCTGTGCCCACATACCGTGGCAGGATGAACGATGGTGTAATCCGCACCCACCTGCTGCATGTAGCGGATGACGGCAAAATGAGCCTCGAGCTTGCTGCCTTCATAGCCACCGACACGGCCGTAGACCGCAGGCCATTTGGTGTTTTCAGGGCAATCGTTATCCACCCCGATGCTGGCCAGGTGACCCAGGTTTTGCAGCATGAAGCCGCCCACCATCAGCAAGCGGATGCGCTGGCTCGCGGCAAGCCTGGCCACGTTCAGCGCCCCTTGTACATTCACGGCGCGGGCGCGCTCCATTGTCAGCCCCCAGGAGAATTGCGCCGCAAGGTGAAAAACCACGGAGACCGTAGACACGCACTGCCTGCCTGCGTCGCTGAGCCCAAGTCCGTCCCTGCTGATATCGCCTTCAACGGCGTGGACCAAGGCAGGGTTGCCGCCCAGCTGGCCTACCTGTTCCCTGAGGCGCTCGATGTTTTCGGGGCTGCGCATCAGCACCCAGGTCTTGTGACCTGCCGTAGTGAGGTGTGCCAACAGATGTTGCCCGACGAATCCACTGCCGCCTGTAACGAAGCATTCCACGCTCATGCCTGATTCCTTGTATGGATGATCGGCGCAGGCTAAGGTGTAGAGCGTGCTCTACAGTCAAGGGGTTTGCGTGTGAATATTGGAGCGTTGGAACGTCGCAGTGGGGTTGGCCGCCACGCCCTGCGTTATTACGAACAGCTCGGGCTTATCACCGCCCAGCGCCAGGCTAACAACTACCGCAGCTACAGTGAGCAGACCGTTGCCGATCTGGCGTTCATTCAAAGTGCCCAGGGCGTAGGTTTCTCACTCGCTGAAATCGGCGACATCCTTGCGGCCAGGCGGGGAAATAGGATCAATTGCGCGCAAGGCGCAGCCCTGGTCGCCAACAAGATGGCCGAAATCCAGACGAAGATTTCCGCGCTGCAGGCTACCTATGTGTTTCTGGAGGGGGAGCGTGCGAAGCTTGAAGCCAGCGCCATTGCCCTCGGGCTGACGCTTGCTTGACGTCCTGCCCATGGACGGTGAGGCCGCCCGAGCGCCCCGAGCATTATCGGGGGTTCTGTGGCAGCAACTGTCTTGCTCAATTTCTAGAATGTGGCGCGATCCTTGTGGGAGCGGGCTTGCCCCGCGAACACCGGCAAAGCCGGTGCCATGCACCGCGTAGCCCCATTCGCGGGACAAGCCCCACATGACCATTGTTCGCTCCGCGACAGTGCAGCCCTTAGGCTGGGTGATCTTCCACCTGGGGCGCGCGCCGGCCGCAGGAAACGGCTTCGGCGCGTTTGAAACGCAGCTGGCAGGGCTGATTGCGCTCGGTATCAACACCTGGCTGCCTACCTGACTTTCACGACATCGTCCGGCTTCCAGGTCTGGTCATAGAAGGCGTCTTCAGTCCCGTACAAGCGCAAGGCCACGAGGAAGTTGCGCCCTGGGAGGGTCTGGATGAAGGCGGCGTCCGCCACATCTGCTGGTTTTTCCGGGCCAAACCAGATCTCCAGAGAGCCGTCCGCCTGCTTGGGAATGTCATAGTAGCCATTGGTGGAGGGCAACAGCTGCTTGGTCTCGGGCATGGTGCCGTCGGTGATGTTGTACGCGGTCACTGCCCAGAACAACGCAGCGGGAGGGTTCGGCGGCAGGCGCAGTTTGTAGGTGCTGCTGCCTTCGAGGAACTTCCCGTCCTTGTCGCGCCCGGTGAAGGGGTACTTCGAACCCGCCCCGGTGGTGTGCATCACCATGGCCGGTGCCGAAGAGTAGGCAAACTGGAAGAAGTTGGCGCGCTGGTTGACGTCCAGGTAACTGTCCTGCATCCAGTCGTTGGTGCCGCCCGCCCAGGTGTTTTCGTACTGGCGATCCGTGTAATAAAGGTTGCGCTTGTCTTCACGGCCCAGTTGGCGGTTGGCCAGGATCATCTTGGGCGCGGTTTCGACGGCCTTCTTCAGCAGCTCGTCCTGCCGCGCCGTGGGCTTGAAGGGTTCGCCCTTGATGATGCCGATCGAGGCCAGCACACCGCGCAGCTCGGGGTCGATGGCTTCGACAGGCTCGTAGTCGACGAAGGCCTTGAGCTTGGTCCAGTAAGTGTTGTCAACCGGGTACATCATGTTCAGCGCCTTGCCGCTGGCGTCGGGGAACTGCATCGGCTTGACGTCTTTCTCGACCGTGAACAGCGGGTAGACGCGCGTGGTTTCGGCATTTGCCACCGCTGGAGCCGGGTCAGGTTTGCCGTCGCCTTTGGCCATGACGGTACGGAAGAACAGGAAAACGTTGTACGTGCGCGACTTGACCGCGAAGTAACCGCGCGGCACCGGCCCTTGGTAATCCGGAGGCAGCAGCAAATAGAGCCCGCCGCGTGCGCGGTCGGGGCCGACGGCGCCGACATCGGTCAAGGTGCGCTGGAAGAAGTCGGTGAACATGCCGATGACATTGGCAGGCGCCTTCACCACCAGCGGGCCGGTCTGCTTCAGGTCCAGATAGCTCATGGAGTAGATCACGTCGGCGTTGGGCGTCGGCACCATGGTCCGAGCGTCCATGCGTTGCTTCCAGATCGGCAACACGTTGTAGCCGGCACCGAAGGCTTTCTCCGAACCGTCCTTCATGCCAATGGTATTGAGTGCCGGCAGCATGGTCATGTAGGCATGGATTGCGCGCTGGTAATACAGCTCATCACGCAGGCTTTCGGCCTCTTTGGGCTCAAGCCAGTTGCCGTTGTTGATCTGCTTGATCAGCGGCGAGGCCGGTGCCTGATCCTGCGCTTGTGCCATCGGCAGAATGGCCAGCGCAGCCGCCAGGGTGGACAGGGTGAATAACCGTTGCATGGAACTCATCGCACAGCCTCCTGAACAAGGGTTGGCGTCGCAACGCGACATTTACTTGATCTTCTTGATTACCGGCGGCTTCCAGCTGGCGTCCAGGATCGGCGCTTTGCCCCAGTAGGCGCGGATATACAGCGAGATGGATTCTTTGGGTGATGGCAGCCAGTTGCTCTCTTTGTCCTTGCCGGGGGATGCCGGGCCAATGTAGAGCGTCAGCGAGCCATCGGCATTGCGCTTGAGGTCTTTGTTCTTGGTGCCCAGTGAGTAACGATCAAGCGCATTGGCGCTGAACAGGTGGTGCTGGTTGTACAGCGTCAGCGACCAGAAGCCCTGCACGGGCGGTTCTTCGCCTTTGGCGAAGGTGACCTCGTAGCTGTGGGCGCCATTGAGTTGAGCACCGTTGCCATCGAAGTCGGTGTAGAAGTACTGGGTTTCGTTGGGGCGGTTGTCGAACATGTTCGACTTGGCGGTGCCGGCGCGGTTGAAATAGTCCACACCCCATTGGGCGTTGTTGGTCGAGCGGTTCCAGCCATTGCCCGCTGGGCGGCCGTTATGTTTCCACTGGAAGAAGGGCGCGATCAGCTCCTTGTCGGCCAGCTTGGCTTCCTCGACCAGCAGTTTCTTGATGGCCGGGTCTTTTGCGGCAATGGCCATGAGTTGGCGGAACTGGGCATACAGGGCTTCTTCCCCCGGCATCGGCGCGACGGTGTCGAGCACCTGCGGGAGCTGATCGAAGAATTTTTCCGGGATGACCCACTTGGTTTCGCCCTGGCTGGCGCTGTCTGCATGGGGCACCGGGATGTCGGGGGCTTTCTTCCAGTCGATCGTCTTCATCTTGCCGTCAAAATCCTTGAGCGGGTAGAAGACGATCTGGTTGAGCTGTTGCTGGACGGCTGCGCGGTCGGCATCGGTGTCGTCCATGAACACGCGCGGTATGGTGTTGGCCAGCGCGGTGGGGCTGCGGATGATCGCCTCCACGCCGGCGGGCTTTTCGCCTTGCCAGTTCGGGCCCACCAGCAGGTAGAAGCCAGGCTTGCTGGCATAGGGCTTGCCCAGTTCACCGAACTGATCGGTACGTTGGTCGTACATGGCGTACACCCAGAAGCGCTCGCCAAAGTCTGGCACCTGGGCAATCACGGGCTCGTCGTCCAGGGAGAAGAAGCCAAGGCCGTACACCACATCCTGGTTGGGGCAGGTGACAAAGGTTTCGGCCGGGGTGATGTAATCGTGCAGCATACCCAGCTGGCCGCGCGGCGCCGCCGGCAGGATGCCGCCCAGCAGCCCCGGGTGAGGGGCCTGGGTGATGCGCTCGTAGCGGTTGATCATGTTGACCATCGGCCAGCCCCAGAGGTAGGCCATGCGCGCAATGGTTTTCACATAGGCCGGATGCATGAGTGCGTCGGTGCTGGGTTGCGTGAGCTGAGGGGCGGCTGGCTGGGGTTGTTCGGCGGCTTGAGCCAGGGGTGCGCTGAGTGACAAGACGAGGAAGGCTGTGCAAAAGCCTGTTTGTGCCGTTCGCATGGTTGTCGTCCTTGCATGTAAGGAAGCAAAGGGAACGCGCCAGCGAACTACGGCGAACGGCAGGGGCACGTCCACACTCAGCGTTTCGTTCCCAGACCGATTCGAAGTCTAGCCCGGTGATGTCTCAAGGCACTTGGCACGGCATAATCATTTCACGCCAACCCTCGAGAAAATGAACGCTTGATCGCATGTTCGCGGCAGTGATATGCCTTTATGTATTGATTAAAGCGATGGGTGCTATGTCGCGAGTATCAGTTCCATCAAAGAAAATGTGAGCCACGACGTAACCACTTGATGGAATCTGTTATGAAAAAGGTCTCTCTCACCGAACGCATGGTCCATGCCGTCGGCTATGAATTCTTCGCCGTGCTGCTCTGCGCGCCCTTGCTCTCGTGGATCATGGGCAAGTCGCTGGCTACGGCTGGTACGCTTGCTGTCACCCTGTCGGTGATCGCAATGCTCTGGAACATGGTCTACAACGCGCTGGTCGACCGCTTCGTGGTGACCCCGCGCATCCACTGGAAAGCACTGGCGCGCTTCGTTCATGGCCTGGGCTTCGAGGCCGGGCTGGTGGTCTGGTGCCTGCCGGTGGCGGCCTGGATGCTGGAGATCTCGCTGCTGCAGGCGTTCATGGTCGAGCTGGGCTTCTTCGTGATCATCCTGCCTTACACCGTGCTGTACAACTGGGCGTTCGACCGGGCCCGGCATTACCTCCTGCAGCGCCGGGCCGTTGCCTGAGGCTTCAGAAGTGCTTGCTGACAGCGGCTACCACGGTGGCGCTGCAGACATCGTCGAAGCCGTAGCTGCTGGCGCATTCTGCCTGCGACAGGTTGGTGTCCAGGTAGCTGAGGCGCCAGGTGAGCCCGAGGAAATCGCGGGTCAACCTGGCCTCCCATTCGCGGTAGGCGTCGCGTGACTGGCCGTTATGCGACCAGTAGCTCGGGTCCTTGAAGTCCACGCGGCCGTAGCGCAGTTCCAGGCCGACTTCCATGGGCAGCACCCTGTGGTAGCCCACCCAGGTGTAGAGGCTGTCCTGATCCTTGCCGTATTGCGTGTTGGCATCGCTGGAGTAGTACGCCGCCAGTTTGAACCCCTGTACATCGAGGATGGCGTAGAACTCGGACAGGTTGTATTGGCTCTCCTTGGGGTAGGTGTACCTGAGATAGCCGAGGTCGAGGTTGACCTGCTCACTCATCTGCCAGGCCCAGCCTGCGTAGTAGTCGACCTCCTGGCGAGTCTTGCTGGCAAAGCCGAAGTCGACGTTCGATGTCCAGGCACCGAGGTACAGGCCGCTGATGTGACTTAGCATGACATCGGCCTGCAAAGCCGGATCGCCTTGGGTTTGCGAGATGCCACGGCTGCGGTAGTCGCTGGTCGCGGCCAGGTCGATGTCGACCGCGAAGTCATCGTTGATCGGCATGGCAATCGCGGCGGGGGCGAGCGCGGCGCAGGCGAGTGCGCACACGGCTGCCAGGGTAGCGTGTTTCATCGGTGTCCCTATCTTGTGTTGTGGTTGTTGTGGCAGATAGAAAAGGCGGCATGCCTGGGGGCATGCCGTGCAGGTATAGAGAGGCGCAGCGGCTTAGCGGGCGTACACCTGGCGGCCGCCGAAGTAGGTGGCCAGCACTTGGGTCTCGCCCAGCTGCTGGTCGTTCACTGCGAGCACGTCACGGTCGAGGATGACGAAGTCGGCCTGCTTGCCCGGGCTCAGCGAGCCGATCTGCTGCTCCAGGCCCAGGGCCTTGGCGGCATTGGCGGTGTAGGCATAGAGCATGGTCTGGCGGTCGAGACGCTCGTCGGCATTGAGCACGCCTTGCGCGCCTTTGCGCGTTGCCGCCTGGGCGATGGCCAGCCAGGGGCTGGGTGACGACACCGGCCAGTCGCTGGCGCCGGCAATGGTCGCGCCCTGTTTGTGCAGCGAATGGGCGGGGTACTGGTAACGGAATGCCGTGGCGTCGACGTAGGGCTTGACCATGTCGACGGTGTAGTCGTCGCCGGCGGCCCACAGCAGTTGCATCGAGGCAATCACGTCGAGGGCCTTGAAACGGGCGAAGTCCTGGGGGTTGACCAGTTGCAGGTGAGTGATCGAGTGGTGGATGCCACTGTTGCCGGCCTTGCGTGCCTGCTCGATGCCGTTGAGTGATTCACGCACCGCGCGGTCGCCGATGGCGTGGATGTGCACCAGCCAGCCGCGCTGGTCGGCGGCGCTGACCAGCGCGCCGAAATGCTGCGGGTCGATCAGCAGTTCACCCGGTTTGTGGGTGTTGTGGTACGGCTTGAGCAGGGCGGCCGACTGCGCCGGGTATTCGAGCACGCCGTCGGCGAACACCTTGATGCCCGGCAGGGTCAGGTTCGGCACACCGGCGAACTGCTTGCGCACGTTGTCGATGGTCTGCAGGTCGGCAGGGGTGCTTTTCGGGTTGACCACCAGCAGCGCGGCAACGTGCGCGTTCAGCCCGCCCTGCTCGGCGAGGGCCTTGTAGGCTGGCAGCACGCCCACGGTATGGTCGGTGGGCTTGATGGCGAAGATCGCCTCGCCAGGCATGCTGTTGGCTGCCGGGTCCATCCAGGCGGTGATGCCCAGGCTGTTGTTGTACTGCACGGCAGCCTGTGCCCCCTTGAGCAGGGTGGCGGCATCGGCCTTGGGCAGTACGCTGGCGACCCGGTCCCAGCCGGCGTCGACCAGGAAGCCACTGGGCTGGCCATCGTCGAAGCTGCCGATGGTGTCTTTTTCCTGCGGGCTCAGGCTGCCCAGCAGCGCCTTGTCGATACCGGCGCGCTTGAGCATGGCCTGGTTGGCCCAGGCGGTGTGGTAGTCCTCGCCGATGAACACGATGGGCGTGGTGGCCCACTCGCCCTGGCTGAAGCGCTCATTCAGTGCCTTGGCCTGGGCCCAGTAGTTCGAACTGACACCGAGCACTTGCAGCACATCGCCATTGCGGGCGCGCCCGTCATCACGCCAGGCGCGCAGGCGGGCTTCGAAGTCGTCCAGCGGCACTGCCTCGCCGCCCATGTCGGCACCACTGAGCTGCAGGCCGCCGAAGATCGCGTGGGAGTGGGTATCGATCAGGCCCGGCGTGACCCGTTTGCCTTGCAGGTCAATCACCTGGGTGTGTGCGTCGGCGAGTGCGCGGGCCTGGGCATCGGTGCCCACCGCCACCAGTTTGCCGCCTTCGATGGCGATGGCCTGCACCTGCGGGTTAGTGCGCTCGGCGGTGAATATCTTGCCGTTGACCAGTACCAGGTCGGCGGCGGCCAGTACCTGCCCGGAGGAAAAAGCCACGGCCAGCGCCAGCAACCCAGGAAGACATCTCGACATGTGTAGCCTCTTGTATTTATTGGTGTAACGCGAGCCTAACCAGCGCGGGCCTGGCATAGAATCGCCAGAACGCTAAAAAGCCTTTTGCCATTCAGGAAAAACCACATGGACACCTTGGGTGCGATTTCGATGTTCGTCGCCACTGCCGACCATGGCAGTTTCAGCCGCGCGGCCGAGGCGCTGGGCAAGACACCCTCGGCCCTGACCAAGGCCGTCACCCACCTGGAGCGTGAGCTGGGCAGCCAGTTGTTCGAGCGCAGCACCCGGCGCATCGTGCTGACCGAAGCCGGCCGGCTTTACCTGGAAACCGCCCGGCAGGTGTTGAAGAGCCTGCATGAGGCCGGTGAAGAGATCAGCCAGTTGCAGGGGCTGTCCGGCACCCTGCGCCTGACTGCGCCGCTGGCGTTCGGCCGGGCGTTCCTGGCCGATGCCTGTGCCGGCTTCATGCGCGAATACCCGCAGATCCAGCTGCGCGTGGAGTTGTCCGACGCCTTTGTCGACCTGATCGAAGCCGGTTACGACCTGGCGCTGCGTGAAGGCCACAGCGACCTGCCGGGCCTGATTGCCCGGGTCATCGGCCACAACCGCATCTTTCTGTGTGCCAGCCCCGATTACCTCGAGCGCAACCCGCTGCCGGTGACCGCGCACAGCATCGGCCAGCACCAGTGGCTCAAGTACATTCACCCGGCGCTGGATGCGAGGTTCTGGTGGCTGCAGTGTGACGGCGTGCGCATGCGCCTGCCGTACCCGCAGAAGGCCCGGCTGGAAAGTGACAACTACGACTTGCTGCTGCGCAATGCGCTGGCGGGGCACGGCATCCTGCACACGCCGGAGTGGAGCGTACGCGGTTATCTGCAGGAAGGGCGGCTGGTGCGGGTGATGGAGCACTGCGTGATCGAGCCCGATGCCTTCGGTGAAGACATCCTCGCGGTCTACCCCAGCCACCGGCGCGCCAGCGGCAAGGTGCTGGCGTTCGTCGACTACCTGCAGGGCTATTTGCAGCAGTGATGTTCAGCTGATCGGGCCCTTGCAGACAAACGAGCAAGTCGCCCCAGCCTGTGAGAGGATGTCTACCCCCCAGCCAGGACCCCGAACGCAGCCTGATGAAGACACCAAAACGAATCGAACCACTGATCGAAGACGGCCTGGTCGACGAAGTCATACGGCCTTTGATGAGCGGCAAGGAAGCGGCCGTCTACGTGGTGCGCTGCGGTGCCCAGGTACGCTGCGCCAAGGTCTACAAGGAGGCCAACAAGCGCAGCTTCCGCCAGGCCGCCGAATATCAGGAGGGCCGCAAGGTCCGCAACAGCCGCCAGGCCAGGGCCATGGCCAAGGGCAGCAAGTACGGCCGCAAAGAAGCCGAAGACGCCTGGCAGAACGCCGAAGTGGCTGCGCTGTTCCGCCTGGCCGCTGCCGGCGTGCGGGTGCCCAAGCCGTACGACTTCCAGGACGGCGTGCTGCTGATGGAACTGGTCACCGACGCCGACGGCGATGCTGCGCCACGCCTGAACGACGTGCACCTGGAGGCCGAGGAGGCGCTTGAATACCATGCCTTCGTCATCCGCCAGATTGTGTTGATGCTCTGCGCCGGCCTGGTGCATGGCGACCTGTCCGAATTCAACGTGCTGCTTGGCCCGGATGGCCCGGTGATCATCGACCTGCCCCAGGCGGTGGATGCGGCGGGCAACAACCATGCGTTCAGCATGCTGCAGCGGGACGTGGCGAACATGGCGCATTATTTCGGGCGCTTTGCCCCGGAGCTCAAGGCCACCCGCTACGCCGATGAGATGTGGGGGTTGTACGAAGCCGGTGAGCTGCGCCCGGACAGCCCGCTGAGCGGGCAGTTCGAGGAAGACGACCACGCCGCCGACGTCGCCGGGGTGATGCGCGAGATCGACGCCACCCTGCGCGATGAAGCCCGCCGCCGTGCGGCGCGGGATGAGGCAGAGCATGGGCCGGCCAAGGCTGAAGAGCCGACGCCGCCGTGGATGCAGTAGCGGTCTGACCGCACCTGCACTGCAAAGCATTTCGCTCTCTTCGGGGTTCCACCATTATCTGGGTAGGGTGGGGCTCTGAAGGAGCTGGCATGTAAATTAAGTAAGCGCCAGTAATATCGGCTTCAGATCTAATGTTCCTGCATATATTCCTACGTTGCAGGTAATAAATTCCTACGCGTAAATTCGCTCTTCTCGGAATGCTCCTACATTAGTAGGTTGCTGTTGGATATATTCCTACAGGATAAGTCTGTCCTATGTAGGACTATTACCCTATTGCCAAGCGCTAGTATCTGCCCATGTTCAAGTCGCACATGGGGTGGACAGGTGTCCGATCTATCTGAAGTTGCTGATCACCAGGCGAGTGACAGCGGTCTGGCCTGCCTGGTCATGCTGGCGCGGTATCACGATGTAGCGGTTTCTGCCGAACAACTGAGTCATGAGTTCGCAACCGATGGCAGGCCATTTTCAATTGCCCAGATACTGCAGGCATTCCAGCGCCTTCGCCTGAAGGCCAAACATCGGCGCACTGACCCGAAGCGTCTGGCGCACATGCCGCTGCCGGCCATTGCTGCGGATAGGCAAGGCGGCTATTTCATCATCGCCCGAGCTGAGGGCGAGCAGGTGCTGGTGCAGGATCCGCAGGTTGGTGCGCCGCAAACCTGGACGCTGCTTGAGTTGGAGCAGCGCTGGGCCGGGGAACTGATTCTGGTTCGCTCGGACGCGCCTTTGCCTCGAGGCCTCGAACGGTTTGACCTGACCTGGTTCATCCCGGCAGTGGTCAAACACAGAAAGTTGCTCGGCGAAGTATTGCTGGTCTCATTCATCATCCAGGTCCTTGCCCTGTTGACGCCGCTGTTTTTCCAGGTAGTGATGGACAAAGTGCTGGTCCACCGGGGCCTGACTACGCTGGATGTGATTGCGCTGGGCCTGTTGACCGTATTGCTGTTCGAAAGTCTGCTCAGTGGTTTGCGTGCCTATGTGTCGGCGCATACCGCTTCGCGCATCGATGTCGAACTCGGTGCCAAGTTGTTTCAGCACTTGATTGAACTTCCGCTCGCGTATTTTCAGGCGCGGCGAGTGGGAGATTCGGTTGCTCGCGTGCGGGAGTTGGAAAACATCCGCAGTTTCCTCACCAGCAACAGCATCACGCTACTGTTGGATGTGTTGTTCGTCGCAGTATTCATTGTGGTCATGTGGCTGTACAGCGGCTGGCTGACGCTATTGGTCATCGCTTCATTGCCGCTCTACTTGCTGGTATCCCTGCTGGTCACCCCCTTGCTGCGTACCCGGATCGACCAGAGCTTTCAACGTGGCGCGGAAAACCAAGCGTTCCTGGTAGAAGCGGTCAATGGCATCGACACGTTGAAAGCCATGGCTGTAGAGCCGCAAGTCACGCGTAGGTGGAACCAGCAGCTGGCGGCCTATGTTGCCGCCAGTTTCAAGACCCAGAACCTCTCCAACATCGCCAATGAAAGCGTTGCCTTCATCGGCAAACTGGTCACGGTCGCCACCTTGTGGCTAGGTGCGCGACTGGTCATCGAGGGGGAACTGACGGTTGGCGAACTGATCGCCTTCAACATGCTAGCGGGCCGTGTGGCCCAGCCGATCATGCGCTTGGCGCAGTTGTGGACCAGCTTTCAGCAGACCGGTATCTCGATCCAGCGGCTGGGGGACATTCTCAACAACCGTACCGAGGTCAGCCACGGCGCGCAGTTGCCTGTGCTGAAAGGGCGGATCGAGCTTGATCAGGTGTGTTTCCGCTATCGCCCGGGCGGCAACGAGATCCTGCGCGACGTCAGCCTGAAGATCAGCCCTGGTGAGGTGATCGGCATCGTCGGCAAGTCAGGTTCCGGCAAGAGCACCTTGACCCGCTTGATCCAGCGGCTGTACTCGCCGGAGAGAGGGCGGGTGCTGCTCGATGGGGCCGACCTGGCACTGGCCGATGTCACGTCGCTGCGTCGGCAGATCGGCGTGGTGCTGCAAGAGAACATGCTGTTCCGGCGCACCGTGCGCGAAAACATTGCACTGGCCAACCCTGCCGCCGCCCTTGAGGAGGTCATTGCAGCAGCCACGCTGGCAGGCGCACATGAGTTCATCCTGGAGCTGCCTGACGGCTATGAGACGCTGGTGGGCGAGCACGGCGCCAGCCTGTCGGGTGGCCAGCGGCAACGGATCGCGATCGCCCGAGCGTTGATGGGTAACCCGCGCATTCTCATCCTGGATGAAGCTACCAGCGCGCTGGATTACGAGTCCGAACGGATCATCCAGCAGAACATGGCGCGCATCTGCGCCCGGCGTACCGTCATCATCATTGCCCACCGCCTTTCCGCCGTGCGCCATGCCGACCGCATCGTGGTCATGGAGCGAGGGCAGATCATCGAGCAGGGCGCTCACGATGAGCTGTTGGACAACCCGCAAGGCGCCTATGCCTACCTGCATCGGTTGCAGCAAGGGGCAGCAGCATGAGTGCGCCTGTGCTCGACCTGTTGGAGCGCTACCGCGAGGCATGGCGTAACGCCTGGAGGCGGCGCCGCGCCATGCAAGGGGAACCACGGGAACCCGATGAGCTGGCGTTCCTGCCTGCAGCGCTGGCCTTGCAGGAAACCCCGGTGCATCCGTTGCCGCGCCGCCTCCAATGGAGCCTGCTGGCACTCATCGCGCTGGCCTTGCTGTGGGCCTGCGTAGGCGAAATCGATGTAGTCGCCAGTGCCGAGGGCAGAATCGTGCCCAGTGGCAGGAGCAAGCTGATCCAGGCCAGCGAGGTCGCGGTGGTGCAGGCGATTCACGTGGTGGACGGCCAGACCGTTGCCAAAGGCGACCTGCTCATCGAACTCGAAGGGCAGTTGACCGCCGCCGACATCAAGCGCCTGAACAGCGAGCTGCTGGCCGCCCGGATCGATCTGGCACGCGCTGCCACCTTGCTGGAAGCGCTCGATGGCAACGCCGCGCCAGCCTCCCTGGCACCACGTATTCCCCAGGCCACGGCGCAACAGCAAGCAGCCGCACAGCGCTGGCTGGAAGGGCAGTACCAAGAGCTGCGTACTTCGTTGCAACAGGCGGATGCCGAAATCGCCCAGCGCGGCGCGCAGATGCACTCGGCGCAAGCCCGCGCCGACGCGCTGCAGCAATTGCTGGTGATTACCCGCCAGCTCACGGCGGACTACCAGCAACTGTTCAGCGAGTCGGCGGTTGCCAAGCACACCTACCTGGAAAAGGAACAGGCCCGCCTGGAGCAGGAGCGCGAGCTGGCCATTCAACGTTCACGCATCGACGAACTAAGGGCGGCACGCCTGGCGGCCCAGCATCGCCGCGAAGGCGTCATCGCCCAACTGCGCCGGGCCATGCTCGACCTGTATGCCGAAGCCGAGCGGCAGATCGCGACCCTGAGCCAGGAACTGTACAAGGCCGAACAACGCCACCGGCTCAGGGCACTGACTTCCCCGGTCGACGGCACGGTCCAGCAGTTGGCCATTCATACCCAGGGCGGCGTCGTGACGCCTGCGCAGACATTGATGGTGATTGTGCCGAGTGATCAGCCGGTTGAAGTGGAAGTGCAGGTCGAGAACAAGGATATCGGCTTTGTTCGAGCGGGGCAGGCGGTGGAAGTGAAAGTGGAGACGTTCACGTTCACCAAGTATGGCGTTGTGCCGGGGATTGTTCAGAGTGTTTCCAATGACGCCGTTGAGGATGAACGGCGGGGGTGGGTTTATAACGCTCGGATTCAGTTGGGGTTAAGTAGTTTGCGGGTGGGTGATAAAGATGTGCCGCTTGCTCCGGGTATGGCGGTGCGTGCAGAGCTGATTATTGATAAGCGCAGGGTGATTAGTTATTTCCTGAGCCCGTTGCAGCGGCATGTTAAGGAAAGTTTCGGGGAGCGTTGATTAAGGGCTGTTTTCTTGGGGGCGCAAATGCTGAAGAGTTATGCGGTTCGGCTGTATGTTGTGACTTGGCAAACGTTGAGGGTGTGTGCTGGTTTGTTCTTGGTGATGCGGGTCGCTCTATATTCTTCGGCGTTATATTCTATTTATACGAGGCCGCTGCAATCTTATGAGCCACCTCCTGTTGCCTGCGGGGTAATGGCGGGCGAGGTTTATGAGTTTCCCCGGCTCTATTTTCCGTTTTGGCCCGAGTATGAAGAAGAACGTACAAAGGGTTCGTATTATGTGGAAAAGCGTGACTGCGATAGTAATATCAAATTGATTGTCCTTGCGATGACTTGGCCGGCGTTGGAACCCGCAGAAAATCTCCGAATTTATGAGCGGCTTTTGAATGATGAGGGCTTGTTGGTGGCGGTTAGTCCGGTTGAGTCGAGTAAAAATGACCTGAAGCAAGTGCGAGACCATTTATTGGGTAAGTTTTCATCTCAGGAGGCTTCAGTTTTTACATACGACAATTCGCTAGGCCTCTATAGAGTCGCGGGGGAAGATTATTCTTGGGGTAGGCGAAGCAGAAAATTATATTGGAGCGAAGAGTTAGGGGTGGTTACATCGGTGACCATTTGCAACTGGCAAAAGCAGGAGCCAGATTTTTATGCTTGTGAACTGACCTTTGTGATGAGTGGGGGCTTGAGGGTGAAAGTTACCATGTCGCCGGAAAGTTTTGTACGTTGGTTTGAGGTGCGGCGTGCGCTGGAAGAGTTTCTTGTCAGCAGCAAGAAGAGTGAGTGATGTTTGATTGGCTAAGGAGGCTGCATGAAGAGGTCCTTGGGTATGTATGCGTTGATTGTCGTGTGGAACGTGCTGAGGGTTTTATTTTTTATCATGATTTTTCTCCCGATGGCAGGTGTTGGCTTTGCTGCAGGTATTTGTGGTGTTCAATAATAAAATATGAGGTGATATATGTCTGGCTTGCTTCAGGAAGATGTAAAGCGTGCGCGTGAACTCTTTGAGTCTCAGGGGGTGGGCGCAATGTATGATTATTTGGAAAGCAAAGGTGATCGTTATGCTACCCTCGCGAATGGTGTGGCAAAGGGAAACTCAATAGCAGGTATTGCGGCAATCGACTTCATGAAGCGCACGGAGCAGGGGGCCGGCCGTCCTATGCAGGAGGAAGATGTCGAGCGCGTGCGATTTAAAATGGCCGAGGCCTATTTGGGTCTGCTGAGTGAGAAGGTCAAAGCAGGAACCATCGGTGTTGAAATCAATCATTTGGAAGTCTGGAATTTTCATTCTGATGTTTTCAAAGACTTAGGGAGGTCAAAAGATGCTTGGACGCTGAATACCATTTTTGATCTGCTTCATCCCGACAATCGGCAGACCTATTGGGAAGGTGTACTTGACGCAGCAGGCAGTCCTGGCTCGGAACTCTTGTTAGCGATTCGAACTGATGCGAGCGTTGCATTTTCTGCAGCGATGGCGCCTGAGGATTTACGTGCTAGAGCAGCATCTTGGAAAGCGAGGATCGATTCACCTGGAGGACTAGGGGCGGTTGTGCTGGGCGTAGGTGCCGTCACGGCAAATGGAATCTACGGCTTGATTTCCGACCTTATTCGATCAGATGAACCCGCACCTTCCCAACCTATCCAGATCGAAATCACCCCAACCACCGAATCCCGCCGCGACCTGCAAGGCCAGGACGACATCCGCAACGACGTCTCCGCCGGCTACGTCAACCGCCGCCTGACCCACAGCATCGCTTTCACCGACAACACCCTGAACAACACCGACTTCACCTCTGCCCAATTGGGCAGCCTGGCCACGGGCGGCATCCGCCCCGGTGAACTGCAGGTAGACCCCAACGTGCGCCCCAACCAGCACTTGGCGCAGTTCTACCAGGATGGCGCTGACCAGCCCGACTTCAGCTTGCGCAACGCCGCCGTCCTGAACGGCCTGGCCGCCATGACCACGGTCAACACCTTCGTCGACCCGCTGCTGTTCGACCTTAGCGGCCAAGGCGCAGGGCTGACCGGCATCGAGGACGCAGTGCTGTTCGATGTCGACAACAGCGGCCAGCTGCGGCGTACAGGCTGGGCCGACCGGCAGACCGGGATGCTGGTGCACGACGACGGCAGTGGCCAGGTCGTCAGCATCCGCCAGCTGTTCTCTGAATACTTCGGCGGCCAGCCGGGCAGCAATGGCGCCCCGGGTGAGGCGCCATTCAAGGATGGTTTCGCCGCGCTGGCCAGCGTCGATGCCAATGCCGATGGTTTGATTACCCCCGAAGATGCGGCATGGGCACAGTTGAAGCTGTGGGTCGATGCCAACCATGATGGCCGAACCGATGCCGGTGAACTCAAGACATTGCCGGAACACGGCATCACGCAGATCGACCTGCGTCAGGTCCAGCCAGTGAACGAGGTGCGTCACGGTAACGAAGTCATCTCCCGCGGCGCTTTCATGGCCAATGGCGTGGAACGGGAAGTGCTGGCAGTGAAGTACCTCGCCGACACAGTGGCCAATCTTGTGGAGCAGCAAGACGGTGCCACCTTGCTGACCTCCATCAGCGGATCGACCTCGCGCCGTGCCTATATCAGCAACAGCCCGCAAGGCACCGAGCTCGATGCCGCCGTGCTGGGCGTGGATACCGTGCAGGGCGGGGCGGGAGACGATGTGCTCAAGGCCGCCCCGGGCGGTAGCTGGCTGGTTGGCGGCGCCGGTAGCAACACCTATGTGGGCGGCGCCGGTGACGATGTGCTGGTGATCAGCGCCACTGACCAGTTGGCGAACATCCGTGGCAACGGCGGGCGTGACACTGCACTGATCGTCGGCGAGCAGGGTGTCGGCCTGAACATGGCCGAAGCCGGGCTGAACATTGCCCAGGGCGGGCGTGGCAAGGACGTCATCGTAAGTGGCGGGCAGCGCGGTGTTTTCATCAAGGGCGGATCGGGTAACAGCCTGCTGATCGGTGGCGGCGGCAATGATGTGCTGGTCGGGGGCACGGGTCGTAACACCATCATCGGTGGTACCGGCAAGGCAGTGATTTATGCCGGCCCCAATGGCGATCGGATTCAGGCCTCGGCCGCTGGCAGCATCATTCATGCCGGTGGTGGTGCAGACCAGATCATGGGCGGTGCGGCGGATGACGTCATCGAGGCTGGGCGCGGCAATGCCACCATCGACGGCGCAGGCGGGGTCAACCTCGTCACCTTGCATGGCAATCACGATGAGTACCTGATTGCCCGCACGGCGACGGGCTATCAAGTAAGCGATCGGCAGGCTGGGCGCGATGGTAGCCTCACCCTGAGCAATGTTCAGAAACTCAGTTTCGCCGATATCGCGGCGGTCGACCTGCAGGGCCCCGGCGCACTGCCGATTGGCGATACGCTTGCCCCGGAACAGTTGGCGGCATTCACCACCACGCCAGCTGCACTGGTCATTCCTGCCTCGGTGCTGCTGGCCAATGACCAGCTACTCAATAGCACTGGCCCGCTGCGGATCGCCTCGGTCGGCGACGGCAAAGGCGCGACCGTTCGGCTCAATGAGCAGGGTGATGTCGAAGTCACGCCGTTGCCCGGCCATGATGCGGATGTGACCTTTCGTTACGACCTTGTCGATGCTGCCGGCAACCCATCGCTGGGCGTGACAGAGTTCGCCAGCGGCGCATCGGCCCCCTTGCGCGCCACGGTGACCTTGCGTCACCAGCAGTCGCCTGTCGACCCGTTGGCAGCGCGCCAGTGGTACCTCAATGAGATCGACGTTCAGCCGGTGTGGCGTGACTTCTCGGGCAAGGGCGTGAGGATCGGCCAGTTCGAGCCAGGGGGCGAATTTGCCGTTGCGCCGGAGATCTTCGACATCCAGCACCCGGACCTGCAAGCCAACATCGACCCCATCTGGCTGCAGACTCAGCGCAGCAAGGGCACACTGCCAGCCCTCGCGTCCAACCATGCGACGCAAGTGGCGGGGGTCATGGTCGGCGCGCGCAATGATCAAGGCGGCATCGGCATTGCCTACGACGCGAAACTCGGTGGGCACTACCTGGCCAACAAAGGCGATGACCTGACTAACCTCGGGCAGATGGTCAATTACGACATCGCCAACCACAGCTGGGGCTTCAGGACCGACTTCGCCATCGGCAACGTGCCCGAGGGCAGGGTCGACACGTCCCTGGCCCTGGCGTTCAGCGCAACGCTGGCCGCCACCAACGGGCGCGGCGGGCTGGGGACCGTCATTGTCACCTCGGGCGGCAACCAGCGCGAGCACGGTGGCAGTGCGCAAGGTTCGCTGATCAACAACAGCCGTCATGCCATCGAAGTGGCAGCCGTCAATGCCAAGGCAGACCTTTCGGTGCTGCAGGTGGCCAGCGCGCCGTTTTCCAACCCCGGTTCAAGCCTGCTGGTGGCGGCACCGGGTAGCCACGTGCTGTCCAGCGGTATCAACCTGGAGGCCGAGCGTGGCGCCAAGGTCGGCAGTGCCTATGCCACGACTCAGGGCACCAGTTTTGCCGCGCCCATCGTCTCAGGTGTGGTGGCGTTGATGCTGCAGGCCAACCCGGCGCTTGGCTACCGGGATGTGCAGCAGATCCTGGCGCTGTCCGCACGCAAGGTCGATGACCCAGCTACCGCTTGGCGCGACAATGCCGGGCTCAACTGGAATGGCGGTGGCATGCGTGCCAGTCACGACTACGGGTTCGGCATGATCGACGCTCGCGCCGCCGTGCGCCTGGCCGAGTCGTGGGCTGGCCAGGCAAGCAAGGCCAATGAGCAGCAGCTGGCGGCCGACAGCGAAGCGCTTGCGCAGTTGATTGCACCAGGTGAGGTCAGCACGTTCGCTTTGAACATGGCGGCCGGGGTCCTGGTCGAGCATGTCGAAGTGGATATTCACTCACAGGTCGGGCGGCTCGGCGACATGACCGTCACGCTGGTGTCTCCCGGTGGAACGCGCAGCGTGCTCTTGGACCGCGCCGGCAAGGCGCCGGGCTCGGGTGATGATGACTTGGGCAATTCACGCTCAGGCGAGTTCAAGTACGGATTCATGTCGACCCATCATCGCGGTGAGCGTTCCGCAGGCGAATGGCGTCTGGAAGTCAGCAATGCCAGCAACGGGCTGCCGCTGACGCTTGATCGCTGGGCACTGCGTGTCGTGGGCAGCCCCAGCAATGCCAACGATGTCTATTACTACACCAATGACTACGCCGATGCCGTGACCCAGAATGCTGCGCGCGCTGTGCTGGACGACGTGGTCAACGGCACCGCTGGGGGGCGTAATACCCTCAATGCCGCTGCTTTGAGTCGCAGTATTTCGGTCGATCTGGTCAGTGGCATCGCCAGCATTGGCGGGACCGCACTCTCCATTGCCCCGGGTGCGGTGCACAACCTGATCGGTGGTGATGGAGACGACACGCTCATTGCCGGTGTGGACGGTGCATGGCTCGATGGCGGACGTGGTTACAACCTGCTCAAAGGCGGCAGCGGCACTGATCGCTATGTCATTCACAAACGTGCCTCTGGTCGTGATGAGGTCGAACAGTTCGAGCAGGCCCGAGAGGTCGTCGACCTGATCGGTTTTGGCAGCAAGGCCTTTACCGACTTGCAACTGAGACAGGAAGGTACTTCCGCCGTGGTCGATCTGGGTAATGGGCAGACGCTGCGCTTCGCCGATCGAGGCATTGCCGAACTGCAGCCGAGCAACTTCCGCTTCCTGGACACGCTGATTGCTGCGCCGGGATATTTCGATGGCAGCCCCGAAGGGCAGACGCCAGGGCCTGCTGACGCTACCGTACTGCTCAGTGGCGGGGCAGAAGGTGTGTCACTGACGTCAGATGCCTCGGGGCAGTTTGTCGCATCGCTGAAAGGCACGATCTATGGCCCGGCAAGTGTTGCTCCCAGTGTCTTCGTGGTGGGCAAGCAGGAGGGTGTGACTGACTACAAGAACACGGTGCGTGGTTTCCGGCACGGTATCGACAAGATCGACCTGAGCCAGACCGGCATCAGCCGCTACGAAGACTTGCAGCTCACCAAGGACGAGCGCTTCGAGTTGAACGGGTTTGCCCAGATACACGGTGTGACGGTGGCGGGGCAGGACAACACGGTGAAACTGCTGTACCTGGATGCACTGGAGCTGGCCCAGGTAACGGTCGAAGACTTCATCTTCGCCCCACCTGCAGCGGCGAGCTTGCCCGCCATGGCACCCGCAGCGCTGCCCAACCTTGCCAACCTGGTTGACGCCATGGCGGCATTCGCCCCGGAGGCCGCCAGCAGCAAGCTGCTAGCCGAGGCGCCCCCGCAACGCTGGGAATCGACCATCGCCGTAGCAGCATGAGCTAGCTCAAGCCAACCAATGTTCACTTTACGCGCAGGGCGGCACAAAGTCGTTGCGCTGATAAAAGCGTTCCAGCTCATGTGCTGCCGGCTCCTCGCCGGTAAAGGTGCGCAGGTACTCCGGTATGAAACGCATCCGGTACCAGCGGTCCTGGCCCAGGACCTGGCGTCCGGGCGCATCGAGGCGGGCATCGACAGCCATGCGGTAACGGTGGCCTCGCAGCGGAAGGGGGCCTATCAAGGCGCGAGAGGTGTCGGCGCCCGATCCGCGGCTGAAGGCGACCGAGCAGCCGGGGCATACGGCGATTCCCTACATGCTGAGCAATACCGAACTGGGCAAGGCGCTGGATGCCAACATCCGGGCGTTGCATGGCAGTGGTGAGATTGCGCGGATTCTCGAGGCCCATGGGCTGGACCGACAGGCGGCCGAGGTGGGGGCGTCGCGGCTGGTGGATTGAGTTCTCCTGTACTGGCCTTTTCGCGGGTAAACCCGCTCCCACACGATCACCACAAGCTCAAGACGGGTGCTGTACCTGTGGGAGCGGGTTTACCCGCGAAGAGGCCGGCACAGGCAAAAAAAGGCTATTGCCTTTGACGCAAGACAGAATCTCGCCATCTGGCCTTTTCACTGGCGCGCGACAGGCATAAGGTATACGCCGTTAAAAATGCCCTGGAGCTGTCATGTCCAACCGTTTCCCTTCCGTTCGTCCCCGCCGTCTGCGCCAGAACGAATCCCTGCGCACGATCTTCCAGGAAACCGAGTTCCGCCTGGAAGACCTGATCCTGCCGATCTTCGTCGAGGAAGGCATCGATGACTTCGTGCCAATCACCAGCATGCCGGGCGTCAACCGCATTCCGGAGAAATTGCTGGCACAGGAAATCGAGCGCTATGCCCGTGCCGGTATCAAGTCGGTGATGACCTTCGGCGTTTCGCACAACCTGGACGCCACCGGCAGCGACACTTGGAACGAGAACGGCCTGGTCGCGCGCATGTCGCGCATCTGCAAGGACACCGTGCCGGAAATGGTGGTGATGTCCGACACCTGCTTCTGCGAATACACCAGCCACGGCCACTGTGGCGTGCTGCACGACCATGGCGTGGACAACGACGCCACCCTGGCCAACCTGGGCAAGCAGGCGGTGATCGCCGCCGCCGCCGGCGCCGACTTCATCGCCCCGTCGGCGGCGATGGACGGCCAGGTGCAGGCCATTCGTAGCGCGCTGGACGGTGCCGGCTTCCACGACACTGCGATCATGGCCTATTCCACCAAGTTTGCTTCGTCGCTGTATGGCCCGTTCCGTGAAGCTGGCGGTACTGCGCTCAAGGGCGACCGCAAGAGCTACCAGATGAACCCGATGAACCGCCGTGAAGCGGTGCGCGAGTCGCTGCTCGACGAGCAGGAAGGGGCCGATGTGCTGATGGTCAAGCCGGCCGGTGCCTACCTCGATGTGATCGCCGACATCCGCGCCGCCTCGCGCCTGCCGCTGGCGGCGTATCAGGTGAGCGGCGAGTACGCGATGATCAAGTTCGGCGGCCTGGCCGGTGCCATCGACGAGGGCCGGGTGGTGCGTGAAAGCATTGGCGCGATCAAGCGTGCCGGTGCCGACCTGATCCTGACCTACTTCGCCATGGACCTGGCGCGCGAAGGGATCTGATCGTTTTTGCTGTGGGAGATCACCCAGCCCTGTGGGAGCGGCTTCAGCCGCGAAGAATCCAACGCGGTACATGGCACCGGCTGCGCCGGTGTTCGCGGCTAAAGCCACTCCCACAGTGTCCCTGCTAATTCAATGAGTTATGTGCAGTTCTATGAGAGCGGGTTTACCCGCGAAGAAGACACCGCGATCGATGGAACGGGCTTCGCCCGTGTTCGCGGGCAAGCCTGCTCCTCAGGGATCGCGTTAACAAGAAAAAACAAGTAAGCGCTGAATTATTTAGTGTCCCTTTGTATCTGATCCCTTAGAGCCTTCAGCGACAGGGATACAGGCATGAAATCTCGCAAGAAAAACGTCCAGCCAATCGGCTTGAAAGACATCACCATCGTCGACGATGCCAAGATGCGCAAGGCGATCACCGCCGCTGCACTGGGCAACGCCATGGAGTGGTTCGACTTCGGCGTGTATGGCTTCGTCGCCTTCGCCCTGGGCAAGGTGTTCTTCCCCAATGCCGACCCCAGCGTGCAGATGATCGCGGCGCTGGCCACCTTCTCGGTACCCTTCCTTATCCGCCCGCTGGGCGGGCTGTTCTTCGGTGCCCTGGGCGACCGCTTCGGGCGGCAGAAGATCCTTGCCGCGACCATCGTGATCATGTCGCTCAGCACCTTTGCCATCGGCCTGATACCGTCCTACGCCTCGATCGGTATCTGGGCGCCCATCCTGCTGTTGCTGGCGAAGATGGCCCAGGGCTTCTCGGTGGGCGGGGAGTACACCGGGGCGTCGATCTTCGTCGCCGAGTACGCCCCGGACCGCAAGCGTGGCTTTCTTGGCAGTTGGCTGGACTTTGGCTCGATTGCCGGCTTTGTGCTGGGGGCGGGGGTGGTGGTGCTGATTTCCACCCTGCTCGGTGATGAGAAGTTCCTGGATTGGGGCTGGCGCTTGCCGTTCTTCCTGGCCTTGCCGCTGGGCATCATCGGCCTCTACCTGCGCCATGCGCTGGAGGAAACCCCGGCGTTCCAGCAGCATGTGGACAAGCTCGAGCAGGGTGACCGCGAAGGCCTGGCCTCGGGGCCCAAGGTGTCGTTCAAGGAGGTCGCGACCCAGCACTGGCGCAGCCTGGTGACCTGTATCGGTGTGGTGATCGCCACCAACGTCACCTACTACATGCTGCTCACCTACATGCCCAGCTACCTGTCACACAACCTGCACTACAGCGAAGATCACGGCGTGCTGATCATCATCGCGATCATGGTCGGCATGCTGTTCGTGCAACCCATCATTGGCCTGATGAGCGATAAATTCGGCCGGCGCCCGTTCATCGTGGTAGGCAGCGTCGGGCTGTTCGCCCTGGCCATCCCGGCGTTCATGCTGATCAACAGCGGCGCGCTCGGGCTGATCTTCTCCGGCCTGCTGATCATCGCCGTGCTGCTGAACTTCTTCATCGGCGTGATGGCCTCGACCTTGCCGGCGATGTTCCCCACGCACATCCGCTACAGCGCCCTGGCCAGTGCCTTCAACATCTCGGTGCTGATTGCCGGCCTGACACCGACCCTCGCGGCCTGGCTGGTGGAGAGCAGCGGCAACCTGTACATGCCGGCGTACTACCTGATGGTGATTGCCGTGGTCGGCCTGGTCACCGGCCTGACCATGAAGGAAACCGCCAACAAGCCGCTGCGTGGCGCAGCGCCGGCGGCGTCGGACATCGAAGAAGCGCGCGAACTGCTGCAGGAGCACCACGACAACATCGAGCAGAAGATCGAAGACATCGACGCGCAGATCGCCGAGCTCGAGGCCAAGCGCCAGTTGCTGGTGCAACAGCACCCGCGCATCGAGTGAGGCTCAGCGCGGCATGTAGCCGCGCTGCCACGAACGTGGGATGAACCGCGACACCAGCGCCAGCAGGCAGGCCAGGGCACTACTGCCCGCCATGGCCTGCAACCCCAGATGCTGTTGCAACCAGGCACCGAGGGCGGCGCCCAGCAGCATGCCGGCCCAAGGCACCAGTTGCACCCGCCAGCCGTTGCGCTGTTCGCCCAGCAGCCAGCGCCCCAGGCCGCGGCCGAAGCGCGACAGGGCGCCGGTGACGTAGGTCAGGCCGATGGGCAGGCCGTTCACCTGTTCCACCACGGCATTGATCATGCCCATGGCCAGGGTGGCGGCCAGCAGCGCCGGGAACGTTGCGGCGAACGGCCAGCTCGCGGCGCAGGCCAGCAGCCCGGCCACCACCAGCAGCACCGGCCAGGCCCGGCGGTGAAAGCCGCGGGCCAGCAGCACGCCCAGCGCGTTGCCAGCGACGAAGCCCAGCACCGCGCCGCTCAGGCGCAGCACCAGGGCCAGGTCTGCCTGGCTGATGGCCACCGCCAGGCGCGTGGTGTTGCCGCTCATGAACGAGACGAAATCACCCAGCGCCAGCAGGCCGATGGCGTCGGTCATGCCGGCCAGCACCGATAGCCCGGCGACCAGGCCAAGGCCGACGCGGCCACGCAAAACCTGCAGGCGCAGGCGCCTGGCGGTGCGCGCGGGGAGGGCGTTGGGCAGCATGCGCAGGCTTTAGCGCGGCATTTCGCGGGCAAGCGTACTTTTGATCGTGCGCTCCACCACGTCCACCAGGACCATGGTCTGGTGGTCCACTTCGATGTTCAGCAGCTCGCCGGGCCTGTAGCTGGCGAAGGTGGTCTGGCGCAGGGTTTCCGGGATCAGGTTGATGGTCACCACGTTGTCCTCGACATCGGCGACGGTCAGGCTGCAGCCGTTGACCCCGATGAAGCCGCGCGGGAATACGTACTTGCCCCATTCAGGTGGCATGCGGAAGGTGATGAAGGCGCCGGTTTCCTTGATCGACAGCTCGACGATCTCGGCAGTGGTGGCGATATGGCCGGCCATCAGGTGGCCGCCGACTTCGGCGTTCATCTTCGCCGAGCGCTCGATGTTCACGCCTTGGCCGGCCTTGAAGTTACGCAGGTTGGTGCGTTCGAGGGTGGCGGTCATGGCGTCGAACTTCACCTGGCTGCCTTGGATTTCGGTGACCGACAGGCAGGTGCCTTCGACACTGACGCTGGCGCCGATCTTCAAATCATCGAGCAGTTCGGCGGTGAGGTCGATGGTGAACTGGTTGTGGCCCGGGTAGCTGGTCACATCAAGCAGAGGGCGGACGGCCTGGACGATGCCGGTGTACATGGAGTTGCTCCTGGGCACAAAGAGGGAAAACATCAGGAAACTATGCCCGTGGAGCATTAATTGCAAGACCGGCCTGTTCGCGGGTAAACCTGCTCCCACAGGTACGGCGCAGCCTTCAAGGCAAGTGAAAATCCTGTGGGAGCGGGCTTGCCCGCGAACAGGCCGATACAGGTTTCAGACATGCCCACTGCTGTTGACGATCCTCAGGCAAAGGGCTTCATAAGGTTCGAGGTTGACCATCAAGCGTCCATCCTCGGTCAGGTCGCCCTCGACGGTTTCATTGATCATGTCCACCACCGGCCCTGGGGTGAAGCCGGTCAATTGCAGCTCCTCGGCAATCACCTCCTGGCCGAAGTTCAAGGCACTGATCTGGATGCCACGCCCGGATGGCAGTTCATGCACCATCACCAGCAACCCCGGGCTGCGGACGTCGGGGACCAGCACCTGGCGGCTGGTGGCGATGCCGTAGGCCTGGCGCACGGCAAGCAGTTTCTTCACCTGGCTGGCGAACGACGCGGGGTTATCCAGCTGGCTGTCGAGGCTGCCATACAACGCGCGGGCTCGCGGCATGCCACGCACCGATGCTTCTGCCTCTGGGGCGAGCCCGGCCAGGTCGTAGCCACCCCGGTGGATCCAGCGGGTATCGCCATCGACCATGCGCTCGGCCACCGCCTCGGCCGGCAGCGGCAGGGCGCCGACCATGTCCCAGCCGGACAGCGCGACCACGCCCGGTTGCATGGCGTTGTACATCACCAGCAGCAGGTGCACCTTCTGGATCAGCGCGATGTCCGCCGGGCTGATCCGTTCAAGGTCGCGAATGCCCAGCGCCGCGGTGATCAGGCTGGCCGTGGTGCAGGCGATGCCGTTGGTGACGAAGCGCAGGTTGTAAGGCGCATGCTCACCCGACAGGCGTTCATAGATGTCCTCGCGGATGTGTTCACGGAGGATGCCGCCGGGCAAGGTCTGGCCCTTGTACAGGTACATGTCGTGGGCGTGCAGGGTCCAGAAGTGCACCAGCTCGACGGTCAGTTCGTCGTGGTTCTGCAGGGCGTGGATCAACGACGCCGGGTCGATGCCGAAGGCGTGCATTTCCTTGAGCATCAGGCGCAGGAATTCGGTGTCACCGGTCAGCAGGGCATGCTGGCAGGCGGGGCGGGTAATGAAGTCGTAGGACAGGTCGGCGCCGCCCTTGGACATCTGTGCGATGTCGTCGAGGGTCAGGTTCAGTTCCTGGAAGCTGAAGCCGCCAGCCTTGCGGATCATGCCGCCAATCAGCTGGTTGCCGACGATCGACAGCGGGTGGCTTTCGGACCAGGCGCTGTCGCTGGCGCGGGTCTCCACGCCGAGAAAGCCGTTGGCATCCAGGCGCAGGCCGCGGGCGCCCAGGCAGTCCAGCGCGTGCAGGGCGTCGCCGATGATCATCTGTTGGGCCGCAAAACTGGGGTCGAGCCAGTTCAGTGACGGCTGGCCTTCCTTGAAGTAGTGCAGGTACACCCAGCGCCGGGTCTTGCCGTCGACCCCGGTGATCGGCGCGGTGGCGCTCCAGTCGGTTTCCTTGACCCCGGGTTCGAAGAAGATCACCCGCTGCAACTGGCCGACGATGTAGTGGCGTTGCTTCAGCTCGTCGCACAGTGCCGGCGCGAGGTTGACCGCATCCCGGCCCGCAGGCACTTCGGGCAGCAGCGGCCAGTCTTCCTCGCGGATCTCGACCATGTGGTAGAGCCCTGGGTAGGCGCCGTGGGCCAGCTCGGCCAGGCGGAAGTCGGCGCCCTTGCCGGTATGCGAGGGGATCAGGTCGTCGATGGTCACGGCATTGTGCGCGGCGGCCATGCGGCTCATCTGAACCAGTTCCTGCTCGGAGCCGTACAGCGGGTCGATATCGAAGCTGATGCGGTCGAAGTTGCCGTCGATGCTGGGCGTGAAGTCACGCCCGCGCACGCCGCCGGATTGCTTGATCGGGCCGGTGTGCATACCTTGCACGCCGATCTCCGACAGGCGCTTCCACAGCGCTTCATGGCCCAACGCCGCCAGTACCGAGCTGCCTTCGGGGGCGATGATTGCGTCGGGGTAGACGGTCAGCCACACCGAGGCAATCTCGGTGGCGCGGCGTGGCTGGGCTTCGGCGTAGGGGTTCTGCCACAGGCGCGACTGGCCGGAGTACAGGCGAGCCCGCTCCTGCGAGGCCTTGAGCATCGAGCGGTCTTCAAGCCATTTGACGTATGACGGATCGGGCTGGGTCATTTCGCGTCCTCTTTGCGTGGCGGCACCGGCCCAAGTTATGACGGCATTGTCGGCCGATCGTTCGGCTGAAGCGTGTGTCGTCCTCTTAGCGGGTAAACCCGCGAAGAGGCCTGGCCTGCGATCAAGTATCTTCCTGGCGCTCACGCAACAGCTGGTCGATCCGCCCGGCGAACCGCTGCAGCGCTGGCAGGTGCTTCGCCACCGCCTGCTCGATACTCATTGCCTTGGCCACATACTCCAGGTTCAGGCACTCCACATTCATGGGGGGCGACTACGCCTGGTCCGACGCGTTGACGTTGCGCTACTACCATGCCGAACTGGACCAGATGTACCGCAAGGACTACTTCGGCTTCGTCGACGACCGCGCGCTGGGTGCGGGCCGCCTGAAAAGCGATTTTCGCCTGTTCGTCGCCGGTGAGGACGGCGCAGCCAAGGCCGGCAAGGTCGACAACCGCAACACCGCGCTGATGCTGACCTACGCCTGGGCCAGTCACAGCCTCGGGGCCGGCTACATGCGCCTGGACGGCGACACCGCCATGCCGTACCTGTACGGCACCGAGCCGCTGGTGATCACCGAAGGTACGCTCAGCTCGGAGTTCATCAACCCCAGAGAGCGCAGTTGGCAGGTCAAGTTCGACCAGGACTTCGCGCCGTTCGGCGTGCCGGGGCTCAAGGGCATGCTGCGCTACGTGCGTGGCGACAACATCGAACTGGCGCATCTGGGTGGCAGTGGGCTGAGCGAGAACGAGAAGGATGTGGAGCTGTCGTACGCCGTGCAGCAGGGCACGTTCAAAGGCGTGACGCTGCGCCTGCGCCATGCCTGGTATCGCAATGACTTCGCGGCGGGGGCGAGCCACCGCGATGACAACGAACTGCGGGTCAATGTGGACTATACCGTCAGGCTCTGGTGATGGCAGCCGGGTTGGCGTCAGTCCGTGCAGCGGCCTGCAGTTGTTGACGAAACCACTGCCGCAACGGATCGGCATGGGTCCGCTCATGCCAGATTTGCATCACTTCGACCTTGGGCAGGGCCAGGGGCAAGGCGTACATGCACAAATCTGTGTCACGTTCGGCGGCTTCTTCGGCGACCGAGCGCAGGCAGGTGAGCAGCAGGTCGGTGCCGCGAACGAGCCGTGTCGGCGCGAGGAAACTCGACAAGCCGGCCACTATCCGTCGACTGTGGCCAGCAGCGCGCAGGGCGCGGTCCACCAAGCAATCGAGGTCGCCGGTGAGCGTGGTCAGCAGGTGGTCGCAGGCCAGGAAGGCCTCAAGGTCGAGCCCCTGCGTCAGGCGCGGGTTGCTGCGCGATGCCAGCACCACGAAATCCTCGCTGAGCAGGCGTTGCTGATGGAAGGTGTCTGGCAGGTCGGTGTAGAAGCCTGCGATGGCCAGGTCGCAGGTCCCCTTTTCCAGGGCTTCGCGCGGCAACTGGCCGCGGGTGTTGTGGGTGATCAACACCAGGTTTGGCGCTTGGCGGCGCAGGACTGGCAAGAGCCTGGGCAGCAGGGTCTGCTCCATGAAATCGGTGCTGTACACGTGCAGGCGGGCAGGGCGGGCGAGAAAGTCCTGGCCGTCGCACCGTTCATAGAAGGCGGCCAGGCCTTCGACCAGGCGCTGCACTTCGGGAGCCAGTTCATGGGCACGTGGGGTTGCCGCCAGGCCACGTGGGGCGCGCACAAATAGCGGGTCGCCAAACTGGTGCCGCAACTTGTTGAGCTTGTGGCTCAAGGCTGGCTGGCTCAGGGCCATGCGCGCGGCCGCCAGTGTGGCGTTGCGTTCCTGATACAGCACGTGGAACAGGTACAGCAGGTTGAGATCCTTGCTAGCGATATTCATTTTATGGATCACAGAAATAAAAGCTTTCGAATTATCGAATCATAGCTGCCTGATTAGGATGGGCCCAGTTCCCTCATGACTCGATAGGTAAAACCTGATGAACAAGACGACCTCGCTGGTGCTGGCGGTGACTGGCGCATTGCTTACCGCCGCTGCCCATGCCGCGCCGAAAGGCGAAGTGCTGGTGCTGCTGTCCAGTGAAAACAGTTTGATGTTGCAGGATGGCAAGCGCTACCCGACGGGTTACTACCTCAATGAATTCGGTGTGCCCGCCGACCAGTTGCTCAAGGCTGGCTACAAGCTGGTGCTGGTCACGCCCAAGGGTAATGCGCCAAGCGTGGACGTGCGCTCGATCGATCCCCAGTACTTTGCTGGCGACGCCACGGAAATGCGGCGCATCGAGCAGGTCGTGAAGGGCCTGCCGGGCATCAACGACACCTTGTCGGTGAAGCAGGTGCTGGCCGGTGACCTTGACCGCTATGCCGGTTTGTTCATTCCCGGTGGCCATGCACCACTGATCGACCTGGCCAACAACCCTGATGTCGGGGCTTTACTGCGGCACTTCCATCAGGCCGGCAAGCCTACCGCCGCTATCTGCCACGGGCCCATCGCGCTGCTGTCGGCGCAACGCGACCCAGCCAGCTACCGGGCCGCCCTGACGCGTGGCGAGCAGCCGGCGGCCGATGACTGGGTTTACCAGGGTTATCGGATGACCATCTTCTCCGACCCGGAAGAGCAGGTGTTCGAAGCTTCGCTCAAGCCGCAGCGCCTGCAGTTCTATCCGGCCAAGGCCATGGCCGGAGCGGGCGGTCACATGACCTACGCCCAAGCCTGGCAGCCTCATGTGCTGGTGGATCGTGAACTGATCACCGGGCAGAACCCGTTCTCCGACAAGGCACTGGCCAAGGCGTTGCTGGAGAAGCTGGCTGAGCATCAGCAGGCCGACTGAGGCAACGCTAGAAGCTGTATTTGGCCGTCATCATCAGATTACGTGGCGCCCCCCAGGTATCGCCACCGTAGTCCACCGAACTGGCGACGGCCGAATAGTACTTGCGGTCGAACACGTTGTTGGCGTTGAGTTGCAGGTCGAGATGCTGACTGACCCGGTAGCCGGCCATCAGGTCGGTGACCGCATAGGCACCCTGGGCCAGCCTGTACTCACTGCCATCGGCCACGGTGAAGTCGTTGTAGATGCGGCTCTGCCAGGAAATGTTGCCACCGACCCGCAGCTTCTCCAGCGGGCCCTGGAAGTGGTACACGGTGTTCAGCTTGAACATGTGCTCCGGGGTGTCGGTATCGAAGCGCTGGTTGACATTGGCGGGGTTGGCGGCGTCCTTGATGGTGTGCGCGCGGGCATAGGTATAGCCGCCACCGATCTGCCAGTTTGGCGTCAGCGCGCCTTGCAGTTCCATGTCGATGCCCTGGCTGCGCACTTCGCCCGAAGCTTCGTAGCAGGAAGTCTGCGGGCAGTTCGCGACGAACACCTGGGTGGCACGGTTTTCCTGGTCGATGCGGAACAGCGCGATGCTGGCATTGAGCGCGCCGTCGAAGTATTCGCCCTTGATGCCGACCTCATAGTTCTTGCCCACGATCGGTTTCACCGGGGTGCCGGAGGTGTCCTTGGAGCTTTGCGGGGTGAAGATGTCGCTGTAGCTCACGTACACCGAGTGGTGGTCGTCCAGGTCGTAGATCAGGCCGGCATACTTGGTGACGTTGCGGGTGACCTTGTAATCGCCGTCGCCATCACGGTTGTCATAGTCGTACCAGTCCAGGCGCCCGCCGAGGATGAGCTTGAGCGGGTCGGCCAGGTTCAGCCGGGTGGTCAGGTACACGCCATCCTGGGTGGTGACTTCACGCTGGTTGTCGGTGTGTACGAAGTTCGGTTTACCGCCATTGAGCGGCCAGTACATGTCGTACGGGCTGTAGTTGCGGGTGTCCATGTCGTAGATGCGCTTACTGGCACCTACCACCAGTTCGTGGGTGCGCCCGAGCAGCTCGAACGGGCCGCTGACGAAGCCGTCCAGGCCGGCCTGGTTTTCCTGATGCCTGGACTGGTAGACCGTGCGTTGCAGCGGTGCCTGCAGGCCAGCCCAGCGCGACTGGTAGGACCCGGTGAAGGTCGCATCCTGTTGCGCATAGTTGGCGTTGAGCTGCAGCGTCCAGTCATTGGCCAGGCGATGGCGCAATTCGGCGAACAGGGTGTTGATCTCCTGGTCCTTGTTCTCCCAGTCGGTGCCCGGGTTGTAGGAGCGCGAGAAGCCCATGTGGTGGCCGTCGAGGGCGGTGGGCATGGCGCCCCAGAAGTAGTTGGTCTTGTCCTTCTGGTGCGAGAAACCAAGCATCAGGCTGGTGTCATCGGAGAGATCCGCCTCGGTCACCGCATAGAACAGGCCATGGTCTTCCTCGACATCATCGACAAAGCTGTTGGCGTCGCGGTAGGACGCCACCACGCGTCCGCGCAGGGTGCCGCTGTCATTTAGCGGGCTGGAGGCATCGATCTCGCCGCGGTAGTCGTCCCAGCTACCGGCGGCGCCGGTCAGGGTGACCTTCTGCTCGGCCAGTGGGCGCTTGCGCACCAGGTTGATGGCTGCCGACGGGTTGCCGGCACCGGTGACCAGGCCGGTGGCGCCGCGCACCACCTCGACCCGGTCGAACATCGCCAGGTTCGGCTGGGCGCCGACCACCCAGCCGGTATAGCCGCTGGGGATGCCGTCGTACATCAGGTTGTCGATGTTGAAACCGCGCGAGGAGTAGCTCTGCCGGCCCGGGCCGCTGGAGTAGTCGAGGAACAGGCCGGGCGTGGCCTTGACCACGTCATTGATGCTGGTCATGGCCTGGTCGTCCATGCGCTGGCGGGTGATGACGGTCACCGCCTGGGGCGTTTCACGCATGCTCAGTGGCAGCTTGGTTGCGGTGGACATGGAGCCGGTGGTGTAGGAGCCCGAGCCCTCGGTGGTGCTGCCCAACGCGTCCGAGCTGATTTCGGTGGCGCCCAGTTCCAGTGTGGTGGGGGTATCTTCGGCTACGGCTGGCGTGACAACGGCCATGCAGATGGCCATGGCGAGCAGGTTGCGGGCGGGCAGGGGGCGCGTGTGCGCGAGGGGCGACAACATGACGGGTGGGCTCCTGATGATTGCTAATGCAAGTAAATATGAGAATCGTTAGCAATCAGTTTGTCAGGATGTGTCGCGCCTTGGGAAGGTGGTATGCCAAATCCATTACAAAATTTTCACAAATCACCCGGAACGGGTAATCCGCTTGCCACGCTGGCTGGCCACCTCCAGCGCCTGCCCGTCGCGTTGCTTGCCTTGCCGCGCCAGGCCTTCCAGCTGCGGAATCAGCATCCCCTCCGGCAGGTGTCGCCAGAACCGCCCCGGCATGTGCAGGCGCAGCGCGTCGGGGTTGAGCCGGGCCGGGTTGAAGGTATGCCGGTAATAGGTACGCCACAGTTCGGCACCGGGGTCTTCGGCATTTTGTGCCCATTGCCGCCAATCGTCAGGGCAACGGCGCTGATATTCGAAAGCCTGGCCATCGAAGCGGATGCCGTCCTGTGGCGTCGCGATCAGCCAGCGCTGGCGCCCGAGGCGGTCGGCGAAGTGCGTGCTGGCGCTCTCCAGGATGTCGTGGGCGGGTTCGTGGTAAGCCACCAGGTCCAGCTGCAACTGCTCGGCCAGCGCCTCGGGCAGCGGCACGAAACGTACGAACGCATGCAGATGGTGCGCCTCGCGGCTGACCTGCTTGATACGCCGCTGCAATTCGCTGCCCAGGCGGTCACCCGCCAGCATGGCCGTACGGTCGCCGTGGGCCACGCGCCAGAGCACTTCATACAGCAGGTTCCAGCGTTGCTCGCCGCGGTAGCGTGCGGCTTGCTCCAGTTGCGTCAGCAGCGTGGCGGGCACCTTGGCGCGGAATGGGCCAGGGCCTTCGGGCAAGGGTGTGGGCAGGGCCAGCAGGTCCTGGATAGGGCCTTGCGCCCAGGTCACGTCGGCGGGGTCGATACCGTGGCCGAGCAAGGTACGGGCCTGGTTGCGCCAAGTGCCGAACTGGTCATCGCAATCGAGCGCAATCACCCCCACAGCCCCATTTGCTGCGGCGCCTGAGGTTCGCGCAGGCGCGCCCTGAGCAAGCCGCTGCGCAACTCGCCATCGGCGGGGCGGTAATCGCTGGTGATGATGAACGGCCGTGCCTTGTCCAGCACGCAGCGCAGCTGGATCAGGTCGTCGTAGCGCACGCGTCGCTCGCGGCGCAGTGCCACCAGCCGTTGCACGCTGCGCAGGCCGATGCCGGGGATGCGCGCCAGCAGCGCCGGCTCGGCGCGGTTCACATCCAGCGGAAACACCTCGCGGTTGGCCAGTGCCCAGGCCAGCTTGGGGTCGATGTCCAGTGCCAGGTTGCCGGCCTCGCCGAGCAGCTCACCGGCCTTGTAGCCATAGCCACGCAGCAGGAAGTCGGCCTGGTACAGGCGGTGTTCGCGCAGCAGTGGCGGGGCGGCCAGGGGCACGCTGCCAGGGCTGTCGGGGATCGGGCTGAAGGCCGAGTAGTACACGCGTTTGAGCCCATAACCCTGATATAGCGACTCGGCGTTGCGCAGCAGGGTGCTGTCGTCGGTGGCATCGGCGCCGACGATCACCTGGGTGCTTTGCCCGGCCGGGGTGAAACGCGGCGCTTTCGGTTCACCGGCCACGGCCTGCTGGCCCTGGTGGATCACGCCCATGGCCTGGCGGATGGTATGTGCCTGCTTTTCCGGGGCCAGGCGCTTGAGGCTGGCATCGGTGGGCAACTCGATGTTGACGCTGAGGCGGTCGGCCAGGCGCCCGGCCTCTTCGATCAGCAGCGGGTCGGCGTCGGGTATGGTCTTGAGATGGATGTAGCCACGGAAGTTGTGTTCTTCCCGCAGCAGGCGCGCCACGCGGATCAGCTGCTCCATGGTGTAGTCGGCCGAGCGGATGATGCCGGAGCTTAGGAACAGGCCACTGATGCAGTTGCGCCGGTAGAAGTCCAGGGTCAGGCGCACCACTTCCTCGGGGCTGAAACGGGCCCGCGGCACGTTGCTGGAACGGCGGTTGACGCAGTACTGGCAGTCATACAGGCAGAAGTTGGTCAGCAGCACCTTGAGCAGCGACACACAGCGGCCATCGGGGGTGTAGCTGTGGCAGATGCCCATGCCATCGGTCGCGCCCAGGCCATCGCTGCCGCGCGAGCTGCGTTTCGGTGCGCCACTGCTGGCGCATGAGGCATCGTACTTGGCGGCATCGGCGAGAATGCCGAGTTTGGCGATGAGCTGCATGGGGCTGTCTCGAAATACTGATTATTCATACAGTATTTCGAGACTTGTGCTTTTGCAAGCGCCCCGAGGCGAAAGGTCGACAGGCCTGACTTCAGGGCTTGCTGAAGCGGTAGAACAGGTTCGGCTCGCTGACGACATAGAGGTTGCCGGCGCTGTCCATGGTCATGCCTTCGGGCTGCGGGGCGTCATGCTGCAACCCACCGAGCCAGGCACGCAACGAACGGATGCTGACGAAGCGGCCATCGCCATCGAGCTCGGTGATGTTCTTCGACTGGTCGCTGAGCACCAGCAGGTGACCGGTGCGCGGGTCGTAGTAGCCGTCGGACAGGTCGGTGGCGTACACGCTGCGCTTGACCCAGTCGCGGCGGTCGCTGACCGTCAACTGCAGGGGGCCGCCGCTGAGCGCCGTGAGCATGCCGGTGATGGTGAACAGCTGCCGCGGGTCGCGCTCCTTGATGGCGAACAGGCGATCGTGCTGGCGGTCGTAGGTCACCCCCTCGAAGCCCTTGTTGCGGTGGGTCGGGTTGATGTCGAGGGTGATCCACTGTGCCTCGCTGGCGTGAATCGGCTGCGGGTGGTCGGGCAGGGTGATCACGTCCAGCCGTTGCATCTGCTCGTCGCTGATGGCCAGGCGGCCATTGCCCAGGTACGCCAGGCCTTCGGTATCTTCGAAGTCCACCAGTGGGTAGCGCGCCAGGAGGTCGCCGTCCTTGCTCAGCTCCAGCAGCTCCATGGGCACACCATTGGTGATCGCCAGCAGCCGGTCGCGGTCGTAGTCATAAGTGATGCCGGACAGGTTGGTCAGGCTTGGCTCCACCACCTTGGCGTCGATCCTCAGCTTGAAGGCCGGCAGCCAGACGTTCTGCCCGGGCGCGGTGTCACCGGTCCAGCGGTTGCTCAGGTGCGCGAAGAGTTGCTGCGGCCAGAACGAGCGCGCGGCTTCGATGCCCACCAGGGCCATGGCCAACAGCACCACCAGTGCGCTGATCTGGCCCCAGCGGTTCAAACGTCTCCACAGGTGCCGGCGTGGGGCTGGCAAGGTCTGGGTAGTCATTGTGCGAGTCCCTGTGCTGCGGTTTGCAGATTCCCGGCCCTATTGTTCCAGGCGAAGTGGTAGACCTGTGGTGGTAGCGCCGGCTGGCATTGGCCGTTGTCGGCATCGGCGCCGACCACATACCACTCGGCGCGCGAGGTATCGCCCAGCCGGTGAGCCTTGTCGGCGTTGAAGCAACGGCCCAGTTCCGTTGCCGGAATCAGGGCAAAGGCCGTGGGGTTTTGGCGTAACCAGTACACCGCCGTCTCGGGCTTGGACTGGTTGGCGAAACCGAAATGGACGATGGGTTGACGGGCAAACAGCCAGTGCCCTTCGCGCCAGTTGACCAGTACCAGCTCGGCGCCGCCGGTGGCGCGTGCGGCTTCGCTCATCAAGGTTTCGTGCGGGTTGCGGCCTTCCTTCAGGGGCTCGACGAAACCGCGTGCGAACCACAGGCAGAACCAGGCCAGGGCAATGGCGGTGAATGCTTTGCTCCAGCCGGGACGGCGCTGCAACCAGCGTTTGAGCAGCCAGGGCACCAGCGGGGCGATGGCCAGCACCAGCCCGGGCAGGGCCGGGAAAATGTAGAGCTTGCGCTTGCCGCTGCTGAGGCTGAAGAACAGCAGCACCAGGGCGACCCAGCCAAGCAGCAGCAGGAAGCGCCCATCACGCTTTTGCAGTTGCCGGCGCCAGGCCGGGACCAGCCATGGCAAGGCCAGGATCAGTGGCAGCCAGTACTGCGGGATGACCTTGACGAAGAAATACCAGAAGGGCTCGCGATGATCCCAGGCATTGGCATAACGGTTGGCGGTCTGGCGCAGGAGAATCTCCTTCAGGTAGGCCAGTTCCGCCGCACCACCGCCGTGGGCGATCGACATCAGCAGCGGCAGCAGCCACACCGCGCAGCCTGCCAGCAGCCAGACGAAACCCAGGCTCCAGCGCCCACCCTGGCCCGGGTAGGCCACCACCCCGCGCCAGCCCTTGCGCACGGCCCAGGCGTAGGGCAGCAGCATCAGCGCCGGGACAAAGCCCACGCCCTTGCTGATGATGCCAAGGCCCATGGCCGCGCAGGCCAGGTAGAACCAACCCCAGGCCGGCCCCAGCAGCAGATGGCGGACCATGCCGTAGAGGCCCAGCGCCACCCACAGGCACAGGAAACTGTCGATCTGCCCGGTACGCAGGATGCTGTAGCTCTGGTAGGTCGCCAGGAACAGCAGCGCGGCAATCACGCCGATGCGCCGGGTCCACAGGCGCCGCCCCAGGTCATGCAGCACCAGGGTGATGGTCGCCGCGGACATCAGCCCTGGCAGGTAGAGGGCGATTTTCGGCGAACCCGTCAGGTAGCTGAACAGGGCCACGGTCCACATGAACAACGGTGGCTTGTCGCCGTAGATTTCCGCCGCGCGGTGGGGGATGAACCAGTTGCCGCTCTGGAGCATTTCCAGGGCCACGCCGAGGAAGCGTTCCTCATCGACGTTCATCGGCTGGCGCCAGCCGATACCGGCACCGACCAGCAGCACCGCGAGTAAAACCAGGGCCAGGCGTTCGGCCCCAAGCGTCTTGAACCTTGGCAAGGGCTATTCCTTCTGCTCTTTGTTTCGGGCAATCAATTGCAGGTTGCGCAGGTAGACCACCAGGCCGAACGACTGGCCGATGATGAACACCGGGTCCTCGCGGTAGATGGCGTAGATCAGCAACAGGGCGCTGCCGAGCATGCTCAGGTACCAGAAACCCACCGGGATCACGCTGCGCCGCTTGAATTCGCTGTACAGCCACTGCAGGACGAAGCGGCCGGTGAACACGACCTGACCGGCGAAGCCGATGATCAGCCAGAGGGTTTCGCGGGTCATCCTTCGAGCTCCTGTGGTTGGGTGTCGAGGCGCGTGCGGCGGATCAGCCACCAGACCCCGACCAGGTCGAGGATGCCGACCAGGGCACGGTCCAGGTTGCCGTACTTGGACACCCCGGCATGGCGCGGGCGATGGTTCACCGGGTGCACCAGCATGCGGCCCTTGTGGCGCAGGATCAGCGCCGGGATGTAGCGGTGCATGTGGTCGAAATAGGGCAGGCGCAGGAAGGCGTCGCGCTCGATCAGCTTCAGGCCGCAGCCGGTGTCCGGGGTGGCGTCCTTGAGCAGGCGGCTGCGCAGGCCGTTGGCAAAGCGCGAGGCCCAGCGCTTGCTGGCGGTATCGCGGCGGTTGACGCGGTGCCCGGCCACCAGCTTGATGCCGCCGCCGAGGTCTTCGTTGCCACGCACCAGGGCGAGCATGCCGGGGATGTCGGCCGGGTCGTTCTGGCCGTCGCCGTCAAGGGTGGCCAGCCAACGGCCGCGGGCAGCTTGGGCAGCGTGCCAGATGGAGGTGCTCTGACCCAGCGAGCGGTCGTGGCGCAGGATGCGTAACTGGGTAAAGCCTTGCTGTTTGAGCTGGCGCAGCATGTTGAGCGTCTGGTCCGTGCTGCCGTCGTCGACCACCAGCACTTCATAGTGTTCAGCGACCAGTGCCGTGCGGATTTCCGCCAGCAATGCCGGCAGGTTGTCGACCTCATTCTTGGCGGGGATCAGTACCGAGAGGTCAAGTGAATCAGTCATCGAGGCTACCTGTGTTCTTGTAGTGATTGCGTGGTTCAAACCCGGTAGAAGTCCCGGTACCAGCCAACGAACGCGGCGACGCCGTGCTCCAGCGGAGTGCTCGGCGAAAAGTCGATCCAGCGCGTCAGTGAGTCCACATCCGCCCAGGTTTCCAGCACGTCACCTGCCTGCAAGGGCAGGTACTCGCGTTGGGCCTTGATGCCCAGCGCGTTCTCCAGGCACTCGACAAATGCCAGCAGGCGCACCGGCTGGCCGCGACCGATGTTGAACAGCTGGCAGGGTGGTTGCCCGGCATCAGCCCGTGGCGGCTTCTGGCGCAGGCGCACGATGCTTTCGACGATGTCGTCGATGTAGGTGAAGTCGCGCGCCATCTGGCCGTGGTTGTAGATCTCGATCGGCTTGCCGTCGAGCATCGCCCGGGTGAACTTGAACAGCGCCATGTCGGGGCGGCCCCACGGGCCATAGACGGTGAAGAAGCGCAGGCCGGTGATCGGCAGCTGGTACAGGTGCGCGTAGCTGTGCGCCATCAGCTCGTTGGCGCGCTTGCTGGCGGCATACAGCGAAATCGGTTGCTCGACAGGGTCATCGATGCTGAACGGCTGCTTGGTATTGGCGCCGTACACCGAGCTGCTGGAGGCATAGATCAGGTGACGCGGTGGGTGCTGACGGCAGGCTTCGAGGAGGTTGAGAAAACCGGTCAGGTTGGATTGCCCATAGACGGCGGGGTTGTCCAGCGAGTAGCGCACACCCGCCTGCGCTGCCAGGTGGATCACCTCGCTGAACGCCTGCCCGGCAAACAGTTGCTGCATATCGGCAGCGTTGGCGATGTCGACCGTCTGGAAGCGAAAGTTGGGGTAGGCGAGCAACTGCTGCAGGCGCGCGAGTTTGAGCTCGACGCTGTAGTAGGCATTGAGATTGTCGATGCCCACCACTTCGATGCCCGCTTCGCACAGGCGGCGCGCCAGGTGGAAACCGATGAATCCGGCCGCGCCGGTGATCAGGACGGTCATGGTTGTTTCACCTGGCCACGGCCGATGGCGTAATACGTGAGACCGGCTGCGGCCATGTGCTCGGGTTCGAACAGGTTGCGGCCGTCGAACACCACGCGGTCAGCCAGTAGCTGCGGCACACTGTCCAGGTTCAGCACGCGGTAGTCTTGCCACTCGGTGACGATCACCAGGGCATCGGCACCCACCAGGGCGTCGTCCTTGCACGGTACCAGCTGCAGATCGGGGCGCGTGCCGTAGTGCCGCTGGATCTCGTCCATGGCTTGCGGGTCGTGGGCCTGCACCCTGGCGCCAGCGGCCCACAGCGCTTCGAGCAATACCAGGCTGGAGGCTTCGCGGATGTCATCGGTGTTGGGTTTGAACGAAAGCCCCCACACGGCGAACACCTTGCCGCGCAGGCCGCCTGGGTAGTGGCGCTGGATCTTGCTGAACAGCCGGCTCTTCTGCCGCTGGTTGACCGCCTCCACGGCGCCCAGCAGCAGTGGCTCGAAGCCTTCGGCCTCGGCTGTCTTGCGCAGCGCCTGTAAGTCCTTGGGGAAGCAGGAGCCGCCAAAACCGCAGCCGGGGTAGATGAAGTCGTAGCCGATGCGCGGGTCCGAGCCGATGCCGCGGCGGACCATTTCGATGTCGGCACCCAGGTGCTCGGCCAGGTTGGCGATTTCGTTGATGAACGAAATCTTGGTCGCCAGCATGCTGTTGGCGGCGTACTTGGTCAGTTCGGCGCTGCGCGCGTCCATGACCATGATTTTCTCGCGGTTGCGGCTGAACGGCTGGTACAGCTCGCGCAGCAGTTCGACCTCTGCCGGCAGGGCGCCGCCGATGATGATGCGGTCCGGGCGCATGCAGTCATCCACTGCCGAACCTTCCTTGAGGAATTCGGGGTTGCTGATGACCTGGTAGCTTTCTGCGTCGGCCACGGCCTGGCCGATGCGTGCCTTGATGCGGTCTACCGTGCCGACCGGCGAGGTGGATTTGTTGACGATGACTTTCGGGCCATCGGCGTGTTCGAGAATGCTGTCGACCACGTTGAACACAAAGCGCATGTCGGCGCTGCCATCGGCCTGAGGCGGGGTGCCAACGGCGATGAAGTGCAATCTGGCGTGTTGCACTGCTTCACGGGCGTCGGTAGTGAAACGCAAGCGGCCGCAGGCCAGGTTTTTCTCCAGCAGCGGCGCTAGGCCGGGCTCGAAGATCGGGCAATGCCCTTCGCTGAGCGCCGCCACCCGCTCGGCGTTGATATCCATGCATAGCACCGAGTGGCCCACCTGAGCCAGGCATACCGCCTGGGTAAGGCCGACATAGCCGGTACCGAAAACCGTAACCTTCATTCAAAGCTCCATGGTGTGAACCTGTACGGGCAGTACCCCCTGCTTGCGCAGGTGCCTGAGTTTTGGCCGCAGAGATCCTTGGCGAAAAAGCTGAAAAAAAATGTCACATTTTTGTGTAAATTTTGTTACTTGAGCCCGATGTAGAAGGTCGCCTGCACCCGCACACGTTTGCGTTGCAAATAAAAGGCAAACGCATGTTCTGCGCGCACAAAAAAACGCCTGGCGCAGGCCTGGAAGTTGGGAGGGTCAAAACATGACGTGTTCGAAACCCCGGGAAGGGTTGGCACAGAGCGATAGCATAGACAGCAACTTGCGAAGTGCCAGAATGTGCGTGGGTTTTCTTAGGATAAGTTGCACTAAGCGATATCAGTTGTATGGCAGTGAATGCCAATAGGTTGTTTGAACGCACGCGAAATTTGCCGAGGGGCTAGACTGTTAACGGATATACATCCATTCATCCCACTGACCACCGCTCCCCTCGAACCGGACTTCTTCGTCGACGGTGGCCTTCTTGCAGAGGAGGGCAGGTCATGGACGAGGCAAGGCTTCATGAATTCATGGGCAAGCTGGTTGGTGACATGGGCGCTGCAGCGACCCTGGCCAATGTGATCCTCGGCGATGAGCTTGGCCTGTACCGGGCCATGGCCGACAGCCAGCCGACCAGCCCCGAGGCGCTGGCAGCAAAGACCGGTTGCCACCCACGGCTGGTGCGTGAATGGCTCAATGCTCAGGCGGCCTCTGGCTACATGGTGCATGACAAGGGCACGTTCGTTCTGCCCGAGGAGCAGGCCATGACCCTGGCGTTGGAAGACTCGCCGGCCTACATGGCCGGTGGCGCGGCGGTCATCGCCGCACTGTTCCATGACAAGGACAAGCTGGTGGCGGCGATGCGCGGCGACGGCGGGCTGGCCTGGGGTGACCATCACCCGTGCATGTTCAGTGGCACCGAGCGTTTCTTCCGGCCCGGTTACCGCACCTTCCTGGTCGCGGACTGGTTGCCGGCACTCGAAGGCGTGGTGGCCAAGCTGCAGGCCGGGGCCAAAGTAGCCGATGTCGGTTGTGGCCATGGCGCCTCGACCCTGGTCCTGGCGCAGGCGTTTCCAGCGTCTAGCTTCACAGGCTACGACTATCACGCACCGTCCATTGCCACGGCCAGCGAACGCGCGCGCGAGGCCGGGCTGGCGGGGCGGGTGAGCTTCCAGCAGGCGTCGGCCAAGGACTACCCGGGGCATGATCATGACCTGGTGTGCTTCTTTGATTGCCTGCATGACATGGGCGACCCGGTGGGTGCGGCGAAGCATGCCTACCGGGCGTTGAAAGCTGACGGCACAGTGATGCTGGTGGAGCCTTATGCCGAGGATTCGCTGGAGGGCAACCTGACGCCGGTCGGGCGCTTGTTCTATGCGGCGTCGACGTTCATCTGCACGCCTAACTCGTTGTCCCAGGAAGTGGGGCTGGGATTGGGCGCTCAAGCCGGGGAGGCGCGCCTGCGGGCGGTGTTCGAGGAGGCCGGATTCACGCAGTTCCGGCGGGCGACGCAGACGCCGTTCAACCTGATCCTGGAGGCCAGGAAATAGAGTGTATTTCTGTACTGGCCTCTTCGCGGCGGTTCGACGCCTCGATAAACCCGCTCCCACAGGGATAGCATCGCCTTCAAGGGCTGTGCAGGTCTTGTGGGAGCAACTGTCTTGTGCTGCTTGTGCCGGCCTCTTCGCGGGGCAAGCCCGCTCCCACAGGTTCAATGCTTACCTCAAGGCATGCGCAATCCCTGTGGGAGCGGGCTTGCCCCGCGAAGAGGCCGGGCCTGCAAATGCAGAAGGGGCGCCGTGTTGGCGCCCCTTCTGGTTACTGCTTAGGCTTCAGCGTCCCAGGGACGATCACCCTTTTCATCTTTGACGCGGGTCGGCAGGCCCATTACGTCCAGCGCCTTGAGGAACGGCTCGGCTGGCAGCTCCTCGACGTTGACCATGCGCTTGGCATCCCACTCGCCACGGGCAACCAGCAGGGCCGCAGCCACTGGTGGTACACCGGCGGTGTAGGAAATGCCTTGGCTGTCGGTCTCGGCGTAGGCTTCTTCGTGGTCGGCCACGTTGTAGATGAACACTTCGCGTGGCTGGCCGTTCTTGGTGCCCTTGACCAGGTCACCGATGCAGGTCTTGCCGGTGTAGCCCGGGGCCAGCGAGGCCGGGTCAGGCAGCACGGCCTTGACCACTTTCAGCGGTACCACTTCCAGGCCTTCGGCAGTTTTCACCGGTTGCTCGGAGAGCAGGCCGAGGTTCTTCAGCACGGTGAACACATTGATGTAGTGTTCGCCGAAGCTCATCCAGAAGCGTACGTTCGGCACATTGAGGTTCTTCGAAATCGAATGAACTTCGTCGTGGCCGGTCAGGTACAGGTTCTGCGAGCCGACTACCGGCAGGTCGTCGGTGCGCTTGACTTCGAACATGGTATTGCTGGTCCACTGGCTGTTCTGCCAGCTCCACACTTGCCCGGTAAATTCACGGAAGTTGATTTCCGGGTCAAAGTTGGTGGCAAAGTACTTGCCGTGCGAACCAGCATTGACGTCGAGAATGTCGATCGAATCAATGCTGTCGAAGTATTGCTGCTGCGCAAGTTTTGCGTAGCTGTTCACCACACCCGGGTCGAAACCGACGCCGAGAATGGCGGTAATGTTCTTTTGTTGGCACTCTTCGAGGTGTTTCCACTCGTAGTTGCCGTACCACGGCGGGGTCTCGCAGATCTTGCCCGGCTCTTCGTGGATGGCGGTGTCCAGATAGGCGACACCGGTATCGATGCAGGCACGCAGCACCGACATGTTGAGGAAGGCGGAACCGACGTTGATCACGATCTGCGACTCGGTCTCGCGGATCAGTGCCTTGGTCGCCTCGACATCGAGGGCATTGAGCGAGAAGGCCTGGATGTCGGCGGGTACCTTGAGGCTACCCTTGGCCTTGACGCTGTCGATGATGGCCTGGCATTTGGAGATGTTCCGTGACGCGATAGCGATACGACCCAGTTCGTCGTTATGCTGCGCGCACTTGTGGGCCACCACCTTGGCGACACCTCCTGCACCAATGATAAGAACGTTCTTCTTCAATTTACCTGTTGCTCCTTACTTGGAAAGCCGGTCTTACGACAGGCTGGAAACGTAGTCTTCGAAACCGAAATCGCGGACCACCTCGACGCTGCCGTCGAGCTGCTTGACCACGATGGACGGCATCTTCAAACCGTTGAACCAGTTTTTCTTGACCATGGTGTAGCCGGCCGTGTCGATGAACGACAGGCGGTCGCCGATGGCCAGCGGGCGATCGAATTGGTATTCGCCGAAGATGTCACCCGCCAGGCACGACTTGCCGCAGACCATGTAGGTGTGCTCGCCGTCGTTGGGGGCCATCTTGGCGTTGAGGCGGTAGATCAGCAGGTCGAGCAGGTGAGCTTCGATCGAGCTGTCGACCACGGCCAGGTGCTTGCCGTTGTACAGGGTGTCGAGCACGGTCACTTCCAGCGAGGCGCTGTTGGTGATGGCGGCTTCGCCGGGCTCCAGGTAGACCTGCACGCCGTATTTTTCCGAGAAGGCTTTCAGGCGCGCGCAGAAGGCGTCCAGCGCATAGCCTTCGCCGGTGAAGTGGATACCGCCACCGAGGCTGACCCACTCGACCTTGTGCAGCAGGTGGCCGAAGCGCTCTTCGATGTGCGACAGCATCTTGTCGAACAGGCCGAAGTCACCGTTCTCGCAGTTGTTGTGGAACATGAAGCCGGAGATCTGTTCGATCACCTGTTCGATCTTGGCCGGGTCCCATTCGCCGAGGCGGCTGAACGGGCGGGCCGGGTCGGCCAGCAGGTAGTCGGAGCTGCTGACCTGCGGGTTGACGCGCAGGCCACGGACCTTGCCTTCGGACTGTTCGGCGAAGCGCTGCAGCTGGCCGATCGAGTTGAAGATGATCTTGTCGCAGTTCTCGAGCATTTCCTCGATCTCGTCATCGGCCCAGGCCACGCTGTAGGCATGGGTCTCGCCAGCGAACTTCTGGCGGCCGAGCTTGAGCTCGAACAGCGAGGACGAGGTGGTGCCGTCCATGTACTGCTGCATCAGGTCGAACACCGACCAGGTGGCGAAGCACTTGAGGGCGAGCAGCGCCTTGGCACCGGAGTTTTCGCGCACGTAGGCGATCTTCTCCATGTTGCTCAGCAGCTTGGTTTTGTCGATGAGGTAGTACGGCGTCTTGATCATTTAAAGGCCCCCGGCCAGGCCGGCCAAAAAAAAGACCCGCATTGTGCCTTCACTTGCCGCAGATCGAAAGGGCGGATGGTGTATTTCGTCTGCGCGGTAGTGGTTGCAGGTGAAATGATTCGGCAGTGGCGGGTTCAGTTGTACAGGGGGGAATGAACAGCTTGATGACAGGTTGACCAATGGCATGTGCTTGCCATGGCATTTTCAGCGCCTGTGAGAGCGAGCGCCGCCCGCGCGGCGCATCGCGGATAAATCCGCTCCTACATTTGTTTCGGGCCAGTAACGCCTGTAACAGGCGCGCGCGACCGACTTGTTCGTACGACGCGATATCGAGCCATGCGCCAAGGCGTTCGCGCGCAAATCTCCCAGGATCAATTGGCCCGAAACAAATGTAGGAGCGGATTTATCCGCGATGCGCCGCGCAGGCGGCGCTCGATCTCACAGGCGCTAAAGATGCCCCGACGAACCCAGCAGCCATGCCGTCGTTCATTCCACCCTTTGATCGACCACCCTCAACCACTCTTGAATCTGCTCCAGCGTGGCAGTAGCCCCCCCACAAACCACCACCAGCACATTCTGGTAACCGGCCAATGCAGCAGGCTCATACGCCAGCGCCAACGCCGCCCCACACGCCGGCTCCACCAGCACCCGATGGTCCAGCAGAAACCGCTCGCAGGCCTCCAGTGCCGCCCGGTCACTGACCAGGTGGCTCTGCACAGGATGCTGCCGGGTGCAGGCCAGCGCCTGTTCGGCCACGCGTTTGGCGCCCAGCGAACTGGCCACCGAAGCGATGCGTTCGAGTTCCACGGTATGCCCGGCCTGCATGGCCGCATGCAGCGAAGCGGCGCCTGTGGTCTCCACGGCCAGCACCGGCACATCGCCCCAGCCATTGCGCTGCAGCCCTTCGACCACACCGCTGAGCAAACCACCGCCGCCCACCGACAACACCACGGCATCCGGCTTGACCCCGGCTGCCGCCACTTCATCGACCAGGCTGGCGTGCCCGGCCCACAGCAATGGGTCGTCGAACGGGTGGATGAAGGCATCGCCTTCGCCGACCAGGGTCTGCGCCAGTTCGTTGGCCTCCTGCCAGGAACTGCCATGCACCACGACCTTGGCCTCTTCCAGGCGCAGCAGCTCTTTGGCCCGCTCGGTGGTGGTTTCGGGCACGACAACGGTCACCGGTACCCCCAGCTTGCGCCCGGCATAGGCCACGGCCAACCCGGCATTGCCGCCGGAGGACGAGACGAAATGGCGTGCACCTCGGGCGTGGTGGACTTCGCAGGCATGGCCAACGCCGCGCAGCTTGAACGAGCCGCAGGGCTGCAGGGCGTCGAGTTTCAGCCACACGGCACCGCCGGCGGCCAGCGACAGCGGGCGGGACTCGATCAGGGGGGTGTGAATGTGCAGGGTCATTGGCTCGCTCCGCGCAGTTGCTCAAGGTAGTTGTAAATGGTGTAACGGGTCACGCCAAGGGCGGCAGCGGCTTTTTCCACGCCGCCCTTGACGATGAACAGCCCACGTTCCTGCATCGCCCGCACGGCCTCGACCTTGGCCTGTTTGTTCATCCGCCCTTGGCCACTTCGCTGCAGCGCGCCTTCGATGATCTCGCCCATCAGCAGCGTCATGTCGGCAGGCTCGCTGCCATGCGCCTCGGCTGGCATAGCGCCCAGTGGCTGCAACTGGCGAAGAAAGTCCATGGCGGCGTCCAGGCCGCTGACATCGGTATTGACGCACAGGCTGGCGAACGGGTGGCCGCTGCTGTCGCGGAAGATCGCCGTGGCGCTGCGCAGGGTGCGGCCCTTGAGGGTGGTGGGGTAGTCGGGCACTACCACGGGGTCGGCGCCTTGCTGATCGGCACTGGCCTGCAGCAGGGCCTTGAAACCTTGGTCCTGCTCCGGGGCAGCGAGAATCGGGCTGCCGACCACACGGCCTGAGAGGTGGCCATTGACGATCGCCACCACGGAGTGCTCCGGATGGTCGAGATCGTGCAGGAGGATTTCCATGTTGCGTGCGGCAACGCTACCCAGGGCCTGGATGGCGGCCTTGAGGACGGTGAGGGTGAGCTGGCGTTCTTCGGCCGGAGACATGGGAGATCACAAAATTCAACTTATTGTCAATTTTTACACATTAAGTTGAATATTGCGATTTGCTTTTCCAGGCCCATTCGCGGGTGAACCCGCTCCCACAGGATTTCACTGCCTTCAGGGCCTGTGCAGTACCTGTGGGAGCGGGTTCACCCGCGAAGGGGCCGCAAAGCGGCCCCTGTCTTTATTAGCCAAGTGCTGGCGTGCGTGGCGGAATCATCCGGCGTGAGCCGGTGGCTTCGAAGGCCGCGCCGTAGCTCAGCAGCGCATTGTCGCTATACGCCTTGCCGGCAAAGGTCAGCCCCACCGGCATGCCGATATCGGCCATCACACCCATCGGCACGGTCACGGTCGGCACGCCCAGGTGACGGATGGCCAGGTTGCCGTTGGCCACCCAGATGCCGTTGCTCCAGGCGATGTCCGCCGACGCCGGGTTGACATCGGCATCGGCCGGGCCGACATCGGCCACGGTCGGGAACAGCACGGCGTCCAGGCCTTGCGCGTCCATCCAGTCTTCGAGGTCCATCTTGCGGGTCTTTTCCAGCCCGCGCAGGCCGTCGGGCAGGGTCTCGATCTGGTCCCAGGTCTTCAGGCCGCGCTTGGCCATGTTGACGTATTCATCCATGCCAGCGGCCAGGTCGTCCTCACGGTTGGGCAGGGTGCCCGGGTCGTGCGGGAAGATCTGCGGGCCGTCGACATCGGCCAGGCGGTTGAGTTTCGGGTCACCGTTGGCACGCAGGAAGTCGTCGAAGCCCCAGCCCGACAGCTCCCACAGTTCGTCATGCAGGAATTCCTTGCTGACGATGCCGCGGTTGTAGACGGTCGGCGCGCCAGGGCGGTCGCCTTCGCAGTTGGACACCAGCGGGAAGTCGACTTCCAGCACTTCGGCGCCAGCTGCTTCCAGGGCCTCGCGAGCCTGCTGCCACAGGGCGATGACGCTGTCACGGGTAATGATGCGCTGGCCGGTCGGGCCGCCGATGCCTGGCTTTTCGGAGGTGCCGGCGGCTTCGTCCTTGTTGATGTACATGCGCGGTACGCCAAAACGCTTGCCCTTGAGCGCACTGGCGTCGACGGCCAGGTCCAGGTAGGACGCCGGGCGCACCGAGGAGGCGGCCGGGATTGGTACCCAAGGCTGCAGGCGCCACAGGTCGCCGCGTTTGTCGGCATCGTCGGCGACCACCACGTCGAGAATTTCCAGCAGGTCGGCCATGGTCCGGGCGTACGGCACCACCACGTCCATGGTCGGCGTCAGCGGCCAGTTGCCGCGTACCGAGATCACGCCACGCGACGGGGTGTAGGCGCACAGGCCGTTGTTCGAAGCCGGGCCGCGGCCGCTCGACCAGGTTTCCTCGGCCAGGCCGAAGGCGCTGAAGCTGGCTGCGGTGGCGGTGCCGGCACCATTCGACGAGCCGGAGGCGAACGGTGCGGTCAGGTACTTGGCGTTGTACGGGCTTTCGGCGCGGCCGTAGACGCCACGCTGCATGCCGCCATTGGCCATTGGGGGCATGTTGGTCTTGCCCAGGCACACGGCACCGGCGGCGCGCAGGCGCTCGATGGTGAAAGCGTCGCGCTGGGCGACCAGGTCCTTGAACGCCGGGCTGCCGGACGCGGCAGTCAGGCCCTTGACCAGGTAGCTGTCCTTGGCAGTGTAGGGAATGCCGTCCAGCGGGCTCAGGGTCTGGCCCTTGGCGCGGCGGGCGTCGGAGGCCTCGGCTTCCTTGAGCGCTTCAGGGTTGCGCACTACCACGGCGTTCAACGCGGTGGCGGTGTCGGCGCCGTCGTAGGCGTCGATGCGTGCCAGGTAGGCCTTGACCAGCTCGACTGCCGTGGTGCGGCCGGTTTCGAGCGCGTCGCGCAGCTCGGCAATGGAAACCTCGGTTACCTCGATCATGCTTTCACCAAAATTTGTGCAGGTTGGGGCTAATGCGAGGAGTGTACAAGAAGGGATCAGGGGAGGGAGGTTTGCGCCGCAGAAATGGTTTTTTGCAACGGGGCATTGTCGGGGCCGCGCAGCGGCCCCGTTGCCCTCAGTCCAGGTCGGCCGCTGAATGCCGCTCGGGCACCTGGCTGGCCTCATCGCCCCACGTGCGGTTGACCCGGGTGCCGCGCTGTACCGCCGGGCGTTGGGCAATTTCCTCGGCCCAGCGCTGCACGTGCGGGTACTCATCCACTGCCAGGAACTCGGCTGCGCCATACAGGTTGCCCCGCACCAGTTGGCCGTACCATGGCCACACGGCGATGTCGGCGATGCTGTATTCGTCACCGCCGAGGTAGCGGCTGACCGCCAGGCGCCGTTCCAGCACGTCGAGCTGGCGCTTGGCTTCCATGGTGAAGCGGTTGATGGCGTACTCGAACTTCTCTGGCGCATACACATAGAAGTGGCCGAAACCGCCGCCCAGGTAGGGCGCAGAGCCCATCTGCCAGAACAGCCAGTTCAGGCTTTCGGTGCGTGCGGCCGGGGTCTTGGGCAGCAAGGCGCCGAACTTTTCCGCCAGGTGCAGCAGGATCGAGCCGGATTCGAACACCCGCACCGGTGGCTCGACGCTGCGGTCGAGCAGGGCGGGGATCTTCGAGTTGGGGTTGACCTCGACGAAGCCGCTGGAGAACTGGTCGCCGTCACCGATGCGGATCAGCCAGGCATCGTACTCGGCGCCGCGGTGGCCCAGGGCGAGCAGTTCTTCGAGGAGTATGGTGACCTTGACACCGTTGGGGGTGGCCAGGGAGTACAGCTGCAGCGGGTGCTTGCCGACCGGCAGGTCCTTGTCATGGGTAGGCCCGGCGATCGGCCGGTTGATGCTGGCGAACTGGCCGCCGGACGCGGCATCGTTGCGCCAGACCTTGGGCGGGACATAAGGGGGCTTGCTCATGCAGAGGTTCTCCTTGAAAAGCGCGAAAGCGATCACGTCAGGGCGTGGACCTGCATCTATGCCACGGGTTCGGAGAAAAGCGCAAATGCATTGGGCGCCAGCGTCAGCTGCATGATACCCAGGCCGTGCTGATTACCTGGGCCACAGCTGCGCGGCGATCAGCCGGTCATACGGCAGGCTGCAGCGGGTGCCGGACGGGGTGCGGTAGTGAACGCGCCGGCCGGCGGCGTCGACATGCGAGGTGGTGCCTTGTACCAGGCACAGGTTGCTGTGATCGAACGGCTGTTGCAGTCCGGTCTGGGGGGTCAGCAACGTTAGCTGGGCATCCCTCTGGCCTTGCAGGTTCAGTTGCCGGATCGCGCTTAGCGCGCTCCATGGGCCGGCGATGCCGGTGCCAATGATCAGGATATTGTTCATCGTTGTGCTCCTGGGAAGTCCGAAAGACACAGTAGACCGTAATTGCAGTCAACGATGTTACGGGGCCAGCTGGCAGATCTTTTCAAAATGTTGGCGGGGTGATCACCCAGATCACCACGGCATCCACCTCGCCAGGGTTGCCATAGCGGTGCGGCTCCTGGCTGGAGAAACTGAAGCTGTCGCCTTCGCCCAGCAGGAAGTGGCGCTCCCCCACCCACAGCTCGAAACTGCCCGACAGTACATAGCCCGCTTCGTCACCCTCATGGCTGTAGCTCTGCTGGCTGTAGGTGCCCGGTGGAAAGCGCGAGTGCAGCATCTCCAGCTGACGGTTGGGTTGCGGGGTGAGCAGCTGGTCGACGATGCCATCCTCGTAATGCACGCTCAGCCGGCTGTTGCGCCGCACCACGTAACCCTGGTCTTCGGGTGCGGTGGTGGCTTCGCTGGCGAAGAACCACTGGATGGTCACGCCGAGGCTGCGGGCGATGTTGAACAGTGCCGGGATCGACGGGTACGACAGGTTGCGCTCCAGCTGGCTGATGTAGCCGGCGGTCAGCTCGCTGTGCGCCGCCAGCTCCGCCAGGGTCATGCCGCGGCGCTTGCGCAGGCCGCGAATGCGGCCGCCGAGGAATTGCGGCGCGGCGCCGCCATCTTCGGCGGCAGGCGGGATCTGGGGCTGCTGGCTCATGCGCTTCGGTCCATCGGGAAAGCCGCAGTATTGACTGGCTCAGAGTGCCCAGGCAACTGTCAGGCCATCATGGATGGCCTCTTCGACAGTGCGTGGCGCCAGGCAGTCGCCGATGCGCCTTACCTCCACCAGGCCGGCCAGTTCCGCTGCCAGGGTGTCTTGGGGTTGATGGCCGAGGCACAGCACCAGGCTGTCGATGCCTTCGAAGATCATCGGCTCCCCGCTGGCGGTGTGCTGCAGGTACACGGTGTTATCGTCGCTGCCGTACAGGCGGGCATAAGGCGTGATCGGGATACCCAGGCGGTGTAGCTCGCCGGCCAGCTGGTCGCGCACGTACAGCGGCAGGCTTTCGCCGCAGTGGGTGCCGTTGACGGCCAGTTGCACCTGGTGGCCATCGCGGACCAGGCGCTCGGCGATGCCGGGGCCGATCCAGTCGCTGCGCCAGTCGATCACCAGCACCGAGCGGCCCAGGCTGACTTCGTTGCGCAACACCTGCCAGGCATCCACTACCTGCAGCTCGCCGCTGCGTTCGAACGCTGGCCAATAGGGCGTGGCGCCAGTAGCGGCAATTACCAGGTCGGGGCGTTCGCGCTCGACCAGGGCACGGTCGACTCGCGTATTACGTACTACGCGTACGCCTGCCAGTTCCATCTCCCGCTGCAGGTTGGTGCTGGCACCACCGAATTCGCTGCGCCTGGGCAGCAACTGCGCGAGCTGTATCTGGCCGCCCAGTTGTGTACTTGCCTCGTACAGCGTGACGTCATGACCACGGGCGGCGGCAACGGCCGCAGCCTTCATCCCGGCCGGGCCGCCACCGGCAACCAGGATGCGCTTGCGCACGGTAATGGGAACCGGGGTTTCGTACTGCAATTCGCGGCCGGTTTCCGGGTGCTGGATACAGGAGATCGGTAGCCCCCGGTGGAAGTGGCCGATGCAGGCCTGGTTGCAGGCGATGCAGGCGCGCACGTCTTCGACACGGCCGCCCTCGGTCTTGGCCGGCATTTGCGGGTCGCAGATCAGCGCGCGGGTCATGCCACACACATCGGCCTGGCCACGCGCCAGGATCAGCTCGGCTTCCTGCGGCTGGTTGATGCGCCCGGTGACGAACAGCGGGATGTTCAAGTGCTGTTTGAACGTCCCGGCCTCACGCGCCAGGTAAGCCGGGGCGATGGCCATGGGCGGCACGATATGCACGGCGCCGCCCAGCGACGCCGAAGTGCCGGCGACGATGTGCAGGTAGTCGACCTGATCTTGCAGGGCCTGCGCGGCGGCGAGTGATTCGTCTTCGCTCAGGCCCTCGCTGTCGCGCTCGTCGGCGCTGATGCGCAGGCCGACGATGAACTGCTCGTCAGTGGCCGCCCTGACCGCGGCCAGCACTTCGCGCAGAAAACGCAGGCGCTGTTCCAGCTCGCCGTTGTAGCCGTCATTGCGCTGGTTGACCCGCGGGTTGATGAACTGCGCCGGCAGGTAGCCATGGCTGGCCACCACCTCGACACCGTCCAGGCCGGCCTGGTGCAGGCGCCGGGCGGCACTGGCATAGCCCTGGACGATTTCGTCGATCATCGCCTGGTCCAGCGCGCGCGGCATCACCCGGAAGCGCTCGTTGGGCACCGACGAGGCCGAGTAGGCCACCGCCAGCAGGCCGTCCGCCGATTCCATGATCTCCCGCCCCGGGTGAAACAGCTGCGACAGCACCACGGTGCCATGGGCGTGGCAGGCCTCGGCCAGGCGCCTGTAGCCGTCGATGCAGGCGTCGTCGGTGGCCATCAGCACGTGCGAGGTGTAGCGGGCACTGTCATGCACCCCGGCCACCTGCAGCACGATCAGGCCGGCACCGCCGGCGGCACGGGCGCGCTGGTAGGCGATGAGCTTGTCGTTGACCAGATTGTCGGTGGGTAGGCAGGTGTCGTGGCCGGTCGACATGATGCGGTTCTTCAGGCGTTTGCCGCGGATCTGCAGGGGTTCGAACAGGTGGGCGAAGGCAGTCGTCATGCGGGCGGCTCCGGTGCGGTGTTGTTCTTGTTTTTCTCATGAAAGTGTAGCAAAAGTAAAAAATCAACTTGTTTTTTTACTGGTGCCCGACTAGCTTTTTCCCAGCCACGGCAGTGGCGCGTGACCTCACTACAACAACAAACGGGCCTTCGTGCTGGCTGGAAGGTACCGACAGGAGGCAACTCGATGCAGGCATTTCCTCGCAGTACCGGCCTTTGCGCAGCGCTGCTGGCCCTTGGCCTGGGCAGTGCGCAAGCGGCGCCGCAGATGGTCGTGGTCGGCTATGGCGGCGCCGGTCAGAAAGCCCAGGACGTGGCGATCTTCCAGCCTTTCAGCGCCCAGGACGGCAGCAAGTTGATCCAGAGCGAATACAACGGCGAGATGGCGCGTATCCAGGTGATGGCCGATACCGGGAATGTCGACTGGGACGTGGTGCAGATCGAGGGGCCGGACCTGATGCGCGGCTGCGACGAGGGCATCTACGAGCACCTCGACTGGCAGCGCCTGGGGCATGCCGCCGAACTGATCCCCGCTGCCGCCCAGGACTGCGGCTCGGCGGCGCTGGTGTGGAGCGTGGCGATTGCCTACGACCGCGACAAGCTGGCCCAGGCGCCGACCTCGTGGGCCGATTTCTGGAACGTGCAGAAGTACCCGGGCAAGCGCGGCCTGCGCAAGCGCGCGGTGTACAACCTGGAGTTCGCCTTGCTGGCGGACGGGGTCAAGGTTGAAGACGTGTACAAGGTCCTGTCGACCCCGGCGGGTGTCGAGCGTGCCTTTGCCAAGCTCACTGAACTCAAGCCCTACATCCAGTGGTGGGACGCCGGCGCGCAGCCGGCCCAGTGGCTGACGGCGGGTGATGTGGTGATGACCTCGACCTACAGCGGCCGCATCGCCGTGGCCGCGCAGCAAGGCAGCCCGCTGGCGGTGGTCTGGCCCGGTAGCCTGTATGGCATGGACTACTGGGCGATCATCAAGGGCTCGAAACATGTCGACCAGGCCAAGCGGCTGATCAGCTATGCCAACCAGCCAGATACCCAGGTGCGTTATGTCGAGCAGATCCCCTATGGGCCGACCAATACCCAGGCAGCGGCCAGGCTCGACCCGTCGCTGGCCAGTTGGGTGCCGACCTCGCCGCAGAACCTGCAGGGCGCCTTGGCAATGAATGTGGAGTTCTGGGTCGACCATGGCGAGGAGCTGGAACAGCGCTTCAATGCCTGGGCAACCAAATGATGTTGCAATGATGTAGCTTATCGGGGCCGCACAGCGGCCCCAATTCCAACAGGAAGAACAACAATGACCACCACGGAACAGACCCTGCGCCAGCAACTGGCCGCCTGCTACCGCCTGATTGCCCACTTCCGCATGTCGGACCTGATCTTTACCCACATCTCGCTGCGCCTGCCGGGCCCCGAGCATCATTTCCTGATCAACCCGTACGGCCTGCTGTTCGACGAAATCACCGCCTCGAGCCTGGTGAAGATCGACCTGCAGGGGCGGCCGGTGGAGCCCACCGAGTACCCGGTCAACCCGGCCGGGTTCGTCATCCACAGCGCCATCCACGCTGCGCGCGAAGATGCCCAGTGCGTGCTGCACACCCATACTCGCGCCGGTTGCGCGGTGGCGGCGCTGGAGTGCGGGTTGCTGCCGGTCAACCAGATGTCGATGGAGTTCCATGGCAAGGTCGCCTACCACGCCTACGAAGGCATCGCCCTCGACCTTGACGAGCAGCAACGCCTGGTGGCGGACCTGGGCGACAAACCGGTGATGATCCTGCGCAATCATGGCCTGCTGACCACCGGGCGCTCGGTGGCCGAGGCGTTCTTGCGCATGTATTACCTGGAGAAGGCCTGCGAGATCCAGTTGGCGGCGCAGAGTGCCGGGCAGCTGGTGCTGCCGTCGGAAGCGGTGTGCGCGCATACCGAGCGGCAGTTCAATGAGCCTATGCGGGGTTTGAAGCAGGGGGAACTGAGTGACCCGGATGCTCTGCAGCTGGCCTGGGGGGCTTTGCTGCGGATGCTGGAGCGGATTGCCCCCGATTATCGCGACTGACTTGCCGGACTTTTTGCGCCCCCCCACAGGTAAACCACAGGCCTTGAACGCATGGTGTGCCTGTGGGAGATCACCCAGCCCTTTGGGCTGCGCTGTCGCGTAGGGAATTGAGTTCGCAAGCGGTCGGCATCCCCTGTGGGAGCAACTGTCTTGTGCTGCTTGTGCCGGCCTCTTCGCGGGTGAACCCGCTCCCACAGTGTCTCTGCTAACTCAATGAGTTATATGCAGTTCTATGAGAGCGGGCTCCCCGCTGAATCAGTCATGTGTTCAGCGCGCTTGCGGCACGATCATGCTGGCCGGTGCCTCGGCGGCACGCCGACGCGCCACGCAGTAGTACAGCACGCTCGGCACCACCAGCCCGATCAGCCACGACACATCCACGCCACCCAGGTGCGCGACCATGGGGCCGGTGTACAGTTTGGTGTCGATGAATGGCATCTGCACCAGCACGCCTACGGTGTAGACGCTGATGCCAGGCCAGTTCCAGCGGCCATAGCGGCCCTCCGGGTCGGCCAGGGCAGGGATGTCGTAGCGCTCTTTGGTGATGAAGTAGTAATCGACCAGGTTGACCGCACTCCAGGGCACGAAGAAGGTCAGCAGGAACAGGATGAACGACTTGAACGCACTGAGGAAGGAGTGCTGGCCGAGCAGGGCCACCAAGGTGGCGGCGCCGACGATGGCCAGCACGAACACCAGGCGTTGCATGCGGCTGATCGCCAGGTGGCCACGAAAGCCACTGATGATGGTGGCGATGCACATGAAGCTGCCGTAGGAGTTGAGCGTCGAGATGGTCACCTTGCCGAAGGCGATGCTGAAGTACAGCAGGGCAGCGGTGGTGCCGGCTCCGCCGAGGCCGACGATGTAGGCCACTTCACGCCCGCTGAACTGCCCGCCAGCGATCGCTGCGGCGAACACCCCGAGGATCATCGACGCCTGTGCGCCGATGACCGAGCCCAGGCCAGCGGCCAGGAAGGTTTTCACCGGCGAGGTGTTGCTCGGCAGGTAGCGTGAATAATCCGCCACGTAGGGGCCGAAGGCGATCTGCCAGGACGCGGCCAGCGATACTGAAAGCAGGAAGGTGGCCCAGCTGAAGTGGCGGTTTTCCAGTAACTGGCCTATGTCGGCCAGCATCAGGATGCGGCTGAACAGGTAGACGAAGGCAATGATCCCCAGCACGCTGGCGACCCGGCCGATCCAGTGGATTACCCGGTAGCCGGCGAGGGTGGCGAGCACGATCACCGAGGCGAAGATGAGAATGCCGGTACTGTCGCTGACGCTCAGCAACTGGCCGATGGCCTGCCCGGACAGCACCGTGCCGGTGGCCGTGAAGCCCAGGTACATCAGGCACACCAGCACCATCGGGATGGCCGCGCCATAGACACCGAACTGTACGCGGCTGGAGATCATCTGCGGCAGGCCCAGGCGCGGGCCCTGGGCCGCATGCAGGGCCATCACCGCGCCGCCGATCAACTGGCCCAGCAACAGACCGATCAGCGACCAGAACACGTCGCCGCCGAGCACCACGGCCAAGGCGCCCGTGACGATGGCGGTAATCTGCAGGTTGGCGCCGAGCCAGAGGGTGAACTGGCTGTACAGCCGGCCATGGCGTTCGGCTTCGGGAATGTAGTCGATAGAGCGCCGTTCGAGCACGGATTTGCGAGACATTGAGGGCTCCACTTCATTGTTTTTTTTCAGGGAGAGGGCCATTGCCGACGCGGTGCGCGGATGGCGTCTGCGTCATATGAGCATGTCTATACAAGTAAGGTCAAATGAAGACTGCACAGCATAACAGCCAATCTGTTGCGCAAGGGTTGGTTGCAACTGTGCTGGTCCCTGGCGGAAAAATGGCCTTATGCTGTTACGAAATATGTCTAGAACGCCTGAAGAAGGAAGCTGCAATGCCGCTCAAGGACCTGCTGATCGCCCTGGTGGTGATTGTCGCCTGGGGAGTCAATTTCGTGGTCATCAAGGTCGGCCTCGATGGCCTGCCGCCGATGCTGCTGGGGGCATTGCGCTTTCTGCTGGTGGCGTTTCCGGCCGTCCTTCTGGTCAGGCGGCCGAAGCTGCCGTGGCGCTGGCTGATCGCCTATGGCGCGACCATCTCCCTGGGCCAGTTCGCCTTCCTCTTTCAGGCCATGTACAGCGGCATGCCACCGGGGCTCGCATCGCTGGTGTTGCAGTCGCAAGCGTTCTTCACCCTCGGCTTTGCCGCCCTGTTCCTGGGTGAACGCCTGCGCCTGGCCAGCGTGCTGGGGTTGCTGGTGGCCGCCAGCGGCCTGGCACTGATCGGCAGTGAAGACAGCGGCCATGTACCGTTGGTGGCGCTGATGCTGACCTTGTGTGGCGGAGCCATGTGGGGCATGGGCAACATCATCACCCGCCGCTTTGGCTCGGTGGACCTGGTGGCGCTGGTGATCTGGGGCGGGCTGATTCCACCGCTGCCGTTCCTGGCCCTGTCGTGGTGGCTGGAAGGGCCGGAGCGGATCGGCCATTCGCTGGCCAATATTGGTTGGAGCTCGGTGCTGGCGCTGGCGTACCTGGCGTTCGTCGCCACCATGCTCGGATACAGCCTGTGGAGCAAACTGCTGTCGCGCCACCCGGCGGGCAAGGTGGCGCCGTTTTCGCTGCTGGTGCCGGTGATCGGCCTGAGCTCGTCGGCCTGGTTGCTGGGTGAGCGGCTGACAGCGGTGCAGGGCTGGGGCGCATTGCTGGTGATGCTCGGCTTGCTGGTCAACGTATTCGGGCCGAAGCTTGGGCAGCGGTTGCGGGCGGCCAGCGCGCAATGAGCTGAAGGCCCTGTCGCCGGCAAGTCCACAGGATTATCACTAGCTTCCAGGCGTGCGCTGTACCTGTGGGAGCCGCGCTTGCCGGCGATGGGCCGCAAGGCGGCCCCACGATTTCAAGGTCGCTGCATCAATTGCCGGGGCCGCTTCGCGGCCCATCGCCGGCAAGCGCGGCTCCCATAAGGATCGCGCCAGCTTTTAGACGTTGAGCATGACAGAGTCTCCCACAGCTACTGCATACACCTGAAAAACCGTGAATCATTTGTGGGCGCTGGTTTGCCGGCGATTAGATTTCGGCGTTTGTTAGACTTGGCGTTTTTTGCAAGGCCAAGGAGCTCAACATGATCATCTCTACCACCAGCCAGCTCGAAGGCCGCCCGATCGCCGAGTACCTTGGCGTGGTCAGCTCCGAATCGGTGCAAGGCATCAACTTCGTGCGCGATTTCTTCACACGTTTTCGGGACTTCTTCGGTGGCCGTTCGCAGACCCTGGAAAGCGCCCTGCGCGAGGCCCGCGAGCAGGCCACCGAGGAGCTCAAGGCGCGGGCACGGCAGTTGCAAGCCGATGCAGTGGTGGGCGTGGACTTCGAGATCAGCATGCCGTCAGTGCAAGGTGGCATGGTCGTGGTGTTCGCTACCGGTACTGCCGTGCGGCTGAAGTAGCCAAATGCCACTGGTCGGGTCTGCCGGTTTTGTCCGAGCAGTCCGCTTGTGACCGGCTAGTCTCACTGGCACAGGTCGCGTTTTTCAGGTCAGCCCTTTGCTGATCGACGCGGTCGCCACTGAACGGAGACAGGGCATGAGCGAGTCCTTTTTCGAAGACATGAACGATTCATTCCCGATCAACAGCCAGGTGCGTTGTGGACAGGCGGCGTTTCGCCTGGGCTTTGCCCACATGACCCTGGATGAATCGGAAGACCTCAAGCCTGCACACCTGCAGCGCAGCAAGAAGGGCCGCTTCACGCCACGGGTGCCAGCCAGAAAGTAAGCCTCGTAAAAGTGAACCTGCTCACACAGCCCCGCCCGACGGTGAAGATACTGTTCGCTCAAGCATTTGAGTTCAAGTCGGCCTACTTAAAATCCGGTGCTCGTTAGCGGGTGTCGGATTTTATGTCAATTTACTCATTCGCGCAGTGCGCTCAACCGTTCGGCTCTATTCCATTGGCGTGATCAGTACATTTTCTGGTGCAGGACTTCATCGGTAACCTAGCCACCCGAAAAAACGGGTGAGAAGAGCCTTTTTCTTTTTGGCGATGTGTGAGTCAATCATCCCAAGGATGCCGGTGAAGAATATATTTTCTTCAACACCGAATCTTTCAGGTATAAAAGAGAGATCGTACCATGACAATATCTCATCCACGGTGAAGTTCCCAGACTTCTGAAGTTCAATGTAGGTTGCAATGTCTTTTTTTAAAGCGAGCGCCGAGAAATACGATTTTTTAGCCATCCATTTTTCAATTACACCTTCGACGCTGAGTTGCTCCGTTCGCTGGTCTTCGGGCAGATAATCGAGTATGCCATCGCCCAGTTCCTTCATGAAGTCTACTAGTTGCATAAAGCCACGCATTGAAGCTGCCTCATGGTATGGGAAATGCAGTAAGAATGTATCTTGGCATGTAGTTGTATTCGACGAATTCTACCACAACCCTTACTTTTGTCATGCTGACTGGCGTGCTCTGGGCTGATCGATGAATACCCCATCCTACAACCTGTTTGGTGTCAAAGTCCAATACCAGGCGATTGCTGTTGCGAATAAACTTGGTTTTGGAGAACATTAATATACGAAGCCGATTGGCCTTCAGTGCTTGGCTAACCGCACGTTCTGCAATATCCATTTTTTCGAATGTAGACATTACACTGGCCGATCTTACTTTCTTTAGTCGCCACTGCAATGCCGCAATGTCTTTTTGAAAATGATGTTTCTCAGTATGACCGCCGATGCTTCGGTTTGGTGCGTGGAGTGGCTTTTCGCTTGTAGCAATACTTATTCTGCCGGCGCGTACTGAGGAAACCCGAAATGCATTGTAGATAGATGCAGTGGATAACGGTACTGCAAATTCGGTAGCAAGGCCAATAACCTGGCCGGTTGATCGTGATGCACCAACTGCTTCTGCGACTGCAGCTCCAGCTTTGAACGCGTAACTGTAAGTTTCTTTACCTGTCATAATCTGCGTGGATGCAGCTGAAAGTTGATCAGATGCGTGTACGCCCATAGCGATGCAACCCGCCTTTGAAATCATGGTTGGTTCTGGTAGCGCACACAATACGCCCGCACCAGCAAGCTCAATAATTCCGCCAACGAGTCGAAAGCTGCCAAATATGCGATTGGACGCCATTTCTGCAGGCGTGAGAGACTCATGGGAGAGTACTGCGGCCATCTGGGCAAAATTAAGAACTACGCGAAAATTACCATCATCCGTCATCACGCGATTCCTACGCAAATGGCTTGTTGGTTGTCCTGTCCCAGCCACCAGAGACGATGCCGGCACTCCCTCCATCTACGCGCCGTTGCTGAGTGTATTCGAATCTAATGCGACCGTAATTGAGTGTTACCACTTCGACGGGCAAGCCAGATTGTTCTGCGGCTTGCCCGCTTACCAGTGCAATGAGTACCTCTTCAAGCACAATGTCTAGATACTTGAATTTTTCAGCTCCTGCACGATGGACACGAATGGTTACTGTTTTTATATGAAGGCCCCTGCAGCAAAGTTCAAATAGCTTAGGGGTTGCACGGTCAATGTACTTGCTGATTTGAAAATCCCCAAGGGTAACACCTCCTGTGGAGGCACCGCCGCTTGAACTGGCTGTATGACTGATAGTCTGCATGGCGTCGTAGTGATAGGACAGCAGTTCTATCCAACCTTTGTGCCCCTCATCAAGTGACTCACCCTCAATACCATCAACCTTCATAAATGCATCAAACGACATAGTGGTTCCCTGCTATTGATCAAAACTCGAACTAAAGACCTTTGGCGAGTTTGCGTTCAGGTGTCCTACCTGAGGCGTCGCGGCATCCTCCAACTTCTGGATAAGCGCCGCCGACTTGCAGGTGCCACTCGACTGGATGACCTCTGCGATTTCGCTCGGGTAATTGAGCTGAACCAACCTGCCAGAATCAACATTCTAGAGGTCTAAATTGCATTGGTGGTGTAAGACCAGTTCGCAAGGACTTGTAGGAAAAGTCGCCATGTGGTCACCTTTCCATATCAATAGGGGCATTCTGGGTGAAAGTACTGAGGGCGGAAAAATTGAAGAGATCGCCGATGTCGAGCAATTGCTGATGAAAGGGCATAAAAAGTTCCAAGCCAGAAGGCTGGTATCGAGCTCTCTAGAAAGCCCAGCCTAGACTCGAGTGCTTGAGTGAACAGCAACACGACCAACGGCCGGTTTTTCTTGGTGTTGCTTGATCCTGCTCATGGTAACCGAGGGTTGCACTCGCGGTGGCGGCGCAGTTGTGGTCTTCTGGCGCCGCATTCAGGAAAGAGAGGATTGATTTTCCATGCGAGTCAGGGATGAGACCTATTGGCAGTGGGCCGACGCACAATTGCATTGCCGCTGCCATGACGAGGTGCTCAGCGACGGCACGTCGCTGGATATCCAGGTGCGCCTGTCGCGGCTTGGCGCGACGCAGCTGTTCCTCGGGCTCTACGGCCAGGATGGCAGGGCGCTGCTGGAGGAGTACTACCCGGCGCGGCCCGGCGAAACCATGACCCGCGCGCTGGTGTGGGGGGTGGACCGGGCTCGGGCGCTGGCCACTGGAGCGTTGCCGTTGCCCGTGGCGCAGCGGCGCCTTCAGGCCTGACGGTGGCGGGCGCTGGCAGCCTGGACGATGCGCTGGGCCGGCACCTGAAGCTGGCGCAGCAGGTAATCGGCGAATGCTGGCTCCCAGGGCTGCAAGGCAATCGCGTCACGCATGCAGGCCAGCCAGATCGCCGCGTGTTGTGCGTCGATCGGCCATTGCGCATGGAATGACGGAATACCGATCGAGCCATAGCGCTCGGCGTAAAGCCGTGGCCCACCCAGCCAACCACTGAGGAAGCACGCCAGCTTGTCGCGTGAGCCGGCAAGGTCGGCCGGGTGCATCTGCCGCACCGGGGCGGCTACCGGGTCCTGGTCCATCAGCCGATAGAAGTCGTCGACCAGCCGGCGCAGGCCGTCGATGCCGCCGGCGGCCTGGTACGAAGCATCGCCTGTGCCATAAGCAGGGGTAGTCATGCTGGGCTCCACAATCACGGGCGGGCATTTTAGCAGGCATGAAAAAGCCCGGCCTATGCGGGCCGGGCTCCATAAGTGGTGGCGAACCCTCAGTTCAGCGGTTCGATCACCTTGACTGCCTGCCGCTCACGGGCAGCGGGCCATTCTTGTTGCAGGGTCTGCAGGACGCGGCCGACGAACTCAGTGTCGGCGGCGGCCTTCTTGCCGACGTAGCCCTGGCCACGGCGGTAGACCTTGAAGCGGGCGCGCATGCTGGGCAGGTGCGCTTCGAATTCATCTTCGACCGTGTTCGGCGGCAGGCGGTCGAGGCGCACCTCGCCGGTCTGGCTGACCCACAGCAGGTGGTCGTCGAGGCTGTCCTTGCGTACTGCGAACAGCTGGGCCAATTGGTCGATAGTCGGATTGTTGTTCAAGTTCATCATAAAGCCCCCATCACCTATTTGTTGTTGATTTTCACAGTTGGCGCCACAGGTTGTAGCGCACTACCAAGGCTGCTACAGCAGCATCGCAACAGGGGCTTTCTCACGCTGCCTTTTGGACAGATTCCCTCTCCACGGACGGCCTGCGTTACCGCGCAAGCCGTCTGGAACACCCTTGCCACCGCTCCCGATCAGGGAGACGGCTTCATCATGCACAAGGCTGATGAGCGGCGTCAATGCTTTTGTAGTGAATATTTTTAGACACTACATTCTTGTCATATTGTCTGGCAATTCACTCGGCGGTGACTCATCGGTCGAGGCTGGAAATAATCTGGAAGGCCGCGCGGACACGGGCTTCGTTGGGGTAATTGCGGTTGGCGAGCAGGACGATGGCCTTGCCCTCTGACGGGATGAAGGCGGCGTAAGCGCCGAAACCGTTGGTGGACCCGGTCTTGTTGTACCAGGCTGCGGGCAGGGCCGGGAGCGCCGGGTTCAGGCGCTGGGTGGCCTGGGGTTCCCGAATCAGGCGCGGGCTGTTGCCATCGACCAGCGTATCCAGCGCGACCGGGTAAGGGTAGCGTTCCCAGCCCAGGCCCTGGGTCATGGCGCCCACCTTGAAGTAGCCTGCCTGGGTGATGGCGGTAGCCTTGCGCAGAGCCGGTGCCAGTTCGGCCGGCTGCATGTGCAGGCGCACATAGCGCAGCAGGTCGCTGGCGCTGGTCTTGATGCCGTAGGCTTCGTCGGCATAGGGGCCAGGGCTGACGCGAACCGGGTGGTTTTGCGCGTCATAGCCCTGGGCATATAGCGCCTGTGCAGTTTGCGGCACCTGCAGGTAGGTGTGTAGCAGGCCCATCTGCGGTAACAGGTGCTGGGTCATGACCCTTGCAAATGGCTGGTGCTGTGCGCGCGCCGCGAGGTCGCCAAACAGGCCCAGGCTTGGGTTGGAGTAGCAGCGCTGAGTGCCATGCACGGTGCGCGGTTTCCAGTTGTGGAAGAACGCCAGCGTCTGCTCTGGCGTCTGTACTGCATCGGGGAACTGCACTGGCAGGCAATCGGCGCTGTAGGCCCCGAGCTCCAGCACGCTGGCCTCGCCCAGGGGCGTACCGGCCAGCGCAGGTTGGTAACGCCGGGCAGGGGCCTGGAGGTCGAGCTTGCCTTCGGCACTGGCCAGGGCGGCGAGGGTGGCGGTGTAGGTCTTGCTCAGCGAGCCGATCTCGAACAGCGTGTCGGCGGTCACCGCCTTGCCGTCGGCCTTGCTGGCCACGCCATAGCTGAAGTAGTGGGCCTGGCCGTGGGTGTAGACCGCCACGGCCATGCCGGCGATGTCCTGCTCTTTCATCAGCGGCCGGATGACCTCGTCCACTTGGGCTTGCAACGGCTCGGCAGCCTGCGCGGAGGCGATGCCGAACAGGATCAACAGGGGAGCAAGGCTTACAAGCGGCATTCAAGGTTCCTTTTCATGGGTGTGTCCGTTGAGCGACACCGATGGGAGTTCCGGCGTTAGCAGGAAAAAACCCAGGACCTTATCGTCTGGCCCTGCACAACGACAAGATGGAAACTGTTATGAAGTATTTGCGCATGTTGTTCGACAACTTCACCCTGTGCCTGCTCGGGGTGGTGCTGATCGCCACCGTGCTGCCTTGCTCGGGCGACGGCGCGGTGTATTTCGGCTGGCTGACCAACCTGGCGATCGGCCTGCTGTTCTTCCTGCACGGTGCCAAGCTGTCGCGCGAGGCCATCATCGCCGGTGCTGGCCATTGGCGCCTGCACCTGCTGGTGTTCTCCTGCACCTTCGTGATGTTCCCGCTGCTGGGCCTGGCGTTCAAGCCGCTGTTCGTGCCGCTGGTGGGCAACGAACTGTACCTCGGCGTGCTGTACCTGTGCGCGCTGCCCGCTACCGTGCAGTCGGCCATCGCCTTCACCTCACTGGCCCGCGGCAACGTGCCGGCAGCCATCTGCAGCGCGGCGGCTTCCAGCCTGATCGGTATCTTCCTCACGCCGCTGCTGGTGATGATGCTGCTCGGCGCCAGTGGCGATACCGGTTCGGGGCTGGACGCCGTGTTGAAGATCACGATGCAGTTGCTGGTGCCCTTCGTGGCCGGGCAGATCGCGCGGCGCTGGATCGGCGCCTGGGTGAAGAAAAATGCTCGTTGGCTCAAGATCGTGGACCAGGGGTCGATCCTGCTGGTGGTCTACACCGCGTTCAGCGAGGCCGTGGTCACCGGCCTGTGGCACACCGTGTCGCCGCAGCACCTGGCCGGGCTGTTCGCCGTCTGCGGCATCCTGCTGGCGGTGGTGCTGTTCGCTACACGTATGCTGGGCAAGGTGCTTGGCTTCAGCCTGGAAGACCGCATCACCATCCTGTTCGCCGGCTCCAAGAAGAGCCTGGCCACCGGCGTGCCGATGGCCCAGGTGCTATTCGTGGGTAGCGGCATTGGCGCGATGATTCTGCCGCTGATGCTGTTCCACCAGATCCAGTTGATGGTGTGTGCGGTGCTGGCGCAGCGCTACGCCAGCCGCGAGCAGGTGGGTGAGGGCGCTACTGCCTCGTCCTGATGGATTCATGTTGCCTGCAGCGGCCTCTTCGCGGGCGTGCCCGCGAAGAGGCCGGAACAGGCTATCTCGCTTGCCCGGAACTGCGCTCGCGCAATGCCTTGCCCACCTCGGCCTCGATCTTGTAGGCCGGCCCCTCCAGCTCTTCGTAGTTGCGCGTATAGCGCCTGGCAAACTCATTCACCCCAAGCTGCTGATACTGCTGCACATGCTTCAGTTCATGGGCCCACAACGCGACGTTGTCCTCGGCATCACTGGCATCGCGGAAGATGATGGTGTCGATCAGCGTCACCGCGTTCACGTCCGGGTTCTGCAGCATGGCGTTGGCCGCCGTGACCTGCTGCTCGTCACCGACCCGGTAGCGCGCAGCATCGAGCACGGCGAAGTCATACCAGGGCTCCAGTTGCGCGCGAATGTGCAAAGGGATCGGTTGACTGCCGCTGGCAGTGGCCTCGTCGCGCGCCTGTTGCAAGGCAAACGCCAGGCTGCTTGACGCCACGGTCTCGACGTCCTTGAGAATCTGCCCGGCCTGGCCGGGGTCGATCGGCGCGCAGAAACAGCCCATCAGGCACACCTGATACTGCCCAGGTGGGCAGGCCTGTTCGGCCAGGGCAGGGGCTGCCAGCAGCAGCCCCAACAGCAGGTTAATTCGCTTCATTCAGTGCCCTGTCGACAAAGCCCTTGCTGGCATCGAGCAACTGCTGTTGCACCGTTGCACTGGCCAGCATGCGCCCGACCACCAGCGCGCCGACGCACTGACTGATCAGCACCCAGGCCAGCGCCGGGTCTTCCAGGGTTTCGCTCCACGCCGCATGCAAGCCTACCAGCCAGTGCTCGGCCTCTTCGCGCACAGGTTGTTCGGCGCGAGCGATTTCCACTCCCAGTGGCGGCAGCGGGCAGCCGCCCTCGGCATTGTGCAGGTGTGCCAGGCTCAGGTACTGCTGCAGGCAGCGGCCCAGGCGTTCGCGGCTGGCACCCTTGTTGGCCAGGCGGGCCAGCGGGCTGTTGCTCAGTTCCTGCCGTACCACTTCGGTGAACAGGTCGTCCTTGGACGGGAAATGGTTGTAGAAAGCGCCGCCGGTCAGGCCGATGGCTTTCATCAACCCGGCCACGCCGGTGCTGGCGAAGCCGCCGCGCTTGGCCAGCGCGCCACTGCTGGCCAGCAGCTTGTCGCGGGTCTGCTGCTTGTGTTCGGTGGAGTAGCGCATGCACGGCCTCTTCGCGCTGCTTGACGATGGGGGCGATCATAACATAGCGTTCATTTACTAAACGATCATTCACCAATGGAGGCAGGCATGGCAGAACAACAAAAAGTGGTGCTGGTGATCGGGGCCGGGGACGCCACCGGAGGTGCGATCGCCAAGCGCTTCGCCCGAGAGGGCTATGTCGCTTGTGTCACCCGGCGCCAGGCTGAAAAGTTGCAGCCGCTGATCGATGAGATCCGCGCTGCAGGCGGCCAGGCCCATGGCTTCGGCTCGGATGCGCGCAAGGAGGAAGAAGTCGCCGAACTGGTCGAAACCATCGAGCGCGACATCGGCCCGATCGAGGCCTTTGTCTTCAACATCGGCGCCAATGTACCTTGCAGCATTCTTGAGGAGACGCCGCGCAAGTACTTCAAGATCTGGGAAATGGCCTGTTTCGCCGGCTTCCTCACGGCCCAGGCCGTGGCGCGGCGCATGGTCGCCCGTGAACGTGGCACCTTGCTGTTCACCGGCGCCACCGCTGGCACCCGCGGCGCTGCCGGCTTCGCCGCGTTCGCTGGCGCCAAGCACGGGTTGCGCGCCTTGGCTCAGAGCATGGCGCGGGAGTTGGGGCCACGGAACATCCATGTTGCCCATGTGGTGGTGGATGGTGCCATCGACACTGCCTTCATCCGCGACAGTTTCCCTGAGCGCTACGCGCTGAAAGATCAGGACGGCATTCTCGACCCGGCGCACATTGCCGACAGCTACTGGTTCCTGCACGCCCAGCCCCGTGATGCCTGGACCTTCGAACTGGACCTGCGCCCGTGGATGGAGCGCTGGTAAGCCTGACTGACCAAGGAGTGTGACGCATGAGCAAGACCGTGGAGTTCTACTTCGACCTGGGCAGCCCGGCCAGTTACCTGGCCTGGACCCAGCTGCCTGCCCTCTGTGCCCGGCATGGCGCAACCCTGGTATACCGGCCAATGCTGCTTGGCGGCGTGTTCCAGGCCACCGGCAACGCTTCGCCGGCGATGATCCCTGCCAAGGGCCGCTACATGTTCACCGACCTTGACCGTTATGCACGTCGATATGGCGTGCCCTTCGGCATGCCGGCGGGGTTTCCGGTGAACACCTTGACGCTGATGCGCGGCGTGATCGGCATGCAGCTTCGTTCACCCGCGCAGTTCGATGCGTTGCTGGCGGCGCTGTTCAGGGGGCTGTGGGAACAACAGCGCAACCTGAGTGATGCCGCGACGCTGGCTGCAACCCTCAGCCTGGCTGGTTTCGACCCTGCGGCGTTTCAGGCCCTGGCGGTGGATGGCGAGGTCAAGGCCGAACTCAAGCGAGTGACCGAAGAGGCCGTGGCGCGGGGGGTATTTGGTGCGCCGACCTGCTTTGTAGGCGGGGAGATGTTCTTTGGCCAGGATCGCCTGGATTTCGTCGCAGAAGCGCTGAGCCGTTGAGGTGGGATGGCCTCGCCCTTGGCGAGGCCAAACCTGGCTCAGAAATTGGCCGGGGTGTTGGCGCTGATGATTTCCGCCTCGTCCGGGCCAATGTTCTTGAAACTGTGCGGCAGGGTAGTGGGAATGTAGTAACCATCGCCCGAGTTGAGGATGCTCACCTGGCCATCGACCCACAGTTCCACGGTGCCGCGGGTGACCAGGCCACATTCTTCGCCTTCGGCATGCACGATCGGCTCGCCGGAATCGGCACCCGGGGCGTAAAGCTCGCGCAGCATGCGCATCTGCCGGGCCTCGACGCTGGCACCGACCAGCAGCATGCGCAAGCCATTACGGCCCAGGTCCGGCTGCTCGCTGGCGCGGAACACGAAGCGCTCTTCGCGCACCGGCTCGTCGAAGCTGAAGAACTCGGCCAGGGTCATGGGGATCCCTTCGAGGAGTTTTTTCAGGGAGCTGACCGAAGGGCTGACACGGTTCTGTTCGATCTGCGAGATCGTCGAGTTGGTCAACCCGCTGCGGCGGGCCAGTTCCCGTTGGGAGAGGTTGTTGCGTTCACGCACCAGTTTGAGTCGCGTCCCCGTGTCCATAGCCGCCTTGTAATCAGAGGTGTTTAAAATAATTAGCGACGCATTAAAACATACTCTGCACGCTTGCGCGCTGTGCTTTCAGACGCGTTGATCACGCGGCAGCGGCCACAGCCCGACCAGCAGCAACAGCAGTGCCACTGCCAGGAACGGCAGGCGTGGATCCAAGGCATAGACCAGCGTCCCGGCCAGCGGGCCGATCACCGCGCCCATGCCCTGGGCCGCGCCAATCGAGCCGGCGGTGGCGCCTTGTTCCGAGGCCTGCATGGCATTGGCTGCCAGCGCGGAAAACGCCGGGAACACAAAGCCCATGCCGGCTGCGGCGACAAAGTAGCAACTCCACAGCCAGGGTGCCGTGGTCGCCAGCGCGCCACTGGCGAAACCCAGCGCCGACACGCTGGCGCCGACGCGGATCATCTTCAACGGCGGCCACTCCAGCTGGCGCAGCAGCACCTGCGCCAGGATCAGCGCCACCCCGACGGTGGTCAGGGCGATGCCGGCAGCTTGGGCGGCTTCGGTCGGTGCCAGCTGCAGGCGGTCGAGGGCGAAGAAGCCGACGACGATCTGCGAGACCGTGACGCTGAGCATGGCGCTGAACGCCACCAGCAGCGGCCGGCGCAGGCGCGGGTCGCTGAGCCGAACAGGGCTGGGCGCCTGGTTGCGTGCCAGGGGCTGCGGTTTGAGCTTGAACAGCAGCACCAGAAAGGCGCTGGCCGGCAGCAGCGACATGACGTGAAACGGCAGGCTGAGGCTGTATTGCGCCAGCACTGCCGCCAGCGCCGGCCCTACCACCAGGCCCACGGCATTCGCCGCGCCCAGCGAAGCCATGGCCCGCGCCCGGCGCTGCGGCTCGACATGGTCAGCGATCAGCGCGTTGCAGCCCACCGGGATGGCGGCGTAGAAGGCGCCGATGCAACCACGTGCCAGCATCAGGCCAACGAATGCCAGGCCCGCGCCCGGCAACCAGCGCAACGCACCCTCAACGAACAGGCACAGCAGCCAGTAGGCCAGGGTGAAGCCGGCGCTGCCCAGCAGCAGGACACGGCGTCGCCCCAGGCGGTCGGACAACCGCCCCCACGGGCGCGCCAGCAGCACCCAGACCACGCCGGCCACGGTGACCGCCGCGCCGGCCTGCCAGGTGGCCATGCCCAGCAGGCGCGAGATTGGCCCGATCAGTGCGACGAAGGCCATCATCGACAGGGTGCAAGCCATGTTGGCCAGCAGCAGCGGGCGCATATCCAGGGTGTTGGCAGGGGTAAGCAGGGCAGGGTCCTTTGCGACGTTCATCGGGCAGTCCAGGGCGGGTCGACAATACAGCTGTCGAGCTTAGTGAGAATAATTGTTGTTTGTCGAGCCCGCCCGAGCACCAGCCTGTCATTCGCTGCGCCGCACGGGGCCTGGCCACATGCTACGCAACACGCCGTCCCGGCGCACCATGGCATGCATCAGCGCCGCTCCCAGATGCACCAGCACAGTGGCGAACAACACGTAGCCGGCCCAGCCATGGGCCTGGCGCAGCACGGCATACAATTGCAGGTCGTGTGGGGCGATCGCCGGCAGTTGCAGGGGGCGTGGGTAGCCGCCCGCCGACAGCATCGCCCAGCCCAGCAGCGGCATGGCCAGCATCAGGCCGTAGAGCAGCAGATGCGAGGCGCCTGCGGCGAAGCGCTGCAACGCGGGCAGGTCGGCGGGCAATGGCGGGTGAGGCAAGGTCAGGCGCAGGCCTATGCGTACGATCACCAGTACCAGCAATGCCAGGCCCGTGGCCTTGTGCAGTTCGACCAGCAGCGGGTGGCGCGGTGAAAGGTCGCCGACCATGCTCACGCCGATGAACAGCATGCTGAGGATCAGGATTGCCATCAGCCAGTGCACCAGGCGTGCCAAGGGGTGAAAGACTTCGGGTTTCATCGCTGTGCTCCTGCGCCGAGGGACTCGCGGCTGCGGCGGTTGAAGGATTCCGAATAGGCGGCCGAACGGGCGGCGAGGATCGGGTCGGCGGATGGTTGTATGCCGCTTGGGAGGATCAACGGGTCGAAATTCAGGTCACGGCAGGCGCCTTGTTCGGGGGCGTCGACGTGTTCGAGCACCAGGGTGCCTGCATCGACGCTGCGCCGCTCGGCCGGCCATGGCCGGGCCGGGTCGTCCACCGCATCGCCCTGGTCGGCCAGCACCAGGCGCAGGGTCCAGCGTAGCGGCCCTTGGGCCATGCGCTGTTGCAGGTCGTGCTGGAGGAACTGCTTGTCGTCGACCTGGCCGGGCAGGGCGGTAAATGGCGTTTGCGGCTCGAGCTGCCAGCGTACCGGGTGCGCCGTGCCGCTGGCATCGATCAGGCGGAAGGCGTTGATGCTGTGATACTGGGTACTGGCGAAGCTGTCGCTGGGCTTGTAGCCCGCCGCCCACTGGCGAAACGCCGCGCTTTCCGGGTGTGCGGCGAAGAATGCCTGCAGCTTTGCCGGGTCCGGTTTGCCGGTGGCCGGGTCAGGCGCGCCTGCCAGTACTTGATCGAAGAAGCCTTGCGGGGTGCTGACCGCCAGCACCGGGGGGTTGTTCATGCCGGTGCGCCAGATCTGGCCGTCATCGGTGCTCAGCTGGATCGCCAGGCTGCGCACGGGCACGCCGGTGTCCGGGGCGAACGGGTTGGCACCGCCGATGGCGAAGCGGCCGATCACCGGCACCTGTGCCTGGCTGAAGGCCCGTGCAGTCGACAAGGATGCGGCCTGGCCACTGGGCTGGAAGTAGCCACTGACGCACAGGCCCTTGGCGTGGTTCTTGCGGTAGCCCGGATAGTGGCCGGCCTGGGCCTCGAAGGTGTCGATGATGCGTTGCGGGGTCAGCTGCGGCCCGCCGATCCAGCCAGCGGCATAGGCGAAGCCGGCGCCCAGCGCCAGCATCACGGCGCCTATGCCGGCCAGGCGCAGCGCCTTGGCGGGGCCTTGCAAGGGTGAGTTCATGGTCGTCATCCGGTTCAGTGAAGGTGCCGGTACGACGGGGCAGGGAAAAACTTATTCCATCGGCGGGAATAGATTTTATTGCCAGGCGTCTGCCCCATACACTGACAACCCCAGCGCCCGGTACCTGACCATGCACGATCTGGACGAACAGCAGTGGCGTGAGTTGCTGCAGCGCCTGCGCCGCTTTGCCCTGTGGCTGACCCGTGAGCCCGGCAGCGCCGATGACCTGGTCCAGGCCACGGTCGAGCGCGCCTTGAGCCGCCGTGGCCAGCAACGCGAAGCCGAGGCTCTGCGCGCCTGGCTGTTCACCATTCTTTATCGGCTGTTTCTCGACGGTAAGCGCCGCGAGCGCTTGCATGCCCGCTGGCTGTCGTGGTTCGGCCGTGGCGCCGGGGCGCACGAAGCGGTGGGTGACAATACCGAGGACATCGTCCTGGCCCAGGCCGACTTGCAGGCCTTTGCCCAGCTGTCGACCGAGCAGCGGGCCTTGCTGCTGCTGGTCAGCATCGAAGGGCTCAGTTACAAGGAAGCGGCAGCGGCCCTGGCGATTCCTATCGGCACGGTGATGTCGCGCCTGTCGCGTGCCCGTGCCGCCTTGCGCGACCTGACCGAGGGCAACCCCCAGCCGCCGGCCTTGCGGAGACTCAAATGACACGCCTGATTCCTGGTGAAGACGAGCTGCACGCGTATATCGACGACCGCCTGGAGCCAGCGCGGCGCGCCGAAGTGCAGGCTTGGTTGGCGGCCAACCCGCAGCAAGCGGTGAGGGTCGAGGCCTGGCGCAAAGACGCCAGGCGCCTGCGCGCAGCACTGGCCGGCCATGCTGAGCAGCCGGGTGCCGCTATGCTCGACTTGCGCCAGGTGCAGCAGCGGCTGCGTCAGCGCCGGCTGCGGCGCCTGGCTTCGGCTGCGGTGTTGTTGCTGACGCTGGGCGTAGGCGGGCTGGGGGGCTGGCAGGCACGCCAGGTGACCTTGGCCAGCAATGAGCTGCCGATGGCCGATGCGGTGCAGGCTCATCGGTTGTTCGCCAGCAGCGAAGCGCTGGATATCCAGGCCAGTGACCCGGCGCAGCTGCGCGATTGGCTGGGCCGGCATTTCAACCGCGTGGGGCAGTTGCCGGACCTGGCGGGGTATGGTTTTCAGCCGGTCGGGGCGCGGTTGCTCAGCAACGAGCAGGGGCCGGCGGCGTTGCTGGTATTCCAGGATCGCAACGGCCAGCGCATCAGCCTGTTCCTGCGTTCGCCAGGGGATCGCTATGAGCGCATGCCCCAGGGGCAGCGAGTTGATGGGCAGCTCGAGGCGCGCTACTGGTCGCATGGGGCGTACAACTTTGCCCTGGTCAGTGCGGCGGACGATGGGCGCGGGGCAGGGGTAGGGGAGGCATTGCGGCTGGGGCTTTAACGGGGATCGTGTGTGCATCTTCGCGGGCAAGCCCGCTCCCACAGGTATTTCACTGTCCTCGAGAAAAGTGAAATACCTGTGGGAGCGGGCTTGCCCGCGAAAGCGTCGGAACAGGTCAGCTCAGTTCGAGCCAGATCGGGGCATGGTCCGAGGGCTTTTCCATCCCGCGCAGCTCATAGTCCACACCGGCCGCCTTGATCCGCGGCACCAGGGCCTGGGAGGCCATGATCAGATCGATGCGCAGCCCGCGCTTGGGTTCGTCCTCGAAGCCGCGGCTGCGATAGTCGAACCAGCTGAAACGGTCGGCCACCTCCGGGTGCAGGTGGCGGAAGCTGTCTACCAAGCCCCAACCTTTCAGGCGTTCCATCCACTCGCGTTCTTCCGGCAGGAAACTGCACTTGCCGGTCTTCAGCCAGCGCTTGGCATTGTCAGGGCCGATACCGATGTCGCAGTCCTGGGGCGAGATGTTCATGTCGCCCATCACCAGTACCGGCTGGTCGTTCTTGAACTGCCCTTCGAGCAGCGCTTGCAGGTCGCTGTAGAAGCGCTGCTTGGCAGGGAACTTGGTGGGGTGGTCGCGGCTTTCGCCTTGCGGGAAGTAGCCGTTCATGACCGTGATCGGGTTGCCGTCGGCATCGGCGAAGGTGCCCCAGATGAAGCGGCGCTGGGCATCTTCTTCATCCGTGGCAAACCCTTTGAACAGGCTCAGCGGCGCCTGGCGCGAGAGCAGGGCGACGCCGTAGTGGCCCTTCTGGCCATGGTAGTGCACGTGGTAGCCCAGGGCCTGGACATCGGCCAGGGGGAACTGATCGTCGCTGACCTTGGTTTCCTGCAGGCCGATCACGTCCGGCTGGTGCTTTTCGATCAGCGCCGCCAGCTGGTGTGGGCGGGCCCGCAGGCCGTTGATGTTGAAACAGACGATCTTCATGGAAAGACAATCCTGATAAAAGGCCGGATGCTAGCCGACATCGGCGTTCATCACCAGCATGGCAGCCTCGTTCTGGCACTGCTAACGTGCTGGTGGAGGTGAACGATGCGCAGTGGAACACCTCCAAGGCACTGACATGCCCTTTCCAGGAGGACACCCCGCCATGCTCGAAGCCACTGCCGCCCAGGCGCGTATCTGTACCCTCGATGACGGCTACAGCCGTGAGGCACGTTCGCTGTTGTACAACGCCTACCGCCACGAACCGACCTTTGCCTATATCTTCGAGGCCCAGCGCCCAGGCTACGAACGCCGGCTGCGGGTGATGGTGCGCGAGTGGGTGCGTCAGCACTTCTATCTGCAACTGCCGGCCATCGGCCTGTTGCTGGAAGACCGCCTGATCGCCCTGGCCCTGATCGTACCGCCGCAACGCCGCCTGGGTGTGGCCGACAGCTGGGCCTGGCGTTTGCGCATGCTGCTGGGCACCGGCCAGCGCTGCACCCGGCGTTACATGGATTACCAGGCGGCGCTGGCCAGCTGCCTGCCGACCGGGCAGGTGCACATGCTGCCACTGCTGGGCGTACATCCGCAGTTTCGCGGCTGTCACTATGGCGAACAATTGTTACAAGCTGTTCATGACTGGTGCGCGGAAGACCCCAATACTCAAGGCGTGGTACTGGACACTGGCAACGAGCATTACCTGGCCTTTTACGCGCGCCAGGGCTATGAAGAGATTGGTGAGGTGGCTGTAGGGCCAATCCGCGAAAGGGTGTTTTTTCATCCCAATCCGGTGTCATCCATGTCATCAATTGCCTGAAGTGGGCCGCCAGGCGCCTCACTTGAGCGCCTGGCTCTGGTAGCATGCGCCGCATGACGTACTCAGGAAGACTAACCTGGGGCCTGGTTTTCTGGGTCGCCAGTTTCGCAGCATGGGGCCAGAGCGAGTTGCTGGTGAAGGTAAAACCAGCCAACAAGGCGCTCAAGGCCAATGTCGAAGGCTATATCGGCAACCTTGGAGACCGCGATGAAGAAGCGCTGCTGCGTTTCAGTCGCGGGGCCCAGGAGCAGGCGCGCAAGGCCGCGCAGGCACTTGGCTACTATCAGGCGCAGATCGACACCGAGGTCAAGCCGCCTGCCAAGGCCGATCAATCCCCCCAACTGATCATCAGGATCGACCCCGGCGAGCCGGTGCGCCTGCGCAATGTGACCGTGCGCATCGAAGGCCCTGCCAGCGAGATGAAGGCTTTTCGCGTGCCTGACAGCCGGGCCCTGCGAGCGGGCGAACCACTCAACCACGGCCTGTACGAGGACGCCAAGCGGCTGATCCAGAACCAGGCTTCGCGCTATGGATTCTTCAGCGGCCACTTCACGCGCCAGCGCCTGGCCGTCGACCCTCAGGCAGGCGTGGCCGATATCGAACTGGTGTACCAGAGCGGCCCGCGTTATCGCCTCGGAGCGGTCAAATTCAGTGGTGACACGCCGCTGGACGAAGACCTGCTGCAACGCATGGTCTCGTTCAAGCCTGGCACGCCATACGATTCCGAACTGATCGCCGGGCTCAACAACGACCTGCAATCGAGCGGCTACTTCGAAGGGGTGCGGGTCGATGCCGCGCCCACTGCGGCGGTCGGCGAAGACATCCCGGTGGACGTCCGCCTGGATACCCGCAAACCACGCACCATGGGCCTCGGCCTGGGCTTCTCGACCGACGTCGGGCCACGTGGCAAGGCCAACTGGACACGGCATTGGGTCAACCCGCAAGGCCACAGTTATGGCTGGGAAACCGAACTGTCGGCACCGCGGCAAAACGTCGGCCTGTGGTACGACGTGCCCCTTGATCCACCCTTGACCGACAAGCTGCGCTTCGCCGGCGGCTACCAGAACGAAGAAATCGCCGGCACCGACACCCTCAGCAAGCTGCTTACGGTCGGCCCGGAGTGGCACAGCAAGCTGCAAAGCGGCTGGCAGCGGGTGATCTCGCTCAAGTACCAGCGCGAAGAGTATCGCCTGGGGGATGATTCGGGGTTGAGCAACCTGCTGATGCCTGGCGTGAGTTTTTCCTACCTGCGCAGTGACAACCGCATCGACCCGCACAACGGCTACCGCTTGCAGTTCGACACCCAGGTGGCCAAGGAAGGGCTGGTGTCCGACACCAACCTGTTACATGGCAACGTCCTGCTCAAGGGCCTGACCACCCTCGGCCACAATCACCGCTTCCTCGGGCGGGTACAGTTCGGCGGCAGCGCCACCAACGGCTACAAGAACAACATTCCGCCGTCGCTGCGCTTCTTCGCCGGTGGCGATCAGAGCGTGCGCGGCTACGACTACCAGACCCTGTCGCCGAAGAACAGTGACGGCGACCGCATCGGTGGCCGCTACCTGGTCGCGGGCAGTGTCGAGTACCAGTACTCGCTGGCCGAAAAATGGCGGGTGGCAACCTTCATCGATCAGGGCAACGCGTTCAACACCCTGGAGCTGCCCAGCCTCAAGACCGGGGTCGGTTTTGGTGTGCGCTGGGTGTCGCCGGTAGGGCCGCTGCGCCTGGACCTGGCCAAGGCGCTCGATGACGACGGTGGTATTCGCCTGCACTTCTCCATGGGGCCCGAGCTGTGATGCGTGTGTTGAAATTCATTCTGCTGGGGGTGCTTGGCAGTGTGCTGCTGGTGGCCCTGGCCCTGGGCCTGTTGCTGGGTACCGAAGGCGGCAGCCGCTGGGCTCTTGGCCGGGTGCCTGGGCTGACCATCGACGATTTCCAGGGTCGCCTGGCGGGTACCTGGCAGGCCAGTCGATTGAGCTGGGTTGACGGTGGCAATCATGTGCAGATCGAGGCGCCTTTGCTGAGCTGGTCGCCCGCCTGCCTCCTGCGCGCCACGCTGTGCATCGATCAGTTGCATGCCCGGCAGGTCGACATGGCCTTTGCGCCGAGCGAGCAGCCGACCGAAAGCGGCCCGTTGCAACTGCCGGCGTTGCACTTGCCGGTGGCGATCGAAGTCGGTGAGGTAACGGTAGGGCAATTGCGCCTGGATGGCAGCGAGTTGCTTGGCGACCTGCACCTGGCGGCGCACTGGACAGCGGGCGGCCTGCGCATCGACAGCCTGCAGCTGCAGCGTGGCGATTTAAGCGTGGATGTACAGGGTGACCTGCAGCCGGAAGGTGATTGGCCGCTGCAGCTGCAGGGGCAGGTGCAGTTGCCTGCCGTGGAAGGCAAGGCCTGGCAACTGGCGCTCAACACCAAGGGCGAATTGCAGAAGTTGCTCATCCTCGACGCCACCAGCAGCGGCTACCTCGACGCCCGCCTGAACGGGGAGGTACAGGCCCTTGCCGAGCATTTGCCAGCAAAATTGCAGATCCGGGCCGATGCCTTCAAACCAACGGCTTCGTTGCCCGACACCTTGCAGCTCAACCAGCTCGTGCTGGATGCCCAGGGTGATCTGCTCAACGGCTATCAACTGTCGGGCAGTGCCAGCCTGCCGGCCGAGCAGGCACCGATCGCACTGGCGCTGGCCGGCAAGGTGGGCGCCAAGGGGGCCAAGCTCGATGCCCTGGACCTGACGGCCAGCGACACCCAGCGCGTCAAGTTGCAGGCCAGTGCTGACTGGCAGCAGGCGCTGAAGGCCGACGCCCAACTGGACTGGCAGGATTTTCCGTGGTTGCGCCTGTACCCGCTGGAAACACCGCCGCAGGTTACCCTCAAGCGCTTCAATGCCCAGGTCCAATATCACGACGGCACTTACCAAGGTACCTTCAACGGTGACCTCGACGGCCCGGCCGGTGCGTTCACCCTGGCCAGCCCGTTCGAAGGTGACCTGAGCCAGGTACGCTTGCCGCAGCTGGCGCTGACGGCCGGGCAGGGCAAGGCGGCGGGCAGCGTCGCGCTGCGCTTCGCCGATACCCTGGCCTGGGACGTCGACCTGCAGTTGTCGGCCCTGGACCCAGCGTACTGGCTCGCCGAGCTGCCCGGTACCCTGGCCGGGCCACTGCGCAGCAAGGGTGAAATGAAAGGCGAGCAGCTCAGTCTGGATGCCCAGCTCGACCTCAAGGGGCGCCTGCGCGGGCAGCCGGCAGTGCTCAAGGTTGAGGCTCAAGGGGCCGGGCAGAACTGGACGCTCGGTGCACTGGCCGTGCAACTGGGCGATAACCGCATCAACGGCAGCGGCAGCCTGCAGCAGCGCCTGGCCGGGCGTATCGACCTCGACCTGCCGCGGCTCGGCCAGCTGTGGCCGAGGCTGCAAGGGCAGGCCAAAGGGCGCCTGGATGTCAGCGGCACGCTGAATGCGCCGCAGGGCACCCTGACCCTGCTGGGGCAGCAACTGGCACAGGAGGATAACCGCATCCAGCGGCTCGATCTGGAGGCTCGCCTGGACAGCGCCCAGCGTGGGCTGCTCGACCTCAAGGCCAACGGCATCCGCCTGGGCGACACGGTACTGGGGACCTTGCAGGCCGATGGCAAGGGCGACATCCGCCAGCAGGCACTGAACTTGGCGCTGGACGGCCCGCAACTCAAACTCGACATTGGGCTCGATGGCCAGTTGAACAAAGGCGACTGGCGTGGCCGCCTGGCCAGCGGCAGGGTCCAGGCCGGGGGCCAGGACTGGCAGCTGCAGGCGCCGGCCCGCCTGCAGCGACTGGCCAATGGCCAAGTGGATTTCGGCGCCCACTGCTGGCGCTCCGGCCAGGCCAGCCTGTGCGGCGAGGACCAGCGCTTGGCACCAGAACCGCGTCTGCGCTATCACCTCAAGCAGTTCCCGCTGGACAGCCTGGCACAGTGGCTGCCGAAGGACTTCGCCTGGCAGGGCATGCTCAATGCCGACGTGAACCTGGATATCCCGGCCAGTGGCCCGAAAGGCAACGTTCGTGTAGATGCCAGCGGCGGTACGTTGCGCATTCGCGACAAGGGCCGCTGGATCGACTTCCCTTACCAGATCCTGCGCCTGGACAGCACCCTGGCGCCACGCCGGGTCGATACACGCCTGGATTTTCGCGGCGAACGCCTGGGCGAACTGAGCCTGAACACGCGCCTCGATCCGCTGGGCAAGAACAAACCGTTGGCGGGCGACTTCCGCCTGGCCGGGCTGGACCTGTCGATCGCCCGTCCGTTCTTGCCGATGGTCGAGCGCTTGGCCGGGCAGTTGAATGGCAGCGGGCGCTTGACCGGCACCTTGCTGGCGCCGCAGGTCAACGGCAACGTGGTGCTCAGCGGCGGCGAGGTCAGTGGTGCCGAGTTGCCGGTCAGCTTGCAGGACCTGTCGCTGCAGGCCTTGATCGCCGGCGAGCAAGTGCAGCTCAATGGTAGCTGGCGCAGCGGACAAGCTGGGCGCGGCCAACTCAACGGTCACCTGACCTGGGGCCAGGCTCTGGGTATGGACCTGCGTCTGCAGGGCCAGCAGCTGCCCGTGACCGTCGAGCCTTACGCCACACTGGAAGTCGCGCCAGACCTTAACCTGCGCCTGATCGACGACAAACTGGCGGTGACCGGCAAGGTGCTGGTGCCCAAAGGCAAGATCGTCGTGCGTGAGTTGCCACCCTCTACCGTGAAGGTCTCGGACGACACGGTCATCGTCGGCCACCAGACCGAGGAGGGCAAACCGCCCATGGCGATGGCCATGGACATCGACGTGGTCGTGGGGCAGGACACGCTGTCGTTCAGCGGCTTCGGCCTGACCGCCAACTTGCTTGGCCATGTGCACATCGGTGACAACATGGACACCCGTGGCGAGCTGAGCCTGGCCGATGGCCGCTACCGTGCCTACGGTCAGCGTCTGACCATTCGCCGTGCACGGTTATTGTTCGCCGGTCCGATCGACCAGCCCTATCTGGATATCGAGGCCATCCGCAAAGTAGACGATGTGATTGCCGGTATCCGCCTGAGCGGCAGTGCCGAGCAGCCGACCACCAGCGTGTTCTCGGAACCGGCCATGAGTCAGGAGCAGGCGTTGTCCTATCTGGTGCTCGGGCGCCCATTGGGGACTTCCGGTGAGGACAACAACATGCTGGCCGAAGCGGCATTGGGCCTGGGCCTTGCGGGCAGTGCCGGGATTACCGGCAGCCTGGCATCGGGCCTGGGGATCGATGACTTCCAACTGGACACCGAAGGCTCCGGTAACAGCACCAGCGTGGTTGCCAGTGGCAACCTCACCGAGAAGCTCAGCTTGCGATACGGGGTCGGAGTGTTCGAGCCAGCCAACACCATTGCGCTGCGTTACAAGCTGAGCAAGAAGGTGTATCTGGAGGCCGCCAGCGGCTTGGCAAGTTCTTTGGACATTTTCTACAAACGTGATTTCTGAGGCTGTCAGCAGACGGGAGCGGCCTCGATGAATTCATTGCTGTCGCTGGAGGGAGGTGTGGGTGGGGGAGCGGGACGCGAGCGTACCGGAACGATCATGTTGGTGTATTGCTCGATAAGTCGGTTCAGTGCTTCAGGCGGTTCGCATGCCTGGAATTGCATGCGGATCTGCACTTCGTCAGGGTCGCGCGCTTCACCTTGACGCCCTTGCGCGCCAATGCATACCTTGAAGTTCGCAGCAGGGGTTTTTTCCGCTTCTGTTTTCAGGTCTTGCAACGCATCGGTTCCTTTGACACGAACCGACAAGTCGACTTGCATGCGTTCGAGTGCCAGCCCCTTGGGGGAAACCAGCGCAAAGAGGGGGACTCGCATGACGTGAGCGTCGTCCATGGCGACTTCTACCATCTTTGCCTTCATGGGAGCCCCCAGCGCCTGATCATCGCAATCGAAAAACTGGTCGAAGAGGTTTATATACTGTTGCGCGATCAGGCTATTGGTGGCTGCCGCAGCTTCTTGCAGGCCGCGAGTGATGTCGCGCAGGTCAAGTGAGGTCATGGGGGCGGGTGATTTGTCCACTCAATGTTTCCTCTTTTCTGTAGGGCCCCCGCCGCTGGCGACGGGGGAATGGCGCAGCGCTTAAGGTGCTGGTGAATTCGCATGGTTGGCATTGTTTGCGTTGGTGGTATTGTGATCTTTTAGAACGTCAGCGTCGGATATCTTGTCGAGACTCCGCGGTGCTTCGTCCCCTTTGACCACGACCGGTTTGGTACTTGCGCCTACCAGGAAATCAATAACTTTCAACAACGCCTCGGGCGGCTCCTGACGCGCAATTCTGGTATTGAATTTATAGCGGGCAGTCGTGTCGGTCTTGCGTGTTTGTTCAGAATGATTGCTGATGCTGCCTTTGACGCTAACGCTGAAAGGTCCCCAACCTACTTTCCCTTTCAGGCTGCCTTCCTTTGAGCTGTTACTCGTGTCTTCGACAAACTGGTTGATGGTCAGCTCGAACTCTACATTACCCTCGATAATCGAGATGTTCGGATGAGTGATGGCTGCCAGCAGGGGGACCTTTATGGTTTTGCTGACTACACCCTGGTATTCGCCTTGTTCATTTACCAGCGTTTCGTCGTAATCGAACTGAATGGCGACTGCCTTACCCTCTTGGATGCACACTTGCATCAGGAAATCGGCGTAGGATTTACTTGCACTTACCTGTGCCTTGATCATGGCCTGCAAAGGGGCTGCAATCATCTTATCCATTGGCAGCGAATTGATGACGGAGCCGATAAGGCTATTATCTGTCATGTCTATTTCCTGGCGTTGATCTTGAAGTTCTCGATACGGTCATTGTCACGCGTTACACGGCTAGTGAGCGTCATGTTCCTGGCGACGAATGTTGCCAATCTGTCGCAGGCTCAGCCCATACTTGTTTGCGAGCAGGCTGCGAGACAGGCCTTCGGCGCTTTCTTTCTGTATTTGCAGGTTGCGTAATTGCCGCAGGAAATGATCTGCCTTGGGAATTTCCAGCGCCACGCCGGCAAAGCGCTTGATCAGGGCGTCGAGTGCGTCTGCCGGGAGTACGTCGGCGAGCTTGGTGCGCTCTCGGTGCTTGGGGATGTACTTGGGCCTGCCGCCGTAGGCGCTGGTCAGCTGGTAGGCGTTTTCAAGGCCGATGCATTCGATCAGGGCCTGCAACGAATGCGGTAACTGGCCAATGTCGATGGATGTGAGATCTGGCAGTTCCATATGAGACTTCCTCGCGGTGGGTGGGGCGCGATGCCTGTCGTTGGCATGGAGGAATTCTCGGTGAGCGTCGAATACTGTCGCTAGGCGCCAAGTGGGCTGGCGGTTGTAGTTTTGGTGAGCAGGGCTTGCAGGCAACGATGTCGCGCGATGTAGGACGTTACCTCAGCGCTGCCTTGCAGGCCCGGTTTCACGTTGGGTTGTTTTTCCAGACTGCGGGTAGGTCCCGCCCCCCTTATTTGCAAGGATAACTGTTCAACAGGCTTGCACCGCCGAGGTAGGCATGCGCTTCATTCGCCTGCTCCTGCGGCAGGGTGCGCCAGTCGATGATCAGGCAAAGGCTGTTCAAGGGCTGATCATCAAGCATGCCGATGATCCGGCCAGGGAAGGCGCGCCGATAGCGGGCGAGGGTGGTGTTCACGGCTTCCACCTTATCCGCTCGCGCCAACGTCTGCCGAGCCAGTTCTGGCAGTAGCGGGTGGGAGATCGTGAAGTAGGCCTGCCCCGGCGTGGCTTGCAGGTGCCCGGCAGCGCGGCTTCTTTGCCACAATTGTTGCCATTGGCTGCTGCCTGCATGGTCGGCCAGCTGGCTACCTAGCTTGAGCAGTTGTTCGGGCGGCGCCTGGCGGGTGTCCAGGGCATGCGTGACGAGTGAAGGGGTAAGCAGCATGATGAACAGTGCGACATTGCGCATGTTGCCTCCAGCATGGGTTGGGGAAACCCAATGCTTTCAGGCCCGACCTGCCACACCAAGCAGGAAATACAGCGCTGCATGGCATCAGCGTTGTATGATTGTCGCCGCTCGTTGTGAGCAAATACCCCCGATGTTGAAGGAATTTTCGATGACACACGTGCAGCGCCTCAAATACTCGCTTCTGATCATCCTGGTGGTGCTGGGCCTCATGCTGGGCCTGTCGCATCTGCAGAAGCAAGGCACGATCAGTGAACAGACCTTCCAGATGCTGGCCATTGCCATTGCCGTGGTCGTAGTCGTGATCAACGGGATTCTGCGGCGCAAGGTCAAGCCCTGACGCCTGTCTGCCTGCCGGCCACGCCAGGCCGGCCTTCAGTCAGCGCGGCAAGGGCTGTTCAAGCACGGCGCGCGCTTCCGGTTTGAGGCTGTAGCACTTGTCGTTGCCGAGGATGATCACGCCCTCCGCGCACAACCGTTTGAGCACCTCGCGCACGCTCAGAAACGACAACGGTATGTCCAGCTGTTCCAGCTGCGCATGCACGCCGCGTACGCCAATGCTGCGCCCGCTGCGGTCGGCGCTGTAGAGCGCATCGATTACCTTCAGGCGAATGAGGCTGGTACGCAGGCCGTAATTACGCAGCAGCTCGCGAATCTGCTCGTTGCCGGTGCGCTCGTCCACGCAGGCGGCCGCTCCGTTGGCCGTCTTGCCTGGGGCGCGCCCGGTCTGCAATGAGGGTTGCGGGTCGTACATGTGAATGCTCCTTTTCGTGGACTGTCCCGAAATATGGGTGCCTCACTGATTAGGACGAATGAGAGCGGAAAATCTGCAGCATCTGCCTGAAAAAAGTTTTCTGCCGGTTTTCTAAAGACGGTTGGCGGCGCCAGTGCGCGTAAAATTTTCATCCAGCCATTCGTCTGATCGGGAATGACCCCCTGAATTCGAGGAGTGCCCGTGTTGCCAATTTCGCGTCCCTTCACCTGTGCCAGCCTGGCGGCTGTCCTGGTCGCCTCCAGCGTAGCCGTGCAGGCGCGGGAAACCAGCACTGACGCCAGTGCGCAGATCCGCCGTACCAGTTTTGGTGTGGCGCATATCCTCGCCAAGGACGAGCGCGGCCTGGGGTATGGCATTGGCTATGCCTATGCCCAGGACAACCTGTGCCTGCTGGCCAACGAAGTGCTGACGGTCAATGGTGAGCGCTCGCGCTATTTCGGCGCCCAGGGCGTGACCCTCGAACAACGCGGCAACCTGGCCAGCGACCTGTTCTTCATCTGGCTCAACACGCCGACGGCAGTCAGTGGCTTCATGCAGGCCCAGCCAGCGCAGGTGCGTGCATTGCTGGAGGGATATGCCAGCGGTTTCAACCGCGCCTTGGCCGAGCGGCGCAGCCAGGGCCTGCCCGGGGAATGTGGCGATGGCCAGTGGGTGCGCCCGATCACCAGCCAGGATCTGGTCAAACTGACCCGCCGTCTGTTGGCCGAAGGCGGCGTCGGCCAGTTCGCCGAAGCGCTGGCGGGCGCGCAGCCCCCCAAGCTGGCAGCCCAGCAGGCAAGCCCGGCCTTTGACGTGGCACTGGCCCAGCAACAACGCTTCGCCTCCGAGCGTGGCAGCAACGCGGTGGCAGTGGGGGCGCAGCGCTCGGCCAACGGCCGTGGCCTGCTGCTGGCCAACCCGCACTTTCCGTGGATGGGCGGGATGCGTTTCTACCAGATGCAGCTGACCATCCCAGGCAAGCTGGACGTGATGGGGGCCGCCTTGCCCGGCCTGCCTGTGGTGAACATCGGTTTCAACCGCCACCTGGCCTGGACCCACACGGTGGATACTTCGAAGCACTTCACCCTGTACCGCCTGCAGTTGGACCCGAAGGACCCGACCCGCTACCTGCAGGATGGCAAGTCCGTGCCCATGGCAAAGCAGACGCTGAGCGTCACGGTCAAGGCTGCGGATGGCACGCTCAGCCAGGTCGAGCGCCAGGTCTACAGCTCCAGTTTTGGACCGGTGGTGCAGTGGCCTGGTCGACTGGACTGGGACACTCAGGCCGCCTATAGCCTGCGCGATGCCAACCTGGACAACACGCGAGTGCTGCAGCAGTGGTACCGCATCAACCGTGCCGATAGCCTGGATGCCCTGAAAGGCTCTATCGAGCAGTTGCAGGGTATCCCTTGGGTCAACACGCTGGCTGTCGATGCCGAAGGCAAGGCGCTGTACCTGAACCAGTCCGTGGTGCCTTATGTCGATCAGCAACTGCTGAGCGAATGCAGCAACCCGGCGGCTCAAGGCCCTCTCGTAGTGCTGGATGGGTCGCGCAGCAACTGCCAGTGGAAGGTCGATGCCCAAGCCGCACAACCGGGTATCTTCCCGGCGCGGATGCTGCCGAGCCTGGAGCGCAACGACTTTGTGCAGAATTCCAACGACCCGGCCTGGATGTCCAACCCGGCCCAGCCGTTGACCGGGTTCTCGCCGTTGATCAGCCGCAGCGACCAGCCGCTGGGCATGCGCGGGCGTTTCGCCCTCGAGCGCCTGCAAGGCAACGCCAAGCTGGGCGTCGATGACTTGCAGCGCATGGTGCTGGATGACGACGTGTACCTGGCCAGTCTGGTGCTGCCCGACCTGCTGCAATGGTGCAAAGGGGCCGAGGCGGATCTGCAGGCCGTGTGCGCCAGCTTCGCCGCCTGGAATGGCAAGGCCGATTTGAACAGTGGTGTCGGCCTGGTGCATTTCCAGAACATGGTCGAGGCCATGGCCAAGCACCCGCAAAGCTGGCGCGTGGCCTTCGACCCCGCAGACCCACAGCATACCCCGCGCGGTCTGGCGGTCGAGCAGGCGCAAGTGCGTAAGCTGTTGCGCGAAGCGGCCTTGGCCTCGTTGCAGCAAGTGGCCAAGGCCGGGGTGGAGGAGGGTAGCCGTTGGGGACAGATCCAGCAGGCTGCCGATGGCACGCCGGTGCCGGGTGGGCCGCAGCAGTTGGGGGTGTACAACGCAATGTTCAGCGTGCCGCACGGGCCGGGCAAGCGCCTGGTGGTCAGCGGTACCAGCTATCTGCAGTTGGTGAGCTTTACGGAGCAGGGGCCACAGGCGCGTGGGTTGCTGGCGTTCTCGCAGTCCAGCGAAGCCGGCTCGGCGCATTTCAGTGACCAGACCAAGGCGTTTGCCGCCAAACAGCTGGCGCTGATGCCGTTCACCGAGGCACAGATCAAGGCGGACCCTGAGTATCGGCAGTATGTAATCAGTGAACGGGACAAAGGAGCGGTGGCTAGCCGGCCTTGAGGCGCTAGCCTGTTCCGGCCTCTTCGCGGGGCAAGCCCGCTCCCACAGCAACCCCGCCAAGGCTGCAGGCGGTGCGATTTCTGTGGGGGCGGGCTTGACCCGCGAAGGGGGCGACTTGAGCGGTCAGGAAAACTCGAACGGTTCCAGGGCAAAGCCCTGTCCATCGACCTGCAAGGTCCAGCCCCGCCGGTCCCAATCCCCCAGCACGATGCGCCGTGCCGGTTGGCCATCGACCACCAGCTTGTGAATCGCCGGCCGGTGGGTATGGCCATGCACCAGCGTGCGCACACCGTGCGCTGCCATCACCTTCGGTACTTCCTCCGGCGTGACGTCGACGATCTCGGTGGCCTTCATGCGCGTCTGCGCACGGCTTTCACTGCGCAGTTTGCGCGCCAGTTTCTGCCGGGTGGCCAGCGGCAGATGCCGGAGGATCCACAGGCTCACCGGGTTGCGCAAATAGCGGCGCATCTTCATGTAGGCCAGGTCGCGGGTGCACAGGGTGTCGCCATGCATCAGCAATACCTGCTCACCGCCCAGTTCGATCACGCTCGGGTCGGCCAGCAGCGTGCAGCCGGCAGCCGTGCAGAATTCCTGGCCAATCAGGAAGTCGCGGTTGCCGTGCATCAGGTAGATCGCCGTGCCGCTGTCGCTGAGCTGGCGCAGGGCCTGGCAGATCGACTGCTGGAACGGGGTCATGGCATCGTCGCCGATCCACGCTTCGAAAAAGTCACCGAGGATGTACAACGCCTTGGCGTGACGGGCGCGGCCGTCGAGCAGATCAAGAAACGCCCGGGTAATGTCCGGGCGTTCTTCTTGCAAATGCAGATCGGAGATCAGCAGGATCACTCAATGATCTCGGCTTTCTCGATGATCACGTCGTCTTTCGGTACGTCCTGGTGGCCCGCTTTGGAGCCGGTGGCGACTTTCTCGATCGCGTCGACGATCTCACGGCCTTCGGTCACTTCGCCGAACACGGCGTAGCCCCAGCCCTGCACGTTCTTGCCGCTGTGGTTGAGGAAGTCGTTGTCGGAGGCGTTGATGAAGAACTGGGCCGAAGCGGAGTGCGGCTCCATGGTACGGGCCATGGCAATGCTGTACTTGGTGTTCTTCAGGCCGTTGTCAGCTTCGTTCTGGATGCTGGCGCGGGTCTTCTTCTGGCTCATGCCAGGCTCAAAGCCGCCGCCCTGGATCATGAAGCCCTTGATCACACGGTGGAACAAGGTGCCGTTGTAGTGGCCATCCTTGACGTACTGAACGAAGTTTTCGGTGGTCAGCGGCGCTTTTTCGGCGTTCAGTTGCAGAACGATGTCGCCGTGGTTGGTGGTCAGTTTGACTTTGGACATGCTGAAATTCGCTCTTTCAAGGCATACGGGAAATTGGCTGCGCAGGGCGCGTTTAGTCACCTGACGCAGGATCGGGCAACCGCGACACATGGCGCACAGCGACCATTTTGCACGGTTCGCGATAAATCGCGCCAGTTTGTCGGTGCCCGGCTGTCAGCAGCTTGACTGCTTCGGCTATGATAGGCCCTTTGATTCAATCGGCCTACCCAGGCCGGACACGTGCATTCAAGGATCCTATGAGCAAGCCCACTGCCGACAACGCGCCCAACGCCGCTGCCAAAGGCGCCCCCGCTGTCCCTGCGAACTTCCTGCGGCCGATCATCCAGGCCGATCTGGACTCGGGCAAGCACAGCAGCATCGTCACCCGTTTTCCGCCGGAGCCCAACGGCTACCTGCACATCGGCCACGCCAAGTCGATCTGCGTCAACTTCGGCCTGGCCAAGGAGTTCGGCGGCGTCTGCCACCTGCGCTTCGACGACACCAACCCGGCCAAGGAAGACCAGGAATACATCGACGCCATCCAGAGCGACGTCAAATGGCTGGGCTTCGAGTGGGCCGGCGAGGTGCGCTATGCCTCCAACTACTTCGACCAGCTGCACGACTGGGCCGTTGAGCTGATCAAGCGTGGCAAGGCCTATGTCTGCGACCTGACCCCTGATCAGGCCAAGGAATACCGCGGCAGCCTGACCGAGCCTGGCAAGAACAGCCCGTTCCGCGAGCGCGGCGTCGAGGAAAACCTCGACCTGTTCGCGCGCATGAAGGCCGGCGAGTTCAAGGACGGCGAGCGCGTGCTGCGTGCCAAGATCGACATGGCCTCGCCGAACATGAACCTGCGCGACCCGATCCTGTACCGCATCCGCCATGCCCACCACCACCAGACCGGTGACAAGTGGTGCATTTACCCGAACTACGATTTCACCCACGGGCAGTCGGACGCCATCGAAGGCATCACCCACTCGATCTGCACCCTCGAGTTCGAAGGCCATCGCCCGCTGTACGACTGGTTCCTCGACAACCTGCCGGTACCGGCGCACCCGCGCCAGTACGAGTTCAGCCGCCTGAACCTGAACTACACCATCACCTCCAAGCGCAAGCTCAAGCAGCTGGTCGACGAACAGCACGTCAGCGCCTGGGACGATCCACGCATGTCGACCCTGTCGGGCTTCCGCCGCCGCGGCTACACCCCGGCGTCGATCCGTAACTTCTGCGATATGATCGGCACCAACCGTTCCGACGGCGTGGTCGACATGTCGATGCTCGAGTTCAGCATCCGTGACGACCTCGACCGCACCGCGCCACGCGCCATGTGCGTGCTGCGCCCGCTGAAGGTGGTCATCACCAACTATCCGCAAGGCCAGGTCGAGCAGCTTGAACTGCCACGCCACCCGAAGGAAGACATGGGCGTGCGCGTGCTGCCGTTCGCCCGCGAGCTGTACATCGACCGCGATGACTACATGGAAGAGCCGCCGAAGGGCTACAAGCGCCTGGAGCCAGCCGGCGAAGTGCGCCTGCGCGGCAGCTACGTGATCCGCGCCGACGAGGCGATCAAGGATGCCGACGGCAACATCGTCGAACTGCGCTGCTCCTACGACCCGGACACCCTGGGCAAGAACCCGGAAGGCCGCAAGGTCAAGGGTGTGATCCACTGGGTACCGGCCGAAGGCAGCGTCGAGTGCGAAGTACGCCTGTACGACCGCCTGTTCCGCTCCGCCAACCCGGAGAAGACCGAAGATGGCGGCAGCTTCCTCGACAACATCAACCCGGATTCGCTGCAAGTGCTGACGGGCTGCCGAGCCGAGCCATCGCTGGGCCAAGCTCAGCCTGAGGACCGCTTCCAGTTCGAGCGCGAAGGTTACTTCTGCGCCGACCTGAAGGACAGCCAGCCGGGTCGTCCGGTGTTCAACCGCACTGTCACCCTGCGTGACTCCTGGGGCAGCTAAGGAACCGCCGTGCTTACCATCTACAACACGCTGAGCAAGACCAAGGAAGCCTTCAAGCCGCTGGATGGCAACAAGGTGCGCATGTACGTGTGCGGCATGACCGTGTACGACTACTGCCACCTTGGCCACGGCCGCAGCATGGTGGCGTTCGACCTGGTAACCCGTTGGCTGCGTAAAAGCGGCTACGAGCTGACCTATGTGCGCAACATCACCGACATCGACGACAAGATCATCAATCGCGCCAACGAAAACGGCGAGGCGTTCGACGCCCTGACCGCGCGCATGATCGACGCGATGCATGAAGACGAGCGCCGTCTGAACATCCTCAAGCCGGACCTGGAGCCGCGTGCCACCGACCATATCGCCGGCATGCACGCGATGATCCAGACTCTGATCGACAAGGGCTACGCCTACGCGCCCGGCAACGGCGACGTTTACTACCGGGTCGGCAAGTTCGTCGGCTACGGCAAGCTTTCGCGCAAGAAGATCGAAGACCTGCGCATCGGTGCCCGCATCGAGGTCGACGAGGCCAAGCAGGATCCACTGGACTTCGTCCTGTGGAAAGGCGTCAAGCCGGGCGAACCTTACTGGGATTCGCCGTGGGGCCCGGGCCGTCCGGGCTGGCACATCGAGTGCTCGGTGATGTCCACCTGCTGCCTGGGCGAGAGCTTCGACATCCACGGTGGCGGCAGCGACCTGGAGTTCCCGCACCACGAGAACGAGATCGCGCAGAGCGAAGCGGCCACCGGCAAGCAGTACGCCAATGCCTGGATGCACTGCGGCATGATCCGTATCAATGGCGAGAAGATGTCTAAGTCGTTGAACAACTTCTTCACCATCCGCGACGTGCTCGACAAGTATCACCCGGAGGTGGTGCGTTACCTGCTGGTGGCCAGCCACTACCGCAGCGCCATCAACTACTCCGAAGACAGCCTGCGCGATGCCAAGGGTGCCCTGGAGCGCTTCTACCACGCCCTGCGCGGCCTGCCGCGGGTGGCTGCCAAGGGTGGCGAAGCGTTCGTCGAGCGCTTCAGCGAGGCCATGAACGACGACTTCGGCACCCCGGAAGCCTGTGCCGTGCTGTTCGACCTGGTGCGCGAGATCAACCGCCTGCGTGACAGCGATGTCGATGCGGCGGCAGGCCTGGCTGGTCGCCTGCGTGAACTGGGTGATGTGCTGGGCGTGTTGCAGCTGGAGGCCGATGACTTCCTGCGTGCCGGTGCCGAAGGCAAGGTCGATGCGGCTGAAGTGGAAGCCTTGATCCAGGCGCGCCTGCAGGCCCGTGCAGACAAGAACTGGGCTGAGTCCGACCGTATCCGCGACCAGATCACGGCCATGGGCGTGGTGCTGGAAGACAGCAAGGGCGCAACTACCTGGCGCCTGGCTGACTGATCACGCAATTGGGGCTGCAAGGCAGCCCCAATGGTTATCTAGGCAACCCGGCCAACGGGCAGTGCAACACCAGTTTCGCCCCGCCCAGTTCGCTCTCGCCTATCTCCAGCCCGAACCCGTGCAGGTCAACGATCGCCGCAACGATCGACAACCCCAGCCCGAACCCGGAGTGGCGGTGGCCTTCCTCGCTTCGATAGAAGCGCTTGAGCACCGCAGCCCGTTCCTCTTCAGGAATCCCCGGCCCGCTGTCTTCGATGGCGATGTGTACGCCCAGTTCATCCTGTGTCGCCGTGATGGCAACCCGGCCGCCTTCGGGCGTGAACTTGATGCCATTGCCCACCAGGTTGGCCAGCGCTTCGAACAGCAGCTCGCGGTCACCATGCAGTGCCGGCAATTGCGCAGGCTGGTCAAGATTCAGGCGAATGCCGCCGTCCTCGGCCAGTGGCAGATAGAAGTCGTGCAGTTCCACCAGCAAATCGTGCGGGTCGAGCTGAACGAAACCGGCGCGACGTTGACGGTCTTCCAGCTCGCTGATTCGCAACAAACCGCGGAAACGCGCCATCAGCGTGTCGGTTTCGCCGATTGCCTGGTCCAGCGCCTCCGCTTGTGCTGAGTCGTGCGCGCTGTGCTGACGAATGCGGTACAGCTGCGCCCGCAGGCGGGTGAGGGGCGTGCGCAGGTCGTGGGCGATGTTGTCGCATACGCCTTTGACCTCATGCATCAGCCGTTCTATGCGGTCGAGCATGGCATTGACGATATCGGCCAGCATGTCCAGCTCGTCGCGGCGTGCCGACAGCGGCAAACGGTGAGTGAGGTCGCCGGCGACAATCAGCTCGGCCTGGGCCTGAATCGCACGAATGCGCTTGAGCGGGCGGCGGCGCAGCAGGTACCAACCGGCAAACCCCGGAATCAGGGTGAGCGAGATACCCCACAGCAACGCATGCAGGATGATGCGGGTAACCACGAACAGCGAGCCATTGTCGCGGAACAGCACCAGCCAGCGGCCATCCTGCACCTTGATTGCCACGGCATCGCAGCTGTCACGGGGCATGTGCGGGTCGTCGGCGTCCAGGCAGCGCTTGAGTTCGTGCACCTTGCCGTCCAGGCCGAGGTCCGGCGGGATCGCACGGATGCGCCCACCCACTGGGTTGAGCTGGGCATCGAACAGGCCATAGGCATCGAAGCTGCGCTCTTCGAAGGCCTGGCTGGCGACCAGGGCGTCGTCCAGCTGCTTGCCGCTCATGTGCGCGAACAGGTGTTGGCGCTGCAGCATGGAATGGCGGGTGAGCTTGTTCAGGTAACTGGAGACCTCGAAGTACAGCACCCCCATGAGGATGCTGCTCCAGGCCACGAACAGGAAACTGTACAGCGCCAACAGACGGCTGGTTGAAGAACTCCAACCCTTAGACGGGTTCAGCAATGGCATAGCCCGAGCCCCGTACCGTACGGATCAGCGGCGACTGGCCGGGGGAGTCGATCTTCTTGCGCAGGCGACCGATGTGCACGTCGATCAAGTTGGTGCCAGGGTCGAAGTGGTAACCCCAGACTTCCTCGAAGATCATCATCCGCGTGATCACCTGGCCACTGTGGCGCATCAGGTATTCCAGCAGCTTGTACTCGGTGGGCAGCAGGTTGAGGGTATGCTCGCCGCGGCGGGCCTCGTGGCTGATCAGGTCGAGCTGCAGGTCGGCGACCTGCAGGCGCGTCTGGGTCATGGGCACGCTGTTGCGCCGCAGCAGCACTTCGACCCGCGCCGCCATCTCGTCGGAGGCGAACGGCTTGGTCAGGTAATCGTCGCCACCGGCGCGCAGGCCGCGCACGCGCTCATCCACGTCGGAGAGGGCGCTGATCATCAGGATCGGGGTGGCGATTTTTAGGTTGCGCAGGGTGGTGACGATCGTCAGGCCATCGACCTCGGGCAGCATACGGTCGACGGTGATCAGGTCGTAACCGCCGGCGATGGCCTTGGCCAGGCCTTCGCGGCCGTTGTCGGCCCAATCCACATCCAGGCCGTGGCTGGAGAGTTCGGCGACGATTTCCTGGCCGGTGACGGCGTCGTCTTCGATGGTCAGTACGCGTGGCATGCTCGTTCCTGGGCGTCTAATGGAGACTTGATTGTGCCAAAGAATAGCCAAACGGCGATTTAAGAAAAATTCATCTACGCCGGGTAAAACAAAACGGGGCATGCCATTGTCTGGCATGCCCCGTCGATCAGCGTGGCGCGGCGGCTCAGGCGACCTTGACGATCCAGCCGGCAGGCGCTTCGACGTCGCCGCTCTGGATGCCGGTCAGCTCGTTGTAGAGCTTCTGAGTGACCGGGCCGACTTTTTCCAGGTCATGGAATACATGCAGCTTGCCGTTGTACTCGATGCCACCGATCGGGGTGATCACGGCGGCGGTGCCGCAGGCGCCGGCTTCGATGAAGCGGTCGAGCTTGTTGATCTCGACGTCGCCTTCGATCACGGTCAGGCCCAGGCGCGATTGCGCCAGTTCCATCAGCGACAGGCGGGTGATGCCTGGCAATACAGAGGCCGATTTCGGGGTGACGAATTCGTTGTTGGCGGTGATGCCGAAGAAGTTGGCCGAACCGACTTCCTCGATCTTGGTGTGGGTCAGCGGATCGAGGTAGATGGCGTCGGCGAAGTTGGCCTTCTTGGCTTCAGCACCGGGTTGCAGGCTGGCTGCGTAGTTGCCACCGACCTTGGCTGCGCCAGTGCCCTGAGGGGCGGCACGGTCGAAGCTGGAGATCTGGAAGTTGTGCGGCTTCATGCCGCCCTTGAAGTACGAGCCGACCGGGATGGCGAAGATCGAGAAAATGAACTCGGGGGCGGTGCGCACGCCGATGTTGTCGCCAGTGCCGATCACGAACGGGCGCAGGTACAGGGCACCTTTGCCGTGCGGCGGGACGAACTTCTCGTTGGCCTTGACCACTTGCTTGCACGCTTCGATGAACACATCGGTCGGCACCTGCGGCATCAGCAGGCGCGCGCAGCTGCGCTGCATGCGGGCGGCGTTCTGGTCGGGGCGGAACAGGTTGATCGAGCCGTCTTTGCAACGGTAGGCCTTGAGGCCTTCGAAGCACTGCTGGCCATAGTGCAGGGCGGTGGAGCCTTCACTGATGTGCAGCACGTTGTCTTCGGTCAGGGTGCCTTTGTCCCACTCACCATTGCGCCATACGGACAGGTAGCGCTTGTCGGTCTTGATGTAGTCGAAACCCAGCTTGTCCCAGTTAATGCTTTCGTTACTCATGACACCCTCGATTGTCTTGCAAACACCCGATCGCTCGGGTTGCTGTTATATGCGCACCTCGCCACGATAATACATCCATCGCGGATCGGGAACGGCCAGTCACGAATTGGCCATTATCTGGAAGCTCTCGATTGTCTGGGCCGGCCTCTTCGCGGGCAAGCCCGCTCCCACAGGTACCGTGCAAGTTTTGAGGTCTGTGATGCACCCGTGGGAGCGGGCTTGCCCGCGAAGAGGCCGGCCCAGGCAACACAGCGCCCATCCAGCTTCAGCGTTGCTGCAGGCGCCTGTTCCAGTCCCCGGCATGACTGCGACTGCAGGCCTCTTCACTGTCGAAGCGCACATGCCAGGCCACGTGATCGAGCGTCACGCCCGCTTCATCGAGCGCCTGCGCTGTCAGCGCCAGGATGCGAGTCCTGGCCTCACCGGCCAGCGCCGCTGCTTTATCGGCCTCACGTTCAAATACCCAGGTAATGCGCAGGCTGGCCGGATAATCATCCGGGTCCAGCCGATGGGTCAGCCAACTGAACCCGACAATCTCCGCCTTGGCGGTTTCGCAGGCATCGGTCAGGCAAGTGACCAGTTCGCGCTCCAGGCGGGCGAGGTCGCGCTTGCTCATGGCGTTCACTGGTCTGCCTCGTTGTCGATTTGCTGGCAGAAGCGCAACAGGTTGCCGAACGGATCGCGAATCTGCATCTGCAAGCCCCAGTCGACGCGCTCGGCCTGGGGGCGGGCATAGCCGTACTGCTTGTCCAGCAGTTCGCGCTGCAGTGCCAGAAGGTCCTCGGTACGGGCGAACACAGTCGAACCCGGGCAGGCGTCACCATGGTGTTCGCTCAGGTGCAGGATCAGGCCGTCACGGTGGATCTGCGCGTACAGCGGCAAGTCAGGGCTGAAGCGGTGTTCCCAGTCGAGCTGGAAGCCCAGGAAGTCCAGGTAGAACTCCTTGGCTTTGTCCACCGAGAAGATGCGCAGGACCGGAATGGCAGGGGCGAGGGGCATGGCGGTTCCTTGGCCGACGGTAAAGCACAGACTTTAGCGCAGCACCGAAACAGGGCCAAGTGCCGCCCCTGCAATGTGCGTTGCAACCCCGTATGCCCCATGCCAGAGCCTTCCTCGGGAAGGTTTCATCTGCATTCACCTGCGTAGTTGGCCCGCAACCTGCTATATCCAGGCAGCGAAATTTGATCGAGTGGTCAGCCTGCCAGCGTCACGCTATATGGCACCAGCGCCCTTGGTCAGTCGGCAAGCCACGGAAATCAAGGGCTATAGGATGTTACTGGCAAAGCAGGTGGAACAATCTGAACAAGACGCAGGATGGAGCGCCCACCTGCAGTTGCGCTTCGTCGAGCGCCATGGCGTGACTCGTCTTGGTGCGCGTCGGCATTTCGGCCCGCTTTTGGTGCAGCGCCCGTTCTATCCGGAGGGTGCACCGTGCCACGTTTATGTGCTGCACCCACCCGGCGGCATCGTCGCTGGCGACCGCCTGGAGCTGGACATCCACCTCGAGCCAGGTAGCCACGCGTTGCTGACCATGCCGGGCGCCAGCAAGTTCTACCGCAGCATCGGCCCCACCGCGCGGCTGGCCCAGCGCTTCCACCTGCAGGCCGGCAGCACCCTGGAATGGCTGCCCCAGGACAGCATCTTCTTCAACGGCGCGCGCGCCAGCCTCGACAGCCGCTTCACCCTCGAACCCGGCGCCAGGCTGCTGGCCTGGGAAACCCTGTGCCTGGGCCGGCCAGTGATGCACGAGCGCTTCGAGCAAGGCGCACTGGACAGCCGGCTGTGCATCGAGTTGCCCGGCGACCCCGGCTTGCACGAGCGCCTGCGCATCGCAGGCGGGCAACTGGCCAAGGTCGGCGGCCACCCACTGGTCGCCACCTTCTGTGCGGCGCCCGCGACCCCGGCTGTGCTGGAGCAGGTGCGCGCGCTGCTCGATGAACTCGACACCCCCGCAGGCGCGACCTTGCTCGGCTCGCTGCTGGTGATCCGCCTGCTCGATCACGACAACCAACACCTGCAACACACCCTGCAGCGCCTCTGGCATGCCCTGCGCCCGGCCGTTATCGGCCTGGCCGCGTGCCCGCCGCGCATCTGGGCCACTTGAGAGAGCGCCATGGAGCTGACCCCGAGAGAGAAAGACAAACTGCTGCTGTTCACCGCCGCGCTGCTGGCCGAACGGCGCCTGGCCCGTGGCCTGAAGCTCAACTACCCGGAGGCGGTGGCGCTGATCAGCGCTGCGGTGCTCGAAGGCGCCCGCGATGGCCGCACGGTGGCCGAGCTGATGAGCCTGGGCCGCGAAGTGATCGGCCGCGAGCAGGTCATGGAGGGCGTCGCCGAGATGCTGCATGACGTGCAGGTCGAAGCGACCTTCCCCGACGGCACCAAGCTGGTGACCGTGCACGACCCTATCGTCTGACCTGGAGCAGGAGCCCAGCATGATCCCAGGTGAAATTCAGGTCGCCGCCGGCGACATCGAACTCAACGTCGGCCGTGACACGGTGAGCGTCAGCGTGGCCAACCATGGCGACCGCCCGGTGCAGGTCGGTTCGCACTACCACTTCTACGAGGTCAACGATGCGCTGGTGTTCGAGCGTGAACCGACCCGTGGTTTTCGCCTCGATATCCCCGCCGGTACTGCCGTGCGCTTCGAGCCGGGCCAGTCGCGTACCGTGCATCTGGTGGCCTATGCCGGCAAGCGTGAGGTACATGGCTTCCAGGGCAAAGTGATGGGTGCGCTGGAGGGCAGGGCATGAGCCGTATTTCCCGCCGGGCCTACGCCGACATGTTCGGCCCCACTGTCGGCGACCGCGTGCGCCTGGCTGACACCGCGCTGTGGGTGGAGGTCGAGAAGGACTTCACCGTCTATGGCGAAGAGGTCAAGTTTGGTGGCGGCAAGGTCATCCGCGACGGCATGGGCCAGGGCCAGATGCTCGCTGCCGAGGCCATGGACCTGGTGCTGACCAATGCCCTGATCATCGATCATTGGGGCATCGTCAAAGCCGATATCGGCGTCAAGCACGGGCGCATCGCGGTCATCGGCAAGGCCGGCAACCCCGACGTGCAACCGGGCGTGAACGTACCGGTCGGCCCGGGTACCGAAGTGATCGCGGCCGAGGGCAAGATCGTCACCGCCGGTGGCATCGACTCGCATATCCACTTCATCTGCCCGCAGCAGGTGGAAGAAGCGCTGACCAGCGGCGTCACCACCTTCATTGGCGGCGGTACCGGCCCGGCCACCGGCACCAATGCCACCACCTGCACACCAGGGCCCTGGTACCTGGCACGGATGCTCCAGGCCGCCGATTGCCTGCCGATCAACATCGGCCTGCTGGGCAAGGGCAACGCCTCGCGCCCCGAAGCGCTGCGCGAGCAGATCGCCGCCGGCGCCGTGGGCCTCAAGCTGCACGAAGACTGGGGTTCGACCCCGGCCGCCATCGATTGCTGCCTGGGCGTGGCCGAAGAGATGGACATCCAGGTGGCGATCCATACCGACACCCTGAACGAGTCGGGCTGCATCGAAGACACCCTGGCCGCCATCGGCGACCGCACCATCCACACCTTCCATACCGAAGGGGCCGGCGGTGGCCACGCGCCAGACATCATCCGTGCGGCAGGGCAGGCCAACGTGTTGCCGTCCTCGACCAACCCGACCCTGCCTTACACGGTCAATACCGTCGACGAGCACCTGGACATGCTCATGGTCTGCCACCACCTGGACCCGAGCATTGCCGAGGACGTGGCCTTTGCCGAGTCACGCATCCGCCGCGAGACCATTGCCGCCGAGGACATCCTCCACGACATGGGCGCCTTTGCCATGACCTCGTCCGATTCCCAGGCCATGGGCCGGGTCGGCGAAGTGGTGTTGCGCACCTGGCAGGTGGCGCACCAGATGAAGCTGCGCCGCGGCCCACTGGCGCCTGACACCGACTACAGCGACAACTTCCGGGTCAAGCGCTACATCGCCAAGTACACCATCAACCCGGCGCTGACCCATGGTATCGCCCATGAAGTCGGTTCGGTCGAGGTGGGCAAGCTGGCCGACCTGGTGCTGTGGTCGCCGGCCTTCTTCGCAGTCAAACCGGCCCTGGTGATCAAGGGCGGGATGATCGCCACAGCGCCGATGGGCGACATCAACGGCTCGATCCCGACCCCGCAGCCGGTGCACTACCGGCCAATGTTCGGCGCCATGGGCGCGGCCCGCCACGCCACGCGCATGACCTTCCTGCCCCAGGCCGCCATGGACCGTGGCCTGCACCAGGAACTGGGGCTGCAGAGCCTGATTGGCGTGGCACATGGCTGCCGCCGGGTGCGCAAGGCCGACATGGTCCACAACACCTTGCAGCCAGTGATCGAAGTCGATTCGCAGACCTACCAGGTGCGCGCCGACGGCGAATTGCTGGTGTGCGAACCGGCCAGCGAACTGCCGCTGGCCCAGCGTTATTTCCTGTTCTGAAGGAGTGAAGATGATTGTCCTGACCCGCCGGATCGAGGCCTGCGACACCGTCACCGGCAGCGTGACCCTGGACGTCGACAGCCGTATCAAGAGCCGCCTGCGCGTGACCCTCGACGACGGCCGCGAAGCCGGCCTGATGCTCGAACGTGGCCACCTGCTGCGTGGTGGCGAGTTGCTCGCCGATGCCTCGGGAACCCAGGTGATCCGCGTACTGGCTGCACCTGAAACGGTATCGACCGTGCGTTGTGCCGACCCGCACTTGCTGGCCCGCGCCGCCTATCACCTGGGCAACCGCCACGTTCCCCTGCAGATCGAGCCGGGCCTGCTTCGCTACCAGCACGACCATGTACTCGACGACATGCTGCGCGGCCTGGGCCTGACGGTGGAAACCGAGCAGGCGCCGTTCGAGCCGGAAGCCGGTGCCTACCAGAGCGCACCACACGGCCACAGCCACAGCCACGGCAACGACCATCCGTTCGTACGCCTGCCAGCCCATTCCTGAATCCCTCATCTAAGGAGCCCACAATGAAAAAGATTTTCGCCCTTGCCCTGCTGATGGTCGCACTGCCGGCTTTCGCCCACCCGGGTCACGACGGCAGCCCGTTGCACGACGGCCTGCTGCACCCGCTGACTGGCCTCGACCACCTGCTGATGCTGCTGGGCACCGGTGTGCTGGCCGCGCTGACCCGGCGCAACCTGACCTTGCCGCTGGCCACCCTGGCCTCGATGTTCGCCGGTGCCGTGTGTGGCCACCTGTTCGGCGATGTGCTGGGCATGGAAACCCTGATTGCCGTGTCGGTGCTGGTGGCCGCCGCCGCCGTACTGCTGCCGAGCCGCCAGATGCTGCTGGCCCTGGCCATGCCGGTGTTTGCCCTGTTCCACGGCTGGGCTCATGGCGTCGAGGCCACGCCGAGCGCCTTCTGGATGTTCAGCGCCGGCTTCGTCACCGTCAGCGGCCTGCTGCTGGCAGTCGGCTTCGGCGTCGGCTGCCTGCTGCGCCGCCACAGCGGCCTGCAGAAAGCCTTCGGTGGCGGCATGCTGGCCGGTGCCGCCCTGGTGCTGGCCGGTTGATGAACAGCGACCTGGCACTGCTGCGCCTGCTGCAACTGGCCAGCCCCGGCCTGCCGGTGGGTGGCTTCACCTACTCGCAAGGGTTGGAGTGGGCCGTCGAGGCGGGTTGGGTGCGTGATACCGCCAGCTTCAGCGCCTGGCAACGCGAACAGTTGCATGACACCCTGGCGTGTCTGGACTGGCCCGTGCTGGCGCGCCTGTACCGTGCCTGCGAGCTGGGCGATGCGGCAGCCTTCGCACACTGGAGCAGCTTCCTGCTGGCCAATCGCGAAACGGCCGAACTGCGCCTGGAAGAACAGCAACGCGGCTCGGCCTTGGCACGTCTGCTCGATGGCTGGCAGCTGGGCCAGGACCCGGCCTGGCGCGCCAGCCTCGAACTCAGCCAGCTCGGCGGCATGGCCTGGCTCGCCGTGCACTGGCAGATTCCGCTGCCTCAACTTGCCCTTGGGCACGCCTTCGCCTGGCTCGAGGGTGCGGTGATGGCCGGGGTCAAGCTGGTGCCGTTCGGCCAGCAGGCGGCGCAGACCCTGCTGCGCGACCTGGGCGCAGAACTGCCCGGCGTGCTGGATCAGGCCCTGGCATTGGCCGATGACCAGCTCGGCGGTGGCCTGCCGCTGCTGGCAATCGCTTCTTCGCGTCACGAAACCCAATACACCCGTTTATTCCGTTCCTGAGGACTGCCAACATGCAAAGCTATCAGCAACCCCTGCGCGTCGGTGTCGGTGGCCCGGTCGGCTCTGGCAAGACCGCGCTGCTCGAATGCCTGTGCAAGGCCATGCGCGATCATTACCAGATCGCCGTGGTGACCAATGACATCTACACCAAGGAAGACCAACGCATCCTCACCGAGGCCGGTGCCCTGGAACCTGAGCGTATCGTCGGCGTCGAGACCGGTGGCTGCCCGCACACTGCCATCCGCGAGGACGCCTCGATGAACCTGGCTGCCGTCGAAGCGCTGGCGCGCAAGTTCGGCAACCTCGAAGTGATCTTCGTCGAAAGCGGTGGCGACAACCTCAGCGCCACCTTCAGCCCGGAGCTGGCCGACCTGACCATCTATGTCATCGACGTGGCCGAGGGCGAGAAGATCCCGCGCAAGGGCGGCCCTGGCATCACCAAGTCGGACTTCCTGGTGATCAACAAGACCGACCTGGCGCCCTACGTGGGGGCCTCGCTGGAAGTGATGGAGCGTGACACCCAGCGTATGCGCCCGCAGCGCCCCTGGACCTTCAGCAACCTGAAAAAGGGCGAAGGCCTGCAGGCGGTGATCGACTTCATCGTCGAGCGAGGGATGCTGGGTGTGAGGGGCTGAAGTCCAGCACCTCGACGCGGTTTCGGCCATTCTGCTTGGCCTTGTACAGCATCTCGTCGGCCTGTTTGAGCAGGGTTTCGGCCAGCTCGGTGTCGGGCTGGCGGCAGGCCACGCCGACCGACAGGGTGAGCGTGCCGCAGTGGGGCGTGTCGGCCTGTTCGACCGCCTCACGGATGCGCTCGGCAATACGCCGGGCATCGGCCAGGGTGGTGTCCGGCAACAGCATGGTGAACTCTTCGCCGCCGACCCGGCAGGGCAGGTCATGCTGGCGGGAATTCTGCCGCAGCAGTTCGCTCAGGTGCTTGAGTACGTCATCGCCGGCATCATGGCCGTAGGTGTCGTTGACCCGCTTGAAGAAGTCGATGTCCAGGGCCAGCACGGCGAATGCCCGTTCGCCCTCCATCAAGGTGTCCAGTACCAGGTGCAGCGCACGGCGGTTGGCCAGGCCGGTGAGGGCATCGCTCTGGGCTTCCTGGCGCAGCTTGCCGAATTTTTCCTGCAACAGCCGTTCGGCGGTGAGCAGGGCGCGGCGGATGGCAGCGGCCTCCACGTACCAGGCGTCGATGTTGCGCAGTTCATCGCCGGTCTCTTTGGCCGAAAGGTGCGTGGCGCCATGTGCCAGCTGGCGCAGTGGCTTGATCAGCCAGTAGGACATCCACAACATCAGCAGAAAGCCGATCAGGCTGGCCGGCAGAATGTACAGCAGCACCTTGCGCATCAACTCATGCAAGGGCGCCAGGGCCAGCTCACGGGGTTGCTGGGCGACCACGGCCCAGTGCGCATCAGGCACCGGGGCGAAGCCGGCGAGCATGGGGATGCCGATGTAGTTGGGCGCATCCAGGTTACCGCTCTCTCCGCGCAAGGCCGCTTCGATGGTCGGGCTGCCGGTGGCCAGGGTGCCGATGCGCTCTGGGTCGGGGTGGTAGAGCAGGCGTTCGTTGGCATCGGCGACGAAGGCGAAGGTGCCGTCAAGCTGGTAATGCTGGGCGATTACCGCGTTCAGTGCGCTTTCCTTCTTGAGGAACACCGAGCCACCCACGATACCGAGGTATTGCCCGTCGGTGGCGAAGATCGGTTCGGAAATGAACACCACAAGGTCACCGCTGCGCGAGGTATAGGCGTGGCTGACCCGCGGCAAACGGGCATCGACTGCCTGGCGAATTTCCAGCGAATGCCGATGGTGGCTGGCAATCTGGCGGGTATCGGGGTAGGCCTCTAGCACACGGCCCTGAGCGTTGACGATGATGATGGAGTTGAAATCCAGATCCTGGGCCTGCAGGCGTTTGGCTTCGGCATGCAGCAACGCCGGGTCGCCCAGGCCGCCGGCAAGCTGCCTGGCGCTGTAGGTCAGGTGGCTGCGGGCCGAGCGCAGGAATTCGGTGATGCTCGAAGCCACCTTGCTGGCATAGGCCTGGTTGGCCTGCAGGGAAAAGTGCACCAGGGTGTCGAGCTGCACCCGATAGGCGACATACAGCACATTGCCCAGGGTCGCCAGGCACGCCAGCACGACGATACCGAGTACCAGAGTTCGCAGGTCGATCATGGGCAAGCGCTTGGGCATGGCGGGCCTGTCTGGCAAGGGCGACGGGCTCAAGTATGGCCGGTTTCTGCCCGGCTGCTGCCCAAGCGCCGCCGTGGTCCTGCGGGCGGCACCTGGCGGGCGGATCACTCATGGCAGCAATGGGGTTTGCCGGGCTGGCCCTGGTAGCGATCGTGATGCCGGACCCAGTCCATGGTCCCGGCCTCGTTGCGCCCCAGCGGGGCGATGTCGAGGAAGTTGTAGGTGTTGACCAGGATGTCCAGGCCGCGGGCGTAGGTGGAGTAGGTATGGTAGAGCGTGCCATCCGGGTCTTTGTAGAAGGCGCTCAGGCCCGGTAGCTCGGCTTCGTTGCCGGTGTACGGCTCATAGTTGTACTGGCGTTGGCCTTCGCTGCCGACGCTGACGCCGAAGTCCTCGTTGAAACCGCTGCCGTGTGATGAATACCAGGGGAAGCGCCAGCCCATGCGCTGGCGGAACGCCTGGAACTCGCGATAGGGCGCGCGCGACACGGCGACCAGCGAGACATCGTGATGGGCCAGGTGCAGGTTGGCGCCATCGAAATGATCGGCAAGGAACGAGCAGCCAGGGCAGCCTTCTCTCCAGCCCTCGGCAAACATGAAGTGATAGACCAGTAGCTGGCTGCGACCGGCGAACAGGTCGGCCAGGCTCAGCTCGCCGTCCGGGCCCTGAAAGCGGTAGGGCTGTTCGACCTTGACCCAGGGCAGGGCGCGGCGGGCGGCAGCCAGCTCATCGCGTTGGTGGGTGAAGGCTTTTTCGTGCAGCCACAGCTGGCGGCGGGCGGCCAGCCATTGGGCGCGTGAGGCGACCGGGTGTTTCTGATCGGGGGGGCTCATGGTGCTGACTCCGCTGGGGGTTCAGCTAGTGGTCGATTTGACGGGAAGGGAATCGACAGTCCTGGTGGATGGGCGATGAGTGGTCTGGGGGCCTGGCTGGAGATGTGTGGCGCCTGTGAGATCGAGCGCCGCCCGCGCGGCGCTCGATTTGTGCCCCAATCAATAACTCAAGGCGAGCACAGGGTCTCGATCAACGCCCACAGCGCTGGATCATTGAAATCCTTCACCACCAGTTTCGCCCCGGCAGCCATCAACCGCTCCGGCGTGTGGGTCGTGGCCACCCCCACGGTAAAGATCCCGGCCCCACTCGCCGCAGCCACCCCCGGCAACGAATCCTCGAACGCCAAAGCCTCACCCGCCATCGCCTCCAGGCGCTGCAGCCCGGTCAGATAGGGCAGCGGATCCGGCTTGGGCCGCTCCAGCTCCTCGGCCACCAGCACATGCTCGAAGCGCTCCCCAAGCCCCATGGCGGTGAGCATGTGCTCGGCATTCAGCCGCGGCGCATTGGTCACCACGCACATGCCGATATCCCAGGCCCGCGCATGGTCCATCAGGCGCAGCAGGCCGGGCATGGGCTGCAGCACGGGTGACAGCTCACGAAACAGCGCTTCCTTGCGGTCGGCCAGCGCCTGGCGCTCGGTGGTATCGGCAAGTGGAAACAAATCGGCAAACAGTTCGCCATTGGCCCGGCCGCTGACCTGGGCATCGAATTGTTCCTGGGTCAGCTCGCGGCCGTCATAGTCATGAAGCAGTTGGCGGAAGGCCTGCAAATGCAGGGTGTCGGTGTCGGTCAAGGTTCCATCGAGATCGAACAGCAGGGCAGTCAGCATCAGGTATCCAGGAATTCAAAAAAACAAACGCCCGGGGATGATAACCAAACCTGACGACAAAGGGGGCTGTTCAGTGTGCGCCAAAAAGAGTACAAATGTGCTCCATGGACAATCTCACCCCAAAACGCCGTGCAATCCTCGAATTCATTCGCGAGCGCATTGCCGACCACGGCCAGCCACCGAGCCTGGCCGATATCGCCAGCCGCTTCGGTTTCGCTTCGCGTAGCGTTGCGCGCAAGCACATCACCGCGTTGTGCCAGGCCGGCTATATCGACGTCACGCCCAACCAGGCGCGGGGCATTCGCCTGGCCGAGCCCCTGCGCCGTCCGGAAATCCTCGAAATTCCCGTACTGGGGCAGGTGGCAGCCGGTGCGCCGATCGGCCCGGACCTGGGCATTCACGAGCAATTGCTGCTCGACCCCAGCCTGTTCCGCCGCACACCGGACTACCTGCTCAAGGTGCGCGGTGATTCGATGATCGACGATGGCATATTCGACGGTGACCTGGTCGGCATCCGCCAGCAGGGCGAGGCGCGTGATGGCCAGATCGTGGTCGCGCGCCTGGACGGCGAGGTCACCATCAAACGCCTGCAGCGCCAGCCGGGTGGTTACCGGCTGTTGCCGCGCAACCCGGCCTATGCGCCGATCGACGTGGGGCCTGAGCGCGAGTTCTTCATAGAAGGCGTGTTCTGTGGCCTGTTGAGGCGTGACTGATGGGCGCGGTGGTCGATCTCGATCGGCTGCTCGACCAACGCCAGGTCTGGCGCGGGCGGCAGGGCCAGGCGCGCCCGGCCGGTTTGCAGCCCACGGGGCATGCGATGCTCGACCAACGCCTGCCGGATGGCGGCTGGCCGGCCGCAGCCCTCAGCGAGTTGCTGCTGGCCAGCCCAGGCTGTGGCGAGTTGCAACTGCTCTGGCCATCGCTGTCACGCCTGACCGCTGAAGGCGGGCGGGTGGTGCTGGTGGCGCCGCCGTTCATTCCCTATGCGCCGGCCTGGCAGGCTGCGGGTGTGGACCTGCGCTGGCTGGTGCAGGTCGATGCCGGGCAGGCCGATGCCCTGTGGGCGGCCGAACAATGCTTGCGCTCCGGCAGTTGCGCAGCGGTGCTGTGCTGGCCGGAGCGTGCCGATGACCGCGCCCTGCGCCGCCTGCAGGTGGCCGCCGAGACCGGGCAGGCATTGGCCTTCGCCTGTCGGCCACAACAGGCTGCGCACAACCCGTCGCCCGCCGCGCTGCGTATTGCCGTGGATACGCGTCCGGCGCAATGGCGCGTACTCAAGTGCCGTGGCGGTATGCCACCGGCCATGCCCATCGCCTGCCCAGGGCGGGGCTGATGCACCATGCTCTGGGCCTGCATTCTCCTGCCCCAGCTGGCGCTGGACTCGATCCTGCGCGAGCGTGACGACGCCGATACGCCACTGGTGCTGATCGGTGGGCCCGTTCAGCGGCGCATGCTGCAAGCCGTCAATCCTGCAGCGGCAGCGCTTGGCCTGCGGGCGGGGCAGACGCTGACCGCCGCGCGGGCCCTGGCCGATGGCTTTCATTGTGTCGAGGCTGACCCGGCCCGCATCGAGCAATTGCAGCAGTTGCTGGCGGCCTGGGCCTATCGGTTCAGTGCCCAGGTAAGCCTTCACTATCCACGTGCCCTGTTGCTTGAGGTCGGCTCCAGCTTGCAGCTGTTCGGCCCTTGGCCATTGTTCGAGGCCCGCTTGCGCGAGGAACTGGCTGCACTGGGCTTGCGCCAGCGCATCGTGCTTGCGACCAACCCGGTAGCGGCCCGCATGCTTGCCAACGGCCATGACGGCCTGGCCCTGACCTGCGCCGAACAGACCCGGACGGCGTTGGCACGCATGCCAATCGAGCGGGTCGGGTTGCCGGCGGAGGCAGCCGAAGCCTTTGCCCGCATGGGGTTGCGCCAGTTAGGGCAGGTGCTGGCCTTGCCGCGCGATGCGCTGGCCAGGCGTTTTTCTGCCCAGGTGCAGTTGCACCTGGACCAATTGCTCGGCTTGCGTTCCATGGGCCTGGATTTCTACCAGCCGCCGGACCGTTTCGAAACACGCCTTGAACTCAACTTCGACGTCGAGTCGCACCAGGCCTTGCTGTTCCCGCTGCGGCGCATGCTCAATGACCTGGCCGCCTTCCTCGCCGGGCGTGACTGCGGCGTACAGCGCTTCTGCCTGTACCTGGAGCACGTCGAAGGGCCGGACACTCGCTTGCAAGTCGGCCTGCTGGCCGCCGAGCGCGATGCCGCCATGCTCTTCGAACTGGCACGCGGGCGCCTGGAGCCGCTGCGTATCCCGGCACCGGTGCGCAACCTGCGGCTGGTCGCCGACGACCTGCCAGCCTTCGTGCCCCAGCACCAAGCACTGTTCGACCCACGCGCCAAGCAGGCCCAGCCCTGGGAGCAACTGCGCGAACGCCTGCGTGCACGCCTGGGTGATGACGCCGTCAAAGGCCTGCGCGCCGAGGCCGACCATCGCCCCGAATGCGCCTGGCAGCAAGCGGAGCAGGGCGCCCAGGGCAGCCTGCCGGCCTTGCCCGGTAGCCGCCCTGGCTGGTTGCTGCCCACGCCGCAGGCATTGGAAGCGGCTGGCCACACGCTGCTGGGCCAAGCCGAGCGCATCGAGTCGGGCTGGTGGGACGGTGGCGACGTGCGCCGCGACTACTACCGCATCGAAACCCGCGATGGCCTGCGGGGCTGGGCCTATCAAGACCTGGCTCAACCCGGCCCGCTGTGGCTGCAAGGCTGGTTCGCATGAGCGCGCCGGGCTACGCCGAGCTGCATTGCCTGTCCAATTTCAGCTTTCAGCGCGGCGCATCGAGCGCCGAAGAGCTGTTCCGCCGCGCCCGCGAGCAGGGCTACCAGGCCCTGGCGATTACCGACGAGTGCACCCTGGCAGGTATCGTTCGCGCCTGGCAGGCGGCCAAGTCGCAGCAGTTGCGCTTGATCATCGGCAGTGAAGTGCGTCTGCAGGATGGCCCCAAACTGGTATTGCTGGTGCAGGACCTCACGGGTTACCAGAACCTGTGTGCCCTGATAACCCGTGCCCGACGGCGGGCCGAAAAGGGTGACTACCAGTTGTTCGCTGACGATCTGCAGCAGCACCATGAGGGGTTGCTGGCGCTATGGATTGCCGATGATCCCGATGACCAGGCGGCTGGCCGCTGGCTGCATGGCGTGTTTGCCGATCGCTTGTGGTTGGGCGTACACCTGCACCGCGGCAGCGATGATCACCGGCGCCTGGCCCGCTTGCGCGAACTGGCTGCACAGCTGGGCCTGCGCGCGGTAGCCTGTGGTGACGTGCACATGCACGTGCGCGGCCGGCGGGCGCTTCAGGACTGCATGACCGCGATCCGGCAGCACTGCAACGTGGCCGAGGCGGGGCGCTATCTGTTTGCCAATGGCGAGCGCCACCTGCGTGCTCTGGAGCAACTGGCCGAACTGTACCCGGCAGACCTGCTGGCCGAGAGCCTGGTCATCGCCGAGCGTTGCCGGTTCGATCTGGGGGAACTGCGCTACGAGTACCCGCGTGAGCTGGTGCCCGAGGGCCAGACGCCCACCAGCTGGCTGCGCGAATTGTGCCAGCGGGGTTTGCCCCTGCGCTGGCCGGCAGGGCCGAGCAGCAAGGTGCGCGCGGTGCTGGACAAAGAACTGGCGCTGATCGAGGAACTCGGTTACGAGCGCTATTTCCTCACCGTGCATGACATCGTCGCCTTTGCCCGCAGCCAGCATATTCTCTGCCAGGGGCGTGGCTCTGCCGCCAACTCGGTGGTGTGCTTCGTGCTGGGCATCACCGAGCTCGACCCGATGGAGCATCGTCTGCTGTTCGAGCGCTTCCTGTCCCGCGAGCGCAACGAGCCGCCCGATATCGACGTGGACTTCGAGCATGACCGGCGCGAAGAGGTGATCCAGTACGTGTTCCGCCGTTACGGCCGACACCGCGCTGCACTGACCGCCGTGGTCAATACCTACCATGCTGCCGGGGCGGTGCGTGATGTGGCCAGGGTGCTGGGCCTGCCGGCCGACCAGGTGGATGCCCTGGCCAAGTGCTGCGGCCGCTGGAGCGACCGTATCCCGGACGATCAACGGCTGGCAGAGGCCGGTTTCGAACCGGGCAGCCCGTCACTGCGGCGCATCCTGGTCCTGGCCGGTGAACTGATCGGCTTCCCCCGCCACCTGTCCCAGCACCCGGGTGGCTTCGTCATATCCGAACAACCACTGGACCAGCTGGTGCCAGTGGAAAACGCCGCCATGGCCGAGCGCACGGTGATCCAGTGGGACAAGGACGACCTGGACATGGTCGGCCTGCTCAAGGTCGATGTGCTGGCACTGGGCATGCTCAGTGCCTTGCGCCGCTGTTTCGACCTGCTGCAGCGGCATCGCGGGCGGCAACTGAGCCTGGCGACCATCCCCGGCGAAGACCCGGCGACCTACGCGATGATCAGCCGCGCCGAGACCATGGGCGTATTCCAGATCGAATCGCGGGCACAGATGGCCATGCTGCCGCGACTCAGGCCCAACACCTTCTATGACCTGGTGATCGAGGTTGCCATCGTGCGCCCCGGGCCGATCCAGGGGGACATGGTTCACCCTTACCTGCGCCGACGCCTCAAGCAGGAGCCGGTGACCTACCCCTCGGAAAAGCTCAAGGCAGTCTTCGAGCGCACACTGGGCGTGCCTTTGTTCCAGGAACAGGTGATGGAGCTGGCCATGGTCGCCGCCGACTACAGCCCCGGCGAGGCCGACCAGCTGCGCCGCAGCATGGCGGCCTGGAAGCGCCACGGCGGGCTGGAGCCCCATCGCCAGCGGCTGGTCGAAGGCATGCTGCGCAACGGTTACGAGCTGGCGTTCGCCGAGCGTATCTTCGAGCAGATCAAAGGCTTTGGCAGTTACGGCTTCCCCGAGTCCCACGCGGCCAGCTTCGCCTTGCTGTGTTACGCCAGCAGCTGGCTCAAGTGCCATGAGCCGGCGATCTTCACCTGTGCGCTGATCAACAGTTGGCCCATGGGCTTCTACAGCCCGGACCAGTTGCTGCAGGAGGCGCGCCGGCAAGGGATCGAGGTCCGCCCCGTGGATGTGTTCCATAGCGAATGGGACTGCACCTTGGAACCTGACCCCCAAGGCGCACTGGCCCTGCGCCTTGGCTTGCGCCAGGTCCGTGGCTTCAGCGAGGCCGATGCCCGCCGGTTGGAGCAGGCGAGGGCACAGCGCCCCTGGCGGGATGTCGAAGACCTGTGCTTGCGTGCCGGCCTCGACAGCCGTGCCCGCGCCCGGCTGGCCGATGCGGGCGCGCTGCGAGCGCTGGCGCGAGACCGGCACCAGGCGCGCTGGCAGGTGGCGGCGGTGCAGCCGCAGTTGCCGCTGTTCGCCGAGGTGCAGGCTTTGCCGGAGGTGGAAGTTGCGTTGCCCGCGCCAACGGTTGGCGAGGATCTGGTTGCCGATTACCACACCTTGGGGACTACCTTGGGCCCGCATCCGCTGAGGCTCTTGCGCCCACGGCTGCGGGCGCTGGGCTGTCGCAGTTCCAGTGAGCTGGCGGGGGTCGAGCATGGCGATGCGATTGCCGTGGCCGGCCTGGTGGTGGGGCGGCAACGGCCGCAGACCGCCAGCGGGGTAACTTTCGTCACCCTTGAGGATGAACATGGCATGGTCAATGTGGTGGTCTGGCGTGACCTGGCCGAGCGGCAACGGCGAGCGCTGGTGGGGTCGCAGCTGCTCAAGGTGAGTGGGCGGCTGGAGCAGGAGAACGGGGTTCGGCACCTGATTGCACGGCGGCTGGAAGACATCAGCCCCTTGCTGCAGGGGCTGGATGTGAAAAGCCGGGATTTTCACTGACATTGATGGCCTCTTCGCGGGCAAGCCCGCTCCCACAAGAGATCACTGAACCTGAAGGTTATTGAATTCCTGTGGGAGCGGGCTTGCCCGCGAAGGGGTCAACTCGGTCGATCAGACCATCGCCAGATGCTGCTTGCGCGTCGGCGCCGGGAATGCCCGGTCGATCGCCCGCAGGTCCTCAAGGGTCAAGGTCAATGCCCCCGCAGCCGCATTCAACCGCACATGTTCCGATGACACCGCCTTGGGAATGGCAATCACATCATTCTCCCGCGTCACCCAGGCCAGGCTGACCTGCGCCGGTGTCGCCCCATGGCGCTCGGCAATCTCGCTCAGTACCGGGTGCTGCAACAGCCGCCCGGCCTGGGCCAGCGGGCAGTAGGCCATGGTTGGCAAGCCGCGCTGGCGGCTCCACGGCAACAGGTCGAACTCGATGCCGCGCTGCGCCGGGTTGTACAGCACCTGATTGGTGGCGCAAGCCGGATTGTGCAGTTCGCGCAGGTCATCGACATCGAAATTGGACACCCCCCAATGGCGGATCTTGCCCTGCTCGCGCAAGCGCTCGAACGCTTCGACCGTTTCCGCCAGCGGATACTGACCACGCCAGTGCAGCAGGTACAGGTCGATCACCTCGGTACCCAGGCGCTTCAGGCTGCGTTCGCAGGCTTCAGGCACGCCACGGCGGCTGGCGTTGTGCGGGTAGACCTTGCTGACCAGGAACACCTGGTCACGGCGCCCGGCAATGGCTTGGCCGACCACTTGCTCGGCGCCGCCCTCGGCATACATTTCGGCGGTGTCGATCAAGGTCAGGCCCTGTTCGATACCTTGTTGCAGGGCGCTCACTTCGGCGGCCTTGCGGGTCGGGTCTTCGCCCATGTACCAGGTGCCCTGGCCAATGGCCGGCACGTTGCAACCTGCCAGTTTCACGTAACGCATGTCACCTCCGGAGTCTGGGTAGTGGAAAGCAGTACCTCGAGCAGCGCCTGGGCTGCGGTGGAAAGCTTGTGGTCGGCCAGGGCGATCACGCCGATGCGCCGTTCCACGGCAGGTTCGACCAGGGTCACGCAACGTGCGCCAAGTTCCTGCATCTGGTTGATACACAGTGCCGGTACCGCACTGACGCCCAGGCCGCTGGCGACCATGCGGCCGATGGTCGACAGCTGGTGGCTTTCGAACGCCACCGCCAGCTTGCCGTGGCGTGCCGCGACGTATTGCTCGAGCAGCAGGCGCACCGCCGACGGGCGCTGCAAGGCGATGAAGTCTTGCGCCAGCAGCTGCGCCCAGGTCGCCTCGGTTTGCAGGGCCAGCGGTGAATCGGCCGGCACCACGGCGACAAAGCGGTCCATGTACAGCGGGTGGAAATTCAGGCCTTCGGTGTTTTCCGGCTCGAAGCCGATGCCCAGTTCGACGCGGCGGTGGCGCACCAGTTCCAGCACCTGTTCGTTGATCACATCATGCACCGTGACGTTGACCTTGGGGTAACGCTGGCGGAACACCTTGAGCGAATGTGGCAGCAGGTTGCCGGCAAAGGCCGGTATGGCCGCCACCGAGACGCGGCCCAACTGCAGGGTGAAGCGCTGGCGCAGCATCTCTTCGGTGTCGTCCCAGTCGGCCAGCAGGCGCCGGGCCAGCGGCAGCAGCACCTCGCCCTCGGCGGTCAGGCTGACGCTACGGGTGGTGCGGGTGAGCAGGGCACCCCCAAGGTTGTCCTCCAGCGCCTTGATGGTCAGGCTCAGGGCCGGTTGTGACACATGCAGCTGTTCACCGGCCTGGGCGAAGCTCTGGTACTTGGCGACGGTGACGAAGGCGCGCAGTTGCTTGACGTTCATGACAGCCTCGATCGCTGTTTTGAAAAAGTTATCAATCGATGATGAAAACAAAATTAACAAATCAGTCGCCAGCGGTGAAGATGGCTGCACACGCTCACCGACAGCCTCGTCGGTTCAACAACTACAAAAGGCGGATCAGCATGGCCGGACTGGACAAGCGCGTAGCAACCTATGAAGAGGCCCTGGCAGGCCTGACCGACAACATGACGGTACTGGCCGGCGGCTTTGGCCTGTGCGGCATCCCCGAAAACCTAATCGCCGAAATCAAGCGCCGTGGCGTCAAGGGCCTGACCGTGGTCTCCAACAACTGCGGCGTCGACGGCTTCGGCCTGGGCGTGCTGCTGGAAGACCGGCAGATCCGCAAGATGATTGCCTCCTACGTCGGCGAAAACGCCGAATTCGAGCGCCAGCTGCTCAGCGGCGAGCTGGAAGTCGAACTGACCCCGCAAGGCACCTTGGCCGAGAAGATGCGCGCCGGTGGCGCCGGCATCCCGGCCTTCTACACCGCCACTGGCTACGGCACCCCGGTTGCCGACGGCAAGGAAGTGCGCGAGTTCAAAGGCCGCAAGTACATCCTCGAAGAGTCCATCACCGGCGACTTCGCCATCGTCAAGGGCTGGAAGGCCGACCACTACGGCAACGTGGTGTACCGCAACACCGCGCAGAACTTCAACCCGCTGGCGGCCACTGCCGGCAAGATCACCGTGGTCGAAGTGGAAGAGATTGTCGAGCCTGGCGTGCTGCTGCCCAGCGAGATCCATACCCCGGGCATCTTCGTCGACCGGGTGATCGTCGGCACCTTCGAAAAACGTATCGAAAAGCGCACCGTCAAGGCCTGAGCGCCATCCATCAGAACAACAAAGAGATCCTGACCATGGCACTGACCCGCGAACAGATGGCGCAACGCGTCGCCCGTGAACTGAAGGACGGCTACTACGTCAACCTCGGCATCGGCATCCCGACCCTGGTGGCCAACTATGTACCGGCCGACATGGACGTGATGCTGCAGTCCGAAAACGGCCTGCTCGGCATGGGTGAATTCCCCACCGAAAGCACCCTCGATGCCGACATGATCAACGCCGGCAAACAGACCGTCACCGCCCGCCGTGGCGCATCGATCTTCGACTCGGCGCAATCGTTCGCCATGATCCGTGGCGGCCACGTCGACCTTACCGTGCTGGGTGCCTTCGAGGTGGACGTGGAAGGCAACATTGCTTCGTGGATGATCCCCGGCAAGCTGGTCAAGGGCATGGGCGGCGCCATGGACCTGGTGGCCGGTGCCGAGAACATCATCGTCACCATGACCCACGCCTCCAAGGATGGCGAGTCAAAGCTGCTGCCGCGCTGCAGCCTGCCGCTGACCGGTGCCGGCTGCATCCGCAAGGTGCTGACCGACCTGGCCTACCTGGAGATCGAAGACGGCGCCTTCATCCTGCGCGAGACCGCGCCGGGGGTCAGCGTCGAAGAAATCATCGAGAAAACCGCCGGCAAGCTGATCGTGCCGGACGATGTCAAGGAAATGACCTTCTGACATAGAAGGTACAAGTTATCCCTGTGGGAGCGGGCTTGCCCGCGAATGCGCCGGTACATTCACCGCCGCATTCGCGGGCAAGTCCGCTCCCACAGGTTTTTTGCGTTTTTGCTGAAACATCCGATAAAACCAATAAAAGGAAGTAACTGTGGCCGCTGAAATCCAAGACAGCCGCTCCGCCCGCTTTGCCCTGCGCTGTTCCAACTGGGCCGAGCGCTGGTTCCCCGACTCCTGGGTATTCGCCGCCCTGGCCGTGCTGCTGGTGTGCATCGGCGCCCTGGCCATGGGTGCCAAACCGACCGACACAGCCAAGGCCTTTGGCGATGGCTTCTGGAGCCTGATCCCGTTCACCATGCAGATGGCCTTCGTGGTCATTGGCGGCTACGTGGTGGCCAGCTCGCCACCCGCCGCCCGGCTGATCGACCGCCTCGCGCGCATCCCCGGCAATGGCCGCTCTGCGGTGTGCTGGGTCGCGTTGATCTCGATGCTGGCTTCGCTGCTCAACTGGGGCCTGTCGCTGGTGTTCGGCGGCCTGCTGGTCCGAGCCCTGGCCCGTCGTACCGAGCTGAAGATGGACTATCGCGCCGCCGGTGCTGCTGCCTACCTGGGCCTGGGTGCTGTCTGGGCGCTGGGCCTGTCGTCCTCGGCCGCGCAGTTGCAAGCCAACCCGGCCAGCCTGCCGCCTTCGATCCTGTCGATCACCGGCGTGATCCCGTTTACCGAGACCATTTTCCTCTGGCAGTCCGGGGTGATGCTGGCGGCCCTGGTGGTCGTCTCGCTGGTGATCGCCTATGCCACGGCACCTGGCCCGACCAGCGCGCGCAGCGCCGAAGATTGTGGCGTCGACCCCAGCTTCACCGCGCCGCCGGCCCCCAAGCGTACCCGCCCGGGCGAGTGGCTGGAGCACAGCCCGATTCTGATTCTGATGCTGGTGGCCCTGGCTGGCGGCTGGCTGTACCAGGAGTTCGCCACCAAACCGGCGATTACCGCGATTTCCGGGCTGAACACCTACAACCTGTTGTTCATCATGCTCGGTGCCTTGCTGCACTGGCGCCCGCGCAGCTTCCTCGATGCCGTGGCGCGTGCCGTGCCGACCACCACCGGGGTATTGATCCAGTTCCCGCTGTATGGCTCGATCGCCGCGATCCTCACCCAGGTCAAAGGTGTGGATGAACAGACCCTGGCCCACCACATTTCGCTGTTCTTTACCCAGATCGCCACCCATGACACCTACGCGCTGCTGATGGGCGTGTACTCGGCGGTGCTGGGCTTCTTCATTCCGTCTGGCGGTGGCAAGTGGATCATCGAAGCACCGTACGTGATGCTGGTGGCGAACGACCTGCAGTATCACCTGGGCTGGGCCGTGCAGATCTACAACGCCGCCGAGGCGCTGCCGAACCTGATCAACCCGTTCTACATGCTGCCGCTGCTGGGCGTGCTGGGGCTCAAGGCGCGCGACCTGATCGGCTTTTCGTTCGTGCAGTTGCTGGTGCATGTGCCGTTGGTGCTGGTGTTGCTGTGGGCACTGGGTACCACGTTGCAGTATGTGCCGCCGGTGATGCCATGAGGTAAAGGCTGAGACGGCTGACTTCTGTGGGAGCGGGCTTGACCCGCGAAGCAGGCGCTGCAGTGCCTGGCACCGGCTTCGCCGGTGTTCCCGGGCTAGCCCGCTCCCACAGGAGAACACGTCAGTCTTTGATGCCGAGTCCTTGCAACAATGCCGCCAAGGTCGCGCGCCCTGGCTCATCCAGCCCGAACACCGGCCGCCGTGGCTCACCCACCGGCAACCCGGTAAGCCCCAAGCCTGCCTTGATCGTCGCCGGCAACCCGCCCTTGAGAATGAAGTCGAGCAGCGGCAGCTGCCGGTAGAACAGTTCCCTGGCCTGCGCCAGGTCTCCCTCCAGTACCGCCTGGTACAGCGCCTGGTTCAACGCCGGAATCAGGTTCGGCGCCGCCGTGCACCAGCCCTTGGCCCCGGCCACGAACGCTTCCAGCGCCAGCGGGTTGCAACCGTTGTAGAACGGCACCTGGCCCTCGCCAAGCAGCTGCAGCTTGTGCATGCGCTGGATGTCGCCAGTGCTCTCCTTGACCATGGTCACGTTGGCCACTTCGCGGACGATGCGCAGGATCAGCTCCACCGACATGTCGGTGCCGCTGGTGGCAGGGTTGTTGTAGAGCATGATCGGGATATCGATGGCATCACCGATGGTGTGATAGTGCTGAAGGATCTCGGCTTCGCTGAGTTTCCAGTAAGCGGCCGGCAGTACCATCACCGCGTCGGCGCCGTGGGCCTGGGCAAAGCGGGCGCGGCGCACGGCGCCGGCCGTGGTCAGGTCGGAGACGCTGACGATGCTGGGCACTCGCTTGTCGATGCGGGCGAGGCTGTACTCGGCCACCTGCTGCCATTCGCTGTCGCTGAGATAGGCACCTTCGCCGGTACTGCCCAACGGGGCGATGGCCTGTACGCCGCCGTCGATCAGGCGTTCGATGGACTTGCCCAGCGCGGGCAGGTCGAGCTGTTCGCCGCCTGCGCTGAAGGGGGTGATGGTGTAGCCGATGATGCCGTGGAATTCGGTGGTCATGATTCGGGCTCCGCAAGCAAGGCGATCTGGGGTCAGTTCAGGCAGTCGGCGTGAACACGCAGGCTCTGCCGGGCAAAGTAGTTGAAGGCAGCGGCATGGCGCTTGGGCCGGTCGATCCAGTCGTGGGCTTCGCGGCCCAGTGCCGGGGCGATGGGTTTGATGGTGCCGGCCGACATCGCCAGCAGCTGCAGGCGCGCGGCGCGCTCGATCAGCTGGGCGTACACGCAGGCCTGCTCGATGCTGGTGCCGGTGGACAGCTGGCCATGGTGCGAGAGCAGGATGGCGCGCTTGTCACCCAGCGCGGCGCTGATGATTTCGCCTTCCTCATTGCCCACCGGCACGCCCGGCCAGGCTTCGAGGAATGCGCAATCGTCGTAGAGCGGGCACAGGTCCATGTGCGAAACCTGCAGTGGGACTTCCAGCATCGACAGGGCAGCAACGTGGGTCGGGTGGGTGTGGATGATGCAGTTCACATCCGCACGGGCGCGGTACACCCAGCTGTGGAAGCGGTTGGCCGGGTTGGGCATGCCCTGGCCTTCGAGCACCTCAAGGTCCTCATTGACCAGCAGCAGATTGCTGGCGCTGATTTCGTCGAAACCCAGCCCCAGTTGCTGGGTGTAGAAGGTACCGGGATGCGGGCCGCGTGCGCTGATCTGCCCGGCCAGACCGGAGTCGTGGCCGTGATCGAACAGAATTCGGCAGGTCAGGGCCAGCTTTTCCCGTACAGTCCACGTATTATCGGCAAGCGAGCCTTGCATCTGCGTCAGCGCCTGCTGGACCAGTTGGTCCTTGCTTTGTGTCAGGGTCTTGGCCATGGGGGATTCCTCTGTGGCGTGATGAGCGATGTCGGCGCTGGCCCGTTGCTAAGCTTTGGTCGGTTGAGCAACGGGCTAGCGAATGACACAAATAATCCTATATGACACAAAGTGTCATAAGCAAGCCTGTGGATCCGGGAAAAGCGCGTCGCATGTCTAACCGATTGAAACTGTTGAGAAAGAAACTGGGTGTCACGCTGGAGGCGCTGGCCGATAAATCCGGCATGACCAAGAGCTACCTGTCCAAGGTGGAACGCGGCCTGAACACGCCGTCGATCGCTGCTGCGCTTAAGCTGGCGCGGGCGCTGAACGTCAACGTCGAGGAATTGTTCGCCGAGGAGCAGGCCGGGCAGGGCCGCTACAGCCTGGTGCGCCAGGGCGAGCGCCAGGCGCTGGTGGGCGATGGTCACGGGCCTGGCTATGCGGCGTTGACCAACCAGGTCGGGCAGCGCAGCCTGTTGCCGTTCCTGATCCAGCCGCCGACCGAATTCAGCGACCCGACTTTCAAGGAGCACGAAGGTGAGGAGTTTCTGTTCGTCCATGCCGGCCAGGTGGAAGTCGATTTCATGAATGAACGGGTGTTGCTGGAGCAGGGCGATGCGCTGCATTTCAACGCCCAGACACCGCACCGCCTGCGCTCGGTCGGCGAGCAGCCAGCGCAGCTGCTGGTGGTGGTGCACCACAGCGACGAATGAGGGCAGGGCAATGATCGAGGTGTCGCGGTTCTGGCGGGATCCGGCATTGCCCTTCGTCGAAGCCCGGCGCGTGGGGGATGGGCGCAAGGTCTGCTACGCCGCCCATTCCCATGAGAGCTTTTCCATCGGCGTGATCACCGGGGGGCGCAGCACCTACCTGAGCGGCGCCAGCCAGCTCGAGGTGACGGCCGGTACCACGGTGCTGATGAACCCAGGCGTGGTGCACACCTGTAACCCGATCGCCGGGCAGCCTTGGTCATACCTGATGCTGTTCGTCGACATGCCGTGGTTGCAGGATCGGGGCTTTGTCCTGCCAGCGCAGACCGTCAGTGCGTCTCCTGCGTTGTACGGCCGGCTGCTGCAACTGTTTGCCGACCTGTTCGACGGTGAACTGGATGATCGCGAGGCACGGCTGGCGAGTTTTTTCACAGAACTTCCGGGCTATTTACTGGCTTCAGCGAAGCAATCACCTTCCTGCCATCCACAGTTGGAAGCGGCAGCGGCGTTCATTCGTGCCCATCGTCTCGACTCGCTGAGCCTGGAGGACATCTGCGCAGCCTGTGGCTTGTCACGGTCTTACCTGATTCGCGCTTTTCGGCAGCGCTTCGGCATCACCCCACACGGCTACCTGCTGGATCAGCGCGTGCAGCATGCGCGGTCGCAGTTGCGTAAAGGGCGGGCTATTGCCGAGGTGGCACTGGAGGCCGGGTTCGCCGACCAGGCGCATCTGCAGCGCGCCTTCAAGCAGCACCTGGCTGCGACACCGGGGCATTACCGCGATGCTGTACCGGCCTCTTCGCGGGGCAAGCCCGCTCCCACAGGATTATGAATGTCTTTCAGGGAGTGGTAATCCTGTGGGAGCGGGCTTGCCCCGCGAAGAGGCCGGCACTGGCTTCATCAAACGAGCAGGTATCCCGCACTCCCCACCAGCAATACTGCCAGCCCCCGATTCAGCAACTGCAGATACCGCGGCTCGCGCAGATACTGGCGAATCACACTCCCGGCCCAGGCCCAGCAGGCCACCGAAACGAAACAGATCGGCCCGTAGATCCAGGTGAACAACCACAGCAGGTGCTGTTCGCCACCGGTATAGGCACCCACGCCCGCCACCGCCGCCAGCCAGGCCTTGGGGTTCAGCCATTGCATGGCCGCGCCATGCCAGGCCGAAGGTGCCTGCTGCTGATCGGTCCCACCCAGCTGGCCATCATCGCTGGCCAGCTTCCACGCCATGTACAGCAGAAACGCCACGCCACCCCAGTGCAGTGCCGCGCCCAGCAGCGGCCAGCGCAACAGCAGTTCGTGCAAACCGAGGCCAACCAGCACCAGCAGCAAGCAGAAGCCCAGCGTCGCGCCCGTCACATGCCACAGGCTTGCCCGCAGGCCATGACGGGCTCCGCTGCCCAGGGCGACGACATTGACTGGCCCTGGAGAGATCGATGCGGCAAGGGCGAAAGCAGCCATGGACAGGGACAGGCTCATTTTCCGTAACTCCGTGTGTTGGACGATGTTGCCATCCTGCCGCTGCAAGCGGCGCGAGTATTGAAGAAAAATCCCCTGCCATGCTGTTACAGGTTTTGTAATAGTTTCGCGCTATCAGATTAACCTGCTGTGCTTGTAGGATTTCCTTCCCTATTTTTGATCAAGGTCCTTATGAGCACCTTCGCGGAGCCCCCCAGTCCCCGGCCTTCCCGGCCATCTTCCCGCCGTCCCCGTGACGCTTTCTTCGTGAGTACCCGCTAATGGAATGGCTAGCCGACCCCACGGCCTGGCTGGGCCTGCTGACGCTTATCGTCCTCGAGCTGGTGCTGGGTATCGACAACCTGGTGTTCATCGCCATCCTCGCCGACAAGCTGCCGCCGCATCAGCGCGACCGCGCGCGGGTCATCGGCCTGAGCCTGGCACTGATCATGCGCCTGGGCCTGCTGGCCAGTATCTCGTGGATGGTCACCCTCACCGCACCGCTGTTCGAGGTGTTCGGCAAGAGTTTCTCTGGCCGTGACCTGATCATGCTGTTCGGTGGTGTGTTCCTGCTGTTCAAGGCCACCATGGAATTGCACGAACGCCTGGAAGGGCACGTCACGCAAGCCAGTGGTGCGTTACGCCATGCCGCGTTCTGGCCGATCGTGGCGCAGATCGTCGTGCTTGACGCCGTGTTCTCGCTGGACGCGGTGATCACCGCCGTAGGCATGGTCGAAGAGTTGTCGGTGATGATGATCGCGGTGGTGTTCTCGATCGGTATCATGATCGTCGCCAGCAAGCCGCTGACCCGCTTCGTCAACGCCCACCCGACAGTGATCATGCTGTGCCTGGGCTTCCTGATGATGATCGGTTTCAGCCTGACCGCCGAAGGCCTGGGCTTCCATATCCCGAAAGGCTACTTGTACGCGGCCATCGGCTTCTCGATCCTTATCGAGCTGTTCAACCAGCTGGCCCGTGCCCGCCGCAAGCGCAGCCTGCAGCAGCACCGGCCACTGCGCGAGCGTACCGCGCATGCCGTGCTGCGCCTGTTGGGTGGCCGTCGGGTCGAGGCTGACGAAGTGGGCGAAGACATTGCCGACCTGGTCGAAGGGGGCGAGGAGCAGGTGCTGTTCGACCGCCGCGAGCGGGTGATGATCAGCGGCGTGCTGAACCTGGCCGAGCGGCCGATCCGCACGGTGATGACGGCGCGAGCCGAGGTCGACGTGATCGACCTGGCGCAGCCGGCGCAGGCCATCACCGAGGCGTTGGCCAACTCGCCGTACTCGCGCCTGCCGCTGATTCGCGATGGCCATATCGAGGAACCGCTGGGCTTCGTGCACAAGAAAGAGCTGCTCAAGGAGTGGTTGTCCGGCAGCCAGCCGGACCTTGAGCGCATGGCCCGGGCGCCGTTGAACCTGCTGGAGAGCTTCAGCATCCTCAACGCCCTGGAGCAGATGCGTAGCCAGTCGACACACATTGCTTTCGTGATCAACGAGTTCGGTGACTTCACCGGCTTGCTGACCATGACCGATATCCTCGAGTCGATCGCCGGCGAGTTGCCGGATGCCAGCGAGGTAGAGGGCCCGGCGATCGTCGAGGAGGCTGGCAGCTTTGTCGTCAGCGGCGCCCTGAACCTGAGCCAGGTCCAGGCCGGTACAGGCTTCAGCGCCCGTGCCACCGAGGACTACCAGACCTTGGCGGGCCTGGTAATGAGCCTGTTGGACCGCCTGCCGGTGGTGGGTGACCAGCTGGCCTGGAACGGCTGGAGCATGACCGTGGTGGCGGTGGAGGAGCGCCGGGTGCGCCAGGTGCGCCTTACACCGAACGCCGACGCTGACGCAGCAGGTGCTTGAAGCCTTCAAGCACCAGCACCAACACGGCTGCCCAGATGGGCAGGTAGGTCAGCCACTGATCCGGGCCGATGGATTCGCCCAGCAGCAGGGCAACGCCCACCAGCAACACCGGCTCGACGTAGCTGAGCAGGCCGAACAGGCTGAACGGCAACAGGCGGCTGGCCAGCACGTAGGCGATCAGTGCACAAGCGCTGATCGCCCCCAGCAGCGGGATCAACCCGTAGAGGCCGGGGTGCTGGTGCAGGTCGGCCGCCGACAAAGGCCCCTGGGTAACGAAGTACACAGCCCAGGGCAGCAACAGGCACATGTCGCACCACAGGCCACCGAGGTGGTCGGTGCGACAGCGTCGCCGCAAGACGAAGTAGATCGGGTAGCCGATCATCACCAGCAAGGTTTCCCAGGCGAAGCTGCCATGCTGGTACAGCTCATGCCCTACGCCCAGTGCGGCGCAGCTGACCGCCACTTTTTGCAGGCGTGACAGGCGCTCGCCGTAGACCAGCCGCCCGGTCAGTACCATCGCCAGCGGCAGCAGGAAGTAGCCCATCGACACTTCCAGGCTGCGCCCATGCAGTGGCGCCCAGAGGAACAGCCACAGCTGCACCCCCATCAGCCACGAAGTGCCGACCATGCCCAGCAGCAGGACCGGCGTCTGGCGCACACGGGCAAGCAATTCACCGACGCGCTTCCAGTCTTTGCTGACCAGCATGAACAGCGTGAGGCAGGGCAGCGTCAGCAGCGTGCGCCAGCCAAAGATCTCTTCGCCATCGAGCGGCGACAGCAGGGAAGTATAGAAATACATCACGGCGAACAGACAGGACGCCATGACCGACGAAACAATGCCTTTTGACACGAATGCCTCGGATAGGGGAGTGAGCGGGTGGATCAGCCGCGCATGATCTCAGGGGGCGCGCCCTGCGGCAACCGCGCAGCACCTGGGCGTGCAGCAAGTGCGCTGAGGAACTCGTCCGCTGGCATCGGCCGGGCAAACAGATAGCCCTGCTGGAAGTCCACCTCGAAACGTGCCAGGTAGTCACGCTGGACGTCGGTTTCCACCCCTTCGGCAACAATGCCCAGGCCCAGTTTGCCGGACAGCTCGATGATGCTGTCGAGAATATGTTGCGACAACGCGTCGCCACCGATCATGGCCACGAAACTCTGGTCGATCTTCAGGTAGTCGACCTTGAACTGGCGCAGGTAGTTGAGGCTCGACTGACCGGTGCCGAAGTCATCCAGGGCGATCATCACCCCCATGTCATGCAGCTTGGCGAACAGCTCGAGGGCTACCGGCGTGGCTTCGATCAGCTTGCGTTCGGTCAGTTCCAGGGTCAGCCGTACCCGCCCAGGGGGGAAGTGCTGGAGGAAGGTGCGGCAGTCGTCGAGCAGGCTCAGGTCGCGGCAGTGGTCGGCAGTGATGTTGATGCCGATGTGGAAGCCATCTTCCAGTAGCGCAGTGTAAGGCGCAAGGCTCTGCGCGGTGTGCAGCATCAGGGCCCGGGTCATGGCGACAATCTGGCCGCTGTGTTCGGCGTAGGGGATGAACAGGTCCGGGCGGACCAGGCCTTCACGGGGGTGGTTCCAGCGCATCAGCACCTCAGCTCCGGCCCAGCGGTAGTCACCCTTGCGCACCACTGGCTGGAAATACGGCAGAAACTCGTCCGCCTCCAGGGCCCGATTCAGCTCGGCCCGGGGCGAACTGGCCCGGCGGATCTGCCAGCGGCAGGCACTGCCGGCCACCACACCGAGCACCAGCAGCAGGCTGAGCAGGGCCGGGTAGTGGCTGCGCAGCAGCTCACCTTGATTGCCGGCCTCGTAGCCACCGTGCACGCTGAACGGGTAACGGGTCGAGCCGAGGGTCACATCGGCAGCGGCGGCAACCGGTGGGGCACCGTCATGCACCACGCCGTCCTTGCCCATCCAGGCATTGCCGACGCGGATCTGCAACGCTTCCTCCGGGCCGATCAGGCGCAAGGCTGTAAGCAGGTGATCGCCATCCACGGTAGTGATCGCGCCGCGATCGCCATCGCTGGCCCGGTACACCAGCAAGGCATGACCGGGCGTTACCGAGTTGCCGTCCATCAGCCATAGCCGGCCATCGGTGTAGTCATTGGCATCGACGACTTCGTCGAAGTCGCCGAACAGCGAACTGCAGTACAGGTTGTGTTGCTGAAACAGGTTGGTCGAACGCACGAAAGCATTGCGCGTGACCTCGCTGCGCAAGGCCAGCTGAGCGTCCGCGCAAGGGCTGCCCGCCAGCGGCAGCAGCGCCTGCGCGGCGTTGGCGAGGTTGTCTAGAATATGATCGACATGTTCGACCACCTGGCGTGTTGTCGCCTGGCTGCTGGCGCGCAGTTCGCGCTCGATCTGCCAGTTCATCACCGCCAGGCCACAGGCAAGCGGCACCACGCCGACGATCCAGGGCAAGAGCGTGCGCCAGCTCCAGCGAGCGGGGCGTTTGACCGTTAGGGGCATGCTGGGGTGATCTTCCTGATGACTGACGTGCTGAGGATAGCCGTTTGTCGGTGGCGCTGGCCAACTAAAGCGCGACAAAGCAAGTTACGCAATGTAGAATCGATTTACGAATACAACAATAAGGTCCTTCGCGTTTGAGGGATCAACCCGCCGAGAATGGGTCCATATGACATACCATGGGTTCAAGCTGATCATTGGTGACTTCCTCGCCCGAAGCGTGCGCGGTATCCCGTGCTCTCCACCATTGCCGTTCCACATCCTACGCATTCATTAATTTTCGCTGCAGATGAGGGTACGAACATGGCTGATATCTTTGACAATCCAATGGGCCTGATGGGCTTTGAATTTATCGAGCTGGCTTCGCCGACGCCCGGCGTACTGGAGCCGGTATTCCAGATCCTCGGCTTCACCAAGGTGGCCACACACCGCTCCAAGGACGTGCACCTGTATCGCCAGGGCGGCATCAACCTGATCCTCAACAACGAACCCAAGAGCATCGCTTCCTACTTTGCTGCCGAGCATGGGCCGTCGGTGTGCGGCATGGCGTTCCGCGTACGCAACGCCCACGAAGCCTATGCCCGGGCCCTGGAGCTGGGGGCTCAGCCGGTCGAGATCGAAACTGGCCCGATGGAGTTGCGCCTGCCGGCCATCAAAGGCATCGGTGGGGCACCGCTCTACCTGATCGACCGTTTCGATGAAGGCAGCTCGATCTACGATATCGACTTCAATTTCATCGAAGGCGTCGACCGCAATCCGCAAGGGGCGGGCCTGAAGATCATCGATCACCTGACCCACAACGTCTATCGCGGGCGCATGGCTTACTGGGCCGGTTTCTATGAGAAGCTGTTCAACTTCCGCGAGATTCGCTATTTCGACATCAAGGGCGAGTACACCGGCCTGACCTCCAAGGCCATGACCGCGCCTGATGGCATGATCCGCATTCCGCTCAATGAAGAGTCGTCCAAGGGCGCCGGGCAGATCGAAGAGTTCCTGATGCAGTTCAATGGCGAGGGTATCCAGCATGTGGCCTTCCTCACCGATGACCTGCTCAAGACCTGGGATGCACTGAAGGGCTTGGGCATGCGCTTCATGACCGCGCCGCCGCAAACCTATTACGAAATGCTCGAAGAACGCCTGCCTGGGCATGGCGAGCCGGTCGACCAGCTGCAGGCTCGCGGTATCCTGCTGGACGGCGCTTCCGAGCCAGGCGACAAGCGCCTGTTGCTGCAGATTTTCTCGGAAACGCTGCTTGGTCCGGTATTCTTCGAGTTCATCCAGCGCAAAGGCGATGACGGCTTCGGTGAAGGCAACTTCAAGGCGCTGTTCGAGTCCATCGAGCGTGATCAGGTGCGTCGTGGCGTGCTCAATGCCGAATAAGTGAGTGAAGCGTGCGCTGTCAGTCTTGGCTGGCAGCGCTACGAGCACGCATGCTTCTTTGCCTGAACAGGCCCCAGTAAGTGATCGATCCAGTAATGATCCCGACCAACGCCAGGGATGGGAAAAGTTGTTTCATCGTCAGGCGTGTTTCGCGTGCCGAGTATCCCTCGCCATAGCCTGCCTTGACGGTATAACCATATTTCTCCGAGACACCTTCTTCGAAAAATTCGACTTGTGATGGGCGCGCCGGGTCGCGACTGTCGCCGTCAGCCCAGATGTACAATTCTCCGAATTCGAGCAACAACGTCAGCCCAGTCTGAAATGCGCGCAGTTCATTGCGCAGCAACATGCCATAAGTCGTGGCAATGACCCCCAGATTATTCTCGCGGATCTGATAGGCGAGCAGAACTGCATTGGGTGTTGTAGGCGGGTCCAAGGTCAGACGAAATTGCGTTTTCGCATCTGGGAAAATGTGATCGGGTGAATACGGCGTCTTCAAGGTGTTGCAATAGGTACGCCCGTCAACGGTCAATGCCAGCGAGCGCAGGTGTGGCGCTTTTGCAACCTGATCAGACAATTGCGCTTCGGCACTTTCGCAGGTAGCACCTGCCAACTTCATTGCTGCCGCCGCCGAAGCCTGAACTCGGTCCAGTGCGAGGTCCACGGAATAAATTACCTCGCTGACCGATATCCGCGCGGTTTCTTCAAGTTTCTTGTCATGCAGGTAATGCATGATCATCAGCCCGGACCCCACCGGCAGTAAACTGACTGTCAATGTCAGCAACAGTTCTACCAAGCTCTGCCGAGCATTCTTGATTCTTGACATGAGTGTCCAGCCCCCATTTTCCGAGCTGCCCGAGATGAGCAGCCCAATGGAGAGCCTATGAATCAATCATTGCGCCTGCTGTAATCCAACGCTTTGGGTGTTTTGCGAACAACGCCGCTAAGGTGTAGGACTGATTACGGCTTCAATGCAGCAAGGACCTTTTCGGCCAATAGTCTCGTGGAGGCTGGGTTCTGCCCGGTGATCAGCCGGTCATCGGGGATCACGAACGATTCCCAAGGGTTCTCGTGTTTGTTATAGATGCCGCCCCGTGCAATCAATTCGTGTTCTGTGAGGAAGGGCACAACTTCGTCCAGCTCTGCCAGTTTTTCTTCGGTGTTGGAAAAACCGGTTACCTGACGGTCCTTGAGCAACAGGCTGTTGTCGCTGAGTTTGATGTTCAACAAGCCGACCACACCATGGCAGACCGCGGCAACGATGCCGCCATTTTCGTAGATCTTGCGTGCCAGGTCCTGTAACGGCTGGTTGTCCGGGAAGTCGTACATCACCCCGTGGCCGCCTGTGTAGTAGATGGCGCGGTAATCCGCTGCCCTGACCTGGCCCGGGCTGTAAGATGCACCCAGACGGCTCATGAACGATTTGTCGTCGTACCGTTGCCAGTCCAAGTCTGGGGCCATTTGCAGGCTGTGCGGGTCGATCGGTACATAGCCTCCAGCAGGGCTTACGTAATCGACTTCATACCCGGCTTTCTCCACCACGTCGACAAAATGCACCGCTTCACCCAGCCACAAGCCGGTGGCCCGTTTCAGGGTCGGGTATTTGGCCGTATTGGTCAGTACTACCAGAATCTTCTTGCTCATCACCACGCTCCCTGGTCTGTCGTTGAAGGGCATTGCGTTCCTTGGCGCGGGGAAAACCTATTGAGCATAGCTTGCGATTGGCAAGGCGCCATTCCGGTAATGGCTCTATGCTATTACCTGAGCCTGTAAGGTGCGTCGAGTGAGAGGCTGTTAGCAGTGCAGCTATTGCGGCGGCAAATCTTCGGGCAGATGATGCACAAACGGATTTTTCATCCAAGAGCCATGATGGAATCACGACAGTGTTCGTAAACGACACACCGCGCAAACCTTCGGCGCAAGGCAGGGCGCTTGCCAATCGGCAGTCTGCGCAAGTGGGCATGGCTGAGCAGATCACGCAGTTCGACTGGCGATACAGTTCGCTCGGGCCGTTGCCGCACTGGCAGGCACCGTTGCGCATTGCAGTCGACATGATGTTGCTGTCGCCATTTCCCTGCGCCGTGGTCTGGGGCGCCCAGATGACCGTGATTCACAACGACCCTTACGCAGCATTGCTCGCAGGCGACGGTCATGCGTTGGGGCAAGCGTTCGACACACTCTGGGCAAAAGAATGGAAGGCCATCGGGTCTTGGGTGTACAAGGCACTCGAAGGTTGCTCGAACTTTGTCGAGGACCAGCCGCTATGGCTACCGTGCAAGCGAACGGGTAGCCAAAGCTGCCATGCATTCAGCTACACACCGCTGCGTGATGAGCAGTATGAGGTGGTGGGGTTTCTGCACACGGTGATCGATACCAGCGCCAGCGTCGATGCACATGACAAATGGCGCGACCAGGCGTTGGCATTCGAACGCCAGATCGAGCGCATCCTGGCCGACCGCGATCACATCTGGCAGCTTTCCCGCGATGCCATGGTCGTGGTTACTCACGACCTGCGGCTGCAAGCGGCCAACCCGACCTGGCAGCGTGCGCTGGGCTGGACTGAAGACGAGATGCGCGGTGAATCGATCCTGGAGCTGGTCCATCCAGCCGACAGGGCCGAGGTGGAAATTGCCGTGATTGAGTTCCTTGGCAACCGGCGCGGCGAGCAGTTCGAGACGCGCTTGCGCCACAAGGACGGGCATTACCGATTGTTCCGCTGGACGGCGAGTTTCGACGGCACCCTGCTGACTGCCGTAGGGCGTGACATTTCACAGGACCTTGAAGATGCCTTGCGCCAGTCAGATACTTTGTTACGGGCCAGTCAGCGCCTGGACGCGGTCAGCCACCTGGCAGGCGGCATGGCCCACGAGATGAACAACCTGCTGTCGGGTATCGGCGGTAGCCTTGAGCTCTTGCAGCGGCGCATGGACCAAGGGCGGCTGGAGCACATTGATCGTTATGTGGCTCTGGCCAGCGACTCCGTGCGACGCGCCATGACGCTGACTCATCGTTTGCTGGCATTCTCCCGCCATCAGCCGCTGTCACCCAAGCCTCTGGACATCAATCGCCAGCTCAGTGCCATGGAGCCGCTGTTGCGCCAGGTGCTGGGGGCTGAAATGCGGGTGGACTGGGAGCTGGATGTAAAACCCTGGACCCTCTGCCTGGATATTGCACAGCTGGAAAATGCCATGGTGAACCTGTTCGCCAACGCACGTGAGGCTTGCCTTGGGCGTGGCGTGGTGACACTGCGCACCATCAACCAGCGCCTGCAGGCGCCATTACCTGATGAGCACGGCGTATCCCCAGGTGACTACGTCGCGGTGTATGTCACAGACGATGGTCATGGCATGCCCGAAGCCGACCTGGCGCGGGCGTTCGAACCGTTTTTCACCACCAAACCCATGGGCCATGGCGCCGGGTTGGGTCTGGCGATGGTCTATGGCTTCGTCGGCCAGTCCGGTGGGCACGTCTGGCTCGAGTCAGCACCTGATCACGGTCTCAGGGTCTGTATGCTGTTCCCGCGTTGCCTTGAGCACATCGCGCCAGAACCCCCGCAGCCGGTACCAGCAGTTACACGGGCCAGCGGCCAGCGCGTGCTGCTGGTCGATGATGAGGAAAACCTGCGTTCGGTGATGAAGGAGTACCTACAGGAGCGTGGCTTCGACGTGTGCGATGTGAGGGACGCGAACTCGGCGCTCGATCGCTTCCGCCACCACGGCCCCTTCGAGCTGGTGATCACCGACATCGGCCTGCCGGGTGGTTTCAGTGGGCGGCAGGTCGCCAGGGCGATGCGCATGGTTGAGCCGGACCAGAAAATCCTCTTCATTACCGGCTTCAACGACCAGCCGCTGGATCCGCAACTGTCCGAGGCGCCCGGTACGGCGCTGATGCTCAAGCCTTTCGCCTTGGCCAGCCTGATGGACCAGGCCCTGCTGATGTTGAGCGAATGAACCGGCTCAGGGATGCCCCAGCATGGTGGCTACCTGTGCCTGCAACTGCTTGAGCTCGAACGGCTTGCAGATCAGCTGCATGCCCGGTGCGAGAAACCCCTCGCGCGCCATGGCCGTCTCGGCGTATCCGGTGATGAACAGCACCGGAAGCTGCGGGCGCAGTGTGCGTGCGATCTCGGCCAACTGCCGGCCATTCATGCCCGGCAGGCCGACATCGCTGACCAGCAGATCGATCACCTGGCCTGAACGCAGCAGTTGCAAGGCTTCGATGGCGTTGCTGGCGCTGCGGCAGGGATAACCCTCGTCCTGCAACGACTGGCAAAGCAGTTCGCGGACATGGGGATCATCCTCGACAACCAGTACATTACGGCTTCTGGCGGCAGGCGTAGGGCGCGGCGTGTCGGCCTCGGGTTGTTGCGCATCATGGTAGCGTGGCAGGTAGAGGTCCACCTGGGTGCCATGGCCGATCTCGCTGAACAGCGCCACATGGCCGTGGGACTGCTTGCTGAAGCCGTAAACCATCGAAAGGCCAAGGCCAATCCCTTGACCCACCGGCTTGGTACTGAAGAAGGGCTCGAAGGCATGCTCCAGGGTGCGCTGTGACATGCCCTGGCCGTCATCGATGATGCTCAGGCAGGCATACTCACCTGTATTCAACCCACCGCTTGCGGGCCGCTGCGCGTCAATCTGCTGGTTGCTGGCCTCTATCCGCAGCGTGCCCCCATTGGGCATGGCCTCGCAGGCATTGACCAGCAGGTTGTTTAGCGCCTCTTGCAATTGCTTGTCGTCCGCCTGCACGGCCCAAAGGTCTGCGGGCAGGTCCAGTTGCAGGCTTACCCCTTGGTCAAGGATGGCCTCCAGTCGCTGCGGTTGCAGTAGCGCAAGCAGGTCGATGCGCTGACTGTGCAGCGATTGCCTGGACGAAAACGCCAGCAGACGATGGGTAAGCACTGCGGCACGTGACACAGCCTGCTGGCCCATGCGCAGGATCCCTTCAACGCCGTCACTGCGCCCGTTTTTCAGGCGCCGGTCGATCAGTTCGAAGCTGCCGCCGATGCTGGTCAGCAGGTTGTTGAAGTCATGTGCCACACCGCCGGCCAGCTGGCCGATCGCCTCCATCTTGCGGGTCTGCTGCAAGGCCTGGTCGAGGACGCGGTGCTCCTCGCTGCGCGCATCCAGGCGCTTTTGCAGTTCGAGCATCTGGTCGCGCGCCAGGTATTGGCGGCGCCGGTTGCGTAACGCTGTCTGAGCCAGCTGCTGTAACTGCCCTTCGTCGAAAGGTACGGCAAGCGGGGTCAGGTTGCCCAGGCCAAGATGGGTGGCAGAGGGGGAGGCTGGTGTTGGCGTCAACAACAGGATAGGAAAGTCCGACCACGCCGGCTGTTGGTCGATGTAGCGCTGCAAGACAGGCGCTGCGTCAACGCTCAGGGCCTGCTCGGCGATGATCGCCAGGCCTGCGCCTTCGATCAGCCAGGCCTGCAGCCTGGCGATATCAGGCGCGCACAAACAGTCGACACCGGCCGCCGCCAACAACTTGGAAGTATTGTTGGCAAGCTGATCCGGGGCCAGGATCAGAGCACGTTCGTCCATCGACAACGAGCTGGCCAATGCGGTTCTCCTGAAATGCTCGGCAGGGCCGGTTCCCTGCCACCTCCAATGGTCCATAAACACTGGACCACGGGCATCTGCCAAGGGTTCAACGCAATCTACAGCCCTTGTTGCAGGAAGGGATCGTCCGGGTTCTGCCGCTCCAGCTCCGCCAGCAGGACCTGGACATTCTGCAGTTGGCCGGTTTCTTTCCAGTACTGGATCAGCAGCACCCGCGCCCGACGGTTGGCTGGCTGGCGGCTGAGCAGGGTTTCCAGTTGCTTTTGCGCGGCATCGGATTGATCCAGATCGTGCAAGGTCACCGCGAGGGTGTAGCGGTAATCGGCATTTTCCGGTTCCAACTCTACCGCGCGCGACAAGGCGAGCAGGGCGTATTCACGCTGGTCATGGCGGATCAGCCACAGCCCCAGCTCGTACTGCAGGAACGCCGAGTCCGGGCGCAGCGCCAAAGCCTTGGCCAGCACCTGGCGGGATTGATCGTGATGGCCCTGGCGCTCCAGCAGGCGCACCTGGGTGGCCAGGGCATCGAGGCTATCCGGGTCCACCGCGAGGCTGCGCTGCAGGGCTGCGGCCGCCTCGTCGTAATCATTCTCGTGCAGGTACAGGCGCGCCAGGTGCACCTGGGCCTCGGCGTCGTCAGGTTGTTTTTCCAGTGTCTGCTGGTACTGCTCCAGCGCGCTCTGCAACGGGCCGAAATACAGGCCGATGGCGTCGGGGTCGAGGCCAAGCAGGGCGTCCACGGCGGCGAAGCGCACGCTTTGCTCGTCATCGTCCAGCAGTGGCCCCAGCACCAGGCTGCGCTGGGACGCGGGCAACAGCTTGCGGATACCGGCAATGGCTGCACGGCGCACCAGCGGGTCGTCGTTTTCCAGGTCCAGGCGGGCCAGCTTCAGCGCCTGCGGCGAGGGGTAGTTGGGTAATTCGGCATACAGCGCAGCGCGGCGGATCGGCGTCAGGTCATCGCGCTGCAGTTGTTGGTACAGCACCCGGGCGGCACCGGGCAGGCCGTCATGTGCCTGGCGCAGCGCCTTGCCGTAGCTGTGTGGCGGTAGCACTGGCGGTGCGGGCTTGTCGTCGCGGCGCAGAAAAACGATGGCGATGGACACCAGAATCAGCAGCAGTACGGCGATCAGGTAGCTGTGGCGTCTGGGCATCGGGCGCTGCGATCCATGGCGGTGGGAAGGCAGAGCTTGGGGCAGAATGCCCTGGGCTGCAAGCCGCAGGGGCGCCAAGGGGCAATAAAAAAGCCCCGCAGGCCAGGGCCAGCGGGGCAAAGGGTTGGGGGAGGAACCAACCAAAGGAGTCAGTGAAACGAAGCGGGATCAGCGTGCGCTGGCGACAGTCTCCGGTTGCCAGCCGCCGCCGAGGGCCTTGTAGATCGAGACGATGCCGCGATACAGCTCGACCTCACCTTGCGCCTGGGCATCTTCGGCGCTCAGGCGTTCGCGTTCGGCATCGAGCAGCACCAGGTAATCCACCGTGCCCTCGCGGTAACGCACCGAGGCCAGGTCGGCCGCCTTGCGGCTGGCGTCGCTCTGGCGCATCAGCGACAGCAGCCGCTGCTGGGTCTTGTCGTAGTCGCTGAAGGCGTTGGCCGACTCTTCCAGGGCCAGCAGCACCTGCTGTTCATAGTTGGCCAGGGCACCTTCGGCGTCAGCCTTGGCGCCCCGCAGTCGGGCCCGCACGCTGCCCAGGTCGAAGGCGGCCCAGGTGATGCTTGGGCCCAGCGCCCAGGCATTGGCCGCAGAGGACCCGATCTGCGAGCCACGGGCGGCGGTGAAGCCAAGGAAGCCGCTGAGGCTCACCCGCGGGAACAGATCGGCGGTGGCCACCCCGACATTGGCGGTGGCCGCGGCCAGCTGGCGTTCGGCGCTGCGGATATCCGGGCGGCGGCGCAGCAGCTCGCCCGGGTCGCCCACCGGCAGGGCCTTGGCGATGGCCGGCAAGGCCTTGGGCGACAGGTCGACGCTCAGCGCGTCCGGGCGCTGGCCGAGCAAGGTGGCGATACGGTGCCGGGCACGGGCCTGTTCGGCCTGCAGTTGCGGCACGGTGGCTTCGACACCCGCCAGGCGGGCATCGGCACGCACCACGTCGAGTTCGTTGCCGACCCCGGCGTCGCGCAGGGTCACGGTGATCGTGCGAGATTCCTGCTGGGTCTTGAGGTTGGCCACGGCGATCCTCTCGCGCAGTTGCGCCCCGCGCAGCTGGCCATAAGCGTCGACCAGCTCGGCGATCAGGCTGACCTGCAGCTGTTGCAGGTCGGCCTGGGCCGCCGCTTCCTGGGCTTCGCTGGCCTCGATCTGACGCTGGATGCGGCCGAACAGGTCAAGCTCCCAGGCCATGTCCAGGCCCAGGTCGTAGCGCTCCTGGTTGACCCGCTGCGTGGTCTGGCCGGGCACCTGGCCCTTGCCGATCTCGCTGCTGGCGCGGCTGGTGACCACCGGGAACTGGTCGTTGGCGGCGTCGTCACGGATCGCCCGTGCCGACTTGAGCCGGGCGAAGGCCACGCGCAGGTCACGGTTGCCGTCCAGCGATGCCTGCACCAACTGGTTCAGCACCGGGTCGTCGAACTGCTTCCACCACACGCTTTCGAAGCGGCTGCGGTCAAAGGCTTTGGCCTGTACATCAGCGCTGTCGAAATGCGCGGGCTCGGTGTCCGGGGTCTTGTAGTCCGGGCCGACTGCGCAGGCCGCGAGGGCCAGCGCCAGCAGGCTCGGGGTCAGCGGTTTGAGCAGGTTCATGCGTGGTTCTCCAGCACGTGCGTGTGCTCGGCCTTGCGGGCCTGGCGACGCTCGACGAAACGGCGGATCAGGAAGAAGAACACCGGGGTCAGGAACAGGCCGAACACGGTCACGCCGATCATCCCCGAGAACACCGCCACACCCATGGCATGGCGCATTTCCGAGCCGGCACCGGAGCTGAACACCAGCGGCACCACGCCCATGATGAAGGCGATCGAGGTCATCAGGATCGGCCGCAGACGCAGGCGGCAGGCTTCCAGCACCGCGGCCAGCGGGTCGAGGCCCTTGGCCTGCTCATCCTTGGCGAACTCGACGATCAGGATCGCGTTCTTGCACGCCAGGCCCACCAGCACGATCAGGCCGATCTGGGTGAAGATGTTGTTGTCGCCTCCGGAGACGATCACCCCGGTGATGGCCGACAGCAGGGTCATCGGCACGATCAGGATCACCGCCAGCGGCAGGCTCCAGCTTTCGTACTGGGCGGCCAGCACCAAGAAGGCCAGCAGCACGCACAGCGGGAAGACCAGCAGCGCGGTGTTGCCCGAGAGGATCTGTTGGTACGTAAGGTCGGTCCACTCGAAGGTCATGCCGTTGGGCAATTCCTCCTTGAGCAGTTTCTCGATCGCAGCTTCGGCCTGGCCAGAGCTGTAGCCGGGGGCTGCTGCACCGTTGATTTCCGCGGTGATGAAGCCGTTGTAGTGCATGACGCGGTCCGGCCCGGAGGTGTCGCTGACCTTGAGGAAGGTTGCCAGCGGGATCATCTCGCCCAGGTTGTTGCGCACCTTCAACTGGCCGATCTGCTCGGCATCGAGGCGGAACTGCTGTTCGGCCTGGACGTTGACCTGGTAGGTGCGGCCAAAGCGGTTGAAGTCGTTGGTGTACAGCGAGCCCAGGTAGACCTGCAGGGTGTCGAAGATATCGGTGATTGCCACGCCGTGGGTCTTGGCCTTTTCCCGGTCGATGGCGGCATCGACCTGCGGCACGTTGACCTGGTAGCTGGTGAACAGGCCCGCCAGTTCCGGCACGTTGTGGCTCTTGGCGATGATGTTCTGGGTCTCTTTGTACAGCGCTTCGTAGCCCAGGTTGCCACGGTCTTCGATCTGCAGGCGGAAACCACCAATGGTACCCAGGCCCTGTACCGGCGGCGGTGGGAAGATCGCGATGTAGGCGTCCTGGATGTCGGCGAACTGGGCATTCAATGCAGCCGCGATGGCCGCCGCCGACTGGCTCGGGTCCTTGCGCTCGTCAAAGGGCTTGAGCGGGGTGAACACGATGCCGCTGTTGGGGCTGTTGGTGAAACCGTTGATCGACAGGCCCGGGAAGGCCACCGAGTCGGCAACACCTGGTTGCTTCAGGGCGATTTCGCTCATGCGCTTGATCACCGCCTCGGTGCGGTCAAGGCTGGCTGCGTCGGGCAGTTGGGCGAAGGCCACCAGATACTGCTTGTCCTGTGCCGGCACGAAACCGGTCGGCGTGGACGAGAAGCCCAGGTAGGTCAGGCCCATCAGCCCGGCATAGACGAACAGGGCGATGCCGCTGGAGCGGATGACCCGGCGTACGCCGCCCACATAGCGGTGACTGGCACGGTCGAAGAAGCGGTTGAACGGGGCGAACAGCCAGCTGCCCAGCAGCTTGTCGAGGAACCGCGAGAAGCGGTCCTTGGGTGCATGGTGGTCCTTCAGCAGCACGGCAGCCAGGGCCGGCGACAGGGTCAGCGAGTTGAACGCCGAGATCACGGTCGAGATCGCGATGGTCAGGGCGAACTGCTTGTAGAACTGCCCGGTGAGGCCGGAAATGAACGCAGCAGGTACGAACACCGCGCACAGCACCAAGGCGGTGGCGATGATCGGGCCGGTCACTTCGCCCATGGCCTTTTGCGTAGCTTCCAGCGGTTTCAGGCCCAGCCCGATATTGCGCTCGACGTTCTCCACCACGACGATGGCGTCGTCCACCACGATACCGATGGCCAGCACCAAGCCGAATAGCGACAGGGCGTTGAGTGAGAAGCCGAACAGGTGCATTACCGCAAAGGTACCGATCAGCGATACCGGCACGGCCAGCAGCGGGATGATCGAGGCACGCCAGGTCTGCAGGAACAGGATCACCACCAGCACGACCAGCACCAGGGCTTCGAACAGGGTGTGCACCACTGCTTCGATGGAGCCGCGCACGAAGATGGTCGGGTCATAGACGATGCTGTAGTCCATGCCTTCCGGGAAGTCCTTCTTCAGCTCGGCCATCTTCGCCCGCACTTCGTCGGAGATCTCGATGGCGTTGGAGCCCGGGCGCTGGAAGATCGGGATGGCCACTGCCGGCTGGTTGTTCAACAGCGAGCGCAGGGCGTACTGGCTGGAGCCGAGCTCGACCCGGGCGATGTCCTTCAGGCGCGTGATTTCGCCATCGGCACCGGCACGGATGATGATGTTCTCGAACTCTTCTTCGTTGACCAGGCGGCCCTGAGTGTTGATCGACAGCTGGAAGCTGGTCGAGCCGGGGGCGGGCGGGGCGCCCAGCTGGCCAGCGGCAACCTGGCGGTTCTGCTCGCGAATGGCAGCTACCACGTCGCTGGCGGTCAGGTTGCGCGACGCGGTCTTGTTCGGGTCGAGCCACACGCGCAGCGAGTAGTCGCCCATGCCGAACAGCTGCACGTCACCGACGCCGCCCAGGCGCGCCAGTTCGTCCTTGATGTTGAGGATGGCGTAGTTGGACAGGTAGAGCATGTCATAGCGGTTGTCCGGCGAGGTCAGGTGCACGACCATGGTCAGGTCGGGCGACGCCTTGTCGACGGTGATACCGATCCGGGTCACTTCTTCCGGCAGCTTGGGCTGGGTACGGGTGACGCGGTTCTGCACCTGCACCTGGGCGTTGTCCAGGTCGGTGCCCAGGGCGAAGGTGATGGTCAGGGTCAGCTTGCCGTCGGCGGTGGACTGCGAGGACATGTACAGCATGTTCTCGACACCGGTGATGGCCTGCTCCAGCGGCGCGGCCACGGTTTCGCCGATCACCTTGGGGTTGGCGCCGGGGAAGTTGGCGCGCACCACCACGGTGGGTGGCACCACTTCGGGGTATTCGCTGATCGGCAGCTTGAACAGCGAGATAGAGCCCGCGATCAGCAGCACCAGCGACAGCACCGCGGCAAAGATCGGCCGGGTAATGAAGAATTTCGAAAAGTTCATCGGTGTGGTCCCTTAACCGCGTGGCGCCTGAGCGCTGGCGACTTTTTCGATGGAGCCCGCAACCTTCTGCGCCGGGTTGCTGGCCTCGAGGGCCTGGCGCTGCTGGGCGAGGGTGGCGAGGGTCTGTTCACTGGCCATCGGGGTTTCTTCCGGGGTCACCGGCGAGCCAGGGCGCACACGCTGCAGGCCCTTGACCACGATGCGGTCGTCCTTGGTCAGGCCGCTGCGCACGATGCGCAGGCCTTCGAGCTTCGGCCCCAGTTCCACGGCGCGGTAGGCGGCCTTGTTGTCCTTGTCCATGACCAGCACGAACTTCTTGCCAAGGTCGGTGCCGACCGCTTCGTCGTTGATCAGCACGGCGTCATACTGGGCGCTGCCGACCAGCTTCAGGCGGGCATAAAGGCCTGGGGTGAACTGGCCGTCGCGGTTGTCGAACACGGCGCGGCCACGGATGGTGCCGGTGCGCGGGTTGACCTGGTTGTCGACGAAGTTCATCTGGCCCAGGTGCGGGTTGCCGGTTTCGTTGGTCAGGCCCAGGTACACCGGGGTGCTCTGGCCACGCTGGCCATCGCGCGCCAGCTGGGTGTACTTGAGGTACACGCGCTCGTCGGCGTCGAAGTAGGCGTACACCTTGTCGGTGGACACCACGCTGGTCAGCGGCGTGACATCGGCGGTGACGATGTTGCCGGCGGTGAACTCGGCGCGGCTGACGCGGCCGTTGATCGGCGCGGTGACGCGGGTGAAGCTGAGGTTCAGGCGGGCCAGGTCGAGCTGGGCCTGGATCGCATCGACCCCGGCGCGGGCTTCGGCGGCGGCGCTGCTGCGCGATTCGGCAAGCTCGGCTGAGATCGCGTTGCTGTCGCGCAGGCGCTCGCCACGGCGGGCTTCGTTGGCGCTGCGGATGGCAGTGGCCTTGGCCTGTTGCAGCTGGGCTTCGAGGCGGCGGACTTCAGCCTGGAACGGGCGCGGGTCGATCTGGAACAGCAGGTCGCCTTTTTTCACCTGGGCACCTTCGGTGAAACCGACCAGGTCGATCTGGCCCGAGACCCGTGGGCGCACTTCGACGGTTTCCGGCGCTTCCAGGCGGCCGGTGAACTCGTCCCATTCGTTGATCGGCTGCTCGATGACCTTGGCAACGCTGACCTTGGGCGCGGCGGGAGCCTGCACGGCGTCGGGGGTGCGGCCACAAGCGCTGAGCACCACCACTGCCAGGGCAGCGAGGGGAAAGCGCAAGGGTTTGAGTGAGTGATCCATGGAGAACTCCGCCAATGTATTAGTAGTGGGCGGAGTGTGAGTGTCTTGCGCGTGACGCACGAATCGAACGGAGCGAAGGTTATTATCACGGGCAATGATATGTGTGGCTCAATCATCGATGGCGGGCATGTGACGGGGCCAGCAGGTAAGCTCTCTAAGACTGTGCCGGCCTCTTCGCGGGCAAGCCCGCTCCCACAGGAATCGCGCCAGATTCTAGAGATTGAGCAAGACAGTTGCTCCCACAGGTTTTGCACAGCATTCAGCGCCTGCGCAGTCCCTGTGGGAGCGGGCTTGCCCGCGAAGAGGCCGGTGCAGACACCCCCGCCCCGCGACTGAAATAGGCCCCACCTTGCACACCTACCACCGCCTGCCCGGCCCCCTCGGCATCGTCCTCCTCGGCGTGCTGCAAATCCTGGTCTGGGGCGGCTCGTTCTTCCTCATGGCAGTGATGGCCGACCCCATCAGCCGCGACACCGGCTGGCCCAGCCAGTGGGTCTATGGCGCGCTGTCCCTGAGCCTGATGGTCTCGGCGCTGCTCGCCCCCTGGTCCAGCCGCCTGGTCGCCCGCTACGGTGGCCGCCCGCAAATGGCCGCCAGCGGTGCGGTGGTGGCGGTGGGGCTGCTGATCATGGCCGCCAGCCACGACCTCGGCCTGTTCCTGCTGGCCTGGGCGGTGATCGGCATCGGCATGGCCATGGGCTTGTATGAAGCGCTGTTCGCCACCCTTGGCGGGTTGTATGGCGAAGGCGCAGGCAAGGCCATCACCGGCATCACCCTGATCGCCGGCTTCGCCTCGACCTTGTCCTGGCCGACCGTGGCCCTGGCCATCGAACACTTCGGCTGGCGCGCAACGTGCGTGTGCTATGCGCTGGTGCTGATCGTGGTGGTCGCACCGCTGTACTGGCGGGTGCTGCCTGCCGGTGGTCGGGTCGAGGTGCCGGCCAAGGCGCAGGCCGCAGGCGAAGCGCTCGGCGTGGACCGCCCACTGTACCTGCTGCTGACCAGCATGTTCGCCATCGGCGCGATCATCATGACCGCCATCGCCGTACAACTGGTGGCCGTGCTGCAGGGGTTGGGGCATTCGCTGCCGGTGGCCATCGGCCTGGCGGCGATGCTCGGGCCCAGCCAGGTGGCGTCGCGGGTGCTGCAGATCCTGGCGGGCAAGCGCCACCCGATCTGGACCGCGCTGGCCTGGGTGAGCCTGGTGCTGGTGGGGCTGCTGATGGTGACCTTTGTGCCGGCTGCCACGGCGGTGGGCTTGCTGGTGTTCGGCTGCGGCAATGGCCTGCGGGCGATCGTACGTGGGCTGCTGCCGCTGGCGATGATGCCGCCAGCGCAGTACGTGCTGTTGATGGGCCGCATGTCGCGGCCGTCACTGATCGGACAGGCACTCACGCCAGTGGTGGGCGGCTTTGTGTTCGAGCACTTTGGCTCGATGGGGGTGCTGCTGACCCTGTGCCTGTTGGCGCTGACCAATGTGTTGTTGGTCGGGATGGTGATGCACCGGGTGCGAGCCAGCAGCTGAACCTGCTGGCACCACCGCTTGGCAATCGCGGTTCAGCAGGTACTGGCTGCTACCGGCTTGGCTCGGCGGTACAGCACGGTCGTCGCGGTGAACCCGCATACCGCTGCGAACATCAGCCAGTAGGCTGGCGAGGCCTTGTCACCGGTGGCTTGCACCAGCAGTGTCGAGATCGCTGGCGTGAAGCCGCCAAACAGCGCGGTGGCCAGGCTGAAGGCCAGCGAGAACCCGACCACACGCACGTTCGCCGGCATCACCTCGGTCAACGCTGCGACCATTGCGCCGTTGTACATGCCGAAGAAGAACGAGAAGTACAGCAATACCGCGAGCAGGCGCTCGAAGCTGGCGGCCTCGGCCAACCAGTGCATGGCCGGGTAGGCGGTCAGCACGCACAGCAGCGAAATCGCCAACAGCTGTGGGCGCCGGCCGATGCGGTCGGAAAGGGCGCCGCCGATGGGCAGCCAGATGAAGTTGCTGACCCCGACCAGCAAGGTCACCACCAGGCTGTCGGTGGTGCTCAGCTGCAGCACGGTCTTGCCGAAGGTCGGGGTGTAGACCGTGATCAGGTAGAACGTGGTGGTGGTCATTGCTGCCAGCAACCCGCCGGCCAGCACCGTGCGCCAGTTGTCGCACATCGAGCGGAACACTTCGGCAGCGCCCGGGTGATGCCCGCGCGCCTTGAACGCTTCGGTCTCTTGCAGCGAGCGGCGGATGATGAAGATGAACGGAATGATCACACAGCCGATGAAAAACGGAATACGCCAGCCCCAGCTGGCCACTTCATGGGTCTGCATGCAGGCATTGAGGGTGTAGCCCAGTGCTGCCGCCACGACGATCGCCACTTGCTGGCTCGCCGATTGCCAGCTGGTATAGAAGCCGGTGCGCCCCGGCGTGGCGATTTCCGAGAGGTAGACCGAAACGCCACCCAGCTCGGCGCCAGCGGAAAAGCCCTGCAACAGCCGCCCCAGCAGCACCAGCAGCGGGGCCAGGATGCCGATGCTGGCGTAACCCGGCACCAGCGCGATCAGCACGGTGCCGGCGGCCATGATCGACAGTGTCACGATCAGCCCTTTGCGCCGGCCGACCTTGTCGATGTAGGCGCCCAGCACGATGGCCCCCAACGGGCGCATCAGGAAGCCTGAGCCGAACACCGCGAAGGTCATCATCAATGAGGCGAACTCGCTGGTGGCCGGGAAGAATGTCTGGGATATGTAGGTGGCATAGAAACCGAACAGAAAGAAATCGAACTGCTCGAGGAAGTTGCCGCTGGTGACCCGCAGGATGGCGCCCAGCTTGGCGCCCCTGGTCTGTGTTGTTGTTTTCATCATGGCTACCGTTTTGCTCGCTTTTGTTGTTTTTTGAGGCGGGGCGCGATGTTCAGTCGCTGCCGGCATTGATTGGGTTGGGCTGGCGTTTCTCGATGGCGTGCTTGAGCAGCGCGGCGCTGCGGAAGATGCCATGGGCGAACTTGCCGTAGGGCATGGTCAGGAAGAACGCCATGACCAGCCCCAGGTGCAGGGCCAGCAGCAAGCCAAGGGCGCTGGTTTCACGAAACGCCAGCAGGGCCAGGCCGCTGGCGCTGACCAGCAACAGCAGGGCGATGAAACCGCGGTCCATGGGCTTCTGCTCGCTGTCGCCGTGGGCGGGGTTGCGCTGCAGGTTGAGGTACAGCAGCCCGGCAGGGCCTACCAGCAGGCCGATGCCGCCGGCGATGCCGAGCATGACCGGCAGGCTCAGCACCGGGTATGGCGCCGCCAGGCCCAGCAGGTAGTGGTAGAGGGTTGCGCTGCCGGTGGCGGCCAGGCACAGCAGGAAACCGTAGAAGGTCAGGTGGTGGAAGCGGCGCCGCCACAAGGTGAAGCGGTCATCGGCGTTGTTGCAGCCTTCGCCGTGGCCACCGTCCAGGTACTTGAGCTTGGCCACGCTGGCCGTCGCTTCCAGTGCAGCGGCGGATTTCAGCCTGGCGTCTGCCGCAGGTGGCGTGATGTCGCGCCAGAACCGCCGCACGCCCAGGCCCAAGGCGATGACCGCAAAGCCGAATACCGCGCCGAACATCAGCGCCAGGGTGTTGTGCGCAAAAATGCCATAGAAGTTGCCCCCAGGCATGGGCGTGAACAGGTTGCCCATGGCCAGCAGGCTCAGGCACAGAAACAGCACCAGGCCGAAGCCGCTGGCCAGCGCCAGGGTCAGGCCGTTGCGCTGGTACAGGCGGCCCAGGGCACGGGGCCAGGCGTATTCGACGTAGGTGTCGAGGCGTACCTTGGCCATGGCCTTGGGCACGTTGACCTCGAAGGCGTGGGGCGCCGCGTACTGGCAGGCGTGCAGGCAAGCGCCGCAGTTGTGGCAGAGGTTGGCCAGGTAGTGGATGTCGGCCTGGGCGAACTCCAGGCGCCGGGTCATCGCCGGAAACACCGCACAGAAACCTTCACAGTAGCGGCAGGCATTGCAAATGCTCATCTGCCGCTGCACTTCGCTCTCGTGCACATTCAGCACCGGGATCAGTTCGCTTTGTGCCTGTGGTTCAAACAGCTGCATGGCGCACCTCGCGGTTATCGACGAAGCCTGCGCTGGCGGCCGCCTGGACGCCGGCGATACGGCCGAATGCCGTGCCGATGGCCATGCCGATGCCGGCGGTGTAGCCCTTGCCCAGTACGTTACCGGCCATCATTTCTCCTGCGACGAAAAGGTTGGGGCTGGGCTTGCCGGCGAAATGCACGGCGGCCGTTTCGTCGGTGGCCAGGCCCAGGTAGGTGAAGGTGACGCCTGGCTTGAGCGGGTAGGCGTAGAACGGCGGCTTGACCAGCGGGCGGGCCCAGTGGGTCTTGGCCGGGGCCAGGCCTGCGGTGTGGCAGTCGTCGAGCGCGGTATGGTCGAAGGTGCCGACCTGGCAGGCGTTGTTGAAGGCCTCGATGGTCTGGCAAAACTGCGCTTCTGGCAGGCCCAGCTTGCGCGCCAGTTCAGCCAGGGAATTGGCCGTGGTGCCAGGGAACACCGGTGGCATGAAGCGGCCGATGGCCTGCTGGTCGATGATCGAATAGGCCTGCTGACCCGGCTGGCCGGCTACCAGGCGGCCCCAGATGGCATAACGCTTGGGCCAGAAGTCTTCGCCTTCGTCGTAGAAGCGCTCGCCGTCGCGGTTGACTACCACGCCCAGCGACACGCAGTCGATGCGGGTGCAGATACCGCCGTCATACAAAGGCGCGCGAGCGTCGATGGCGACCATGTGCGCCTGGGTCGGATCGCCGATGATGTCGGCGCCGAGCTCGCCCATGCGCTTGAGCAGGGTGCCGGTGTTGAAGCGCGTGCCGCGGATCAGGAAATTGTCCGACGGCCATTCGCCACGGGCGTTCTGGCCCCAGGCTTCACGCAACCACTCACGGTTGGATTCGAAGCCGCCCGCCGCCAGCACGCAGGCCCTGGCCTGGATGCGTTCGGCAGGCAGCTGCCGACCCTCTGCTTCACGCGCGGCCAGGTGGGCGGCGACAAATTTGCCGTCCTGCAGTTCGATATCGCTGACCGGGGCGTTGTAGCGCACCTGCACGCCAAGCCGTTCGGCACTGCGGAAGTAGGCGTTCACCAGGGCCTTGCCGCCGCCCATGAAAAACGCGTTGGTCCGCGCCACATGCAGGGCGCCAGACAGCGGCGGCTGGAAATGCACGCCGTGGCGGCGCATCCAGTCGCGGCAGTTGGAGGAGGCGCGGATGGCAATGCGTGCCAGCTTTTCGTTGGTCAGGCCGCCGGTGACCTTGAGCAAGTCCTGCCAGTACTCCTCTTCGGGGTAGGCATCGACCAGCACATCCTGGGGCGCGTCGTGCATGCAACGCAAGTTGCGGGTGTGCTGCGAGTTACCGCCGCGCCATACCTTGGGCGCAGCTTCCAGCAGCATGACGCTGGCACCGGCCTCGCGTGCCATCAGCGCGGCGCAGAGGGCGGCGTTGCCACCGCCGATTACAAGAACATCGATCATTTTCGCTCCTCGTTCGCAAGGAGGCGTGAACGAAGAGCCCCTTGCGAGTGAGGAGAAAGTAGGGGAGCCGGCCATGCGCCGAAAGGCGGGCTACGGCATGGGGTGTTCAGTTTTACTAAAGGCTGGCGTCTTCGATCCAGGTTGCGCCTGGCCATTGCCGCTGGCTGACGAGGTGGCGCGCGACGTCGATGATCACCCGTCGGGTGGCCAGCGCGGCAGGTGACAGTTCATCGTCCGCCAAGGTTGCCAGCAGGTTGCGCCGGCCTACGTGGGCGTCGCTGATCTGCGCGACACACAGCCCGTTTTCACCCTTGAGCGCCGCTGCGGCGCCGGGCTGGATGGTGGCGGCATGGCCGGCACGCACGGCGTTCATCAGGACCGCCAGGCCATCGACTTCCATGATGATGTTCGGCACCAGGCCGAAGCGTTCGAAAGCGGCCATCAACGTCGAACGCAGGCCATGCTGGGCGCTGGGCATGACCAGCGGCAGCTGGCCCAGATCGGCCAGCTGCACACTGCTGCACGAGGGGGCCTGGGGGAGCTGTGGAGGGCTGATGACGAACAGCTTTTCGTCGAGCAGCGGCGTCACGCTCCAGCGTTTACCCCCCTCAAGCTGGAACAGGATGGCGAGGTCGATCTGCCGGGCATTGAGCTGCGCGGCGAGGTGCCCTGAAAGCATCTCCACCAGGTGCAGCTGGATATCGGGGTAACGCTCGCGCATGGCGTTGATCAGCGGCAGCGCGAGCACGGTGGCGGTGGTGGGCGGCAGGCCGACGGTGACGTAACCGCTCATGCGTCCCCGGTGGGCAGCCAGGATGGCGTTCTCGGCCTGGCGCAGGCTGAGCTGGGCATGGTGCAGGAAGGCCATGCCGGCGCTGGTTGGCGTGACACCTGTGCTGCTGCGGTTGAGCAGGCGGGTGCACAGCTCGCTCTCCAGCTTGGCGATCTGCTGGCTGAGGGCGGAGACGCCGACCTCCAGTTCGAGCGCGGCGCGGCCAAGGCTGCCGTGTTCGATGATCTTCACGAAATAGCGCAGTTGCCTGAGTTCCAAGGGGGGGCTCCTGACGAAGGCAGAGGAGGGGGTGGCTGATCGGGCAGTGTAACGTGCCTTCTGCGCTTGACCTGCGCCTGGTGTTCTCCAGTTACGTGTTGCCGGGTTATGCACTTTCCCGGGTAATCAGCTCGCAGTGCAGCAAGTTCAAGCGTTCGACTTCGCCCTCATGTGCCACGCATCCCAGATGCTGCAGTACCCGCATCGCTGCCAGTTCGCCAATTTGCCGCGACGGTGGCCGCAACGTGGTCAGGCTGGGCAACAGCATCTCGGCGAAGGGGTAGTCGCCAAAACCGACGATTGCCATGTCTTCGGGCAACCGCAGCCCGGCACGCTGGCCGGCAAGGAGGGCGCCGGCGGCCAGGTTGTCGTTGGCGAAGATGATCGCCTCCGGACGTGGGGCGCGGCGGACCAGCGCTTGCATGGCCTGTTTGCCGGCCTCGAACGGCGTGCAGTCAGCCGAGGGCACGAATACCCAGGGCTCAAGCCCGGCGTCACGCAGTGCTTCGATGTAGCCGTCCCGCCGCTCCAGCGCGCTCAGGTCACCCGCCGCGCTGTTCTGCACAAAGGCTATGCGCCGATGGCCCTTGCCCAGCAGATAGCGGCACGCCTGCACACCCACCTGGTGATGGAGGAAGCCAACCTGCAGAGGCGCTCGTTCCGGGCGGTAGTCCCAGATTTCCACTACCGGTACATCGGCCTCGGCGAGCATCTTCTCGGTGGCCGGGCTGTGGAAGTGGCTGGTCACCACCAACGCTGCCGGCGACCAGCCAAGAAAGGCCCGCACGGCGCTTTCTTCCTGGGCCTCGCTGAAATAACTGGAAGCCAGCAACAGTTGGTAGCCATGCCGGCTCAAGGTGTCGCTGAAGGCCTCGATGGTCTGGGCGAAGATCGGCCCGGAGATGTTCGGAATGACCATGCCGACAATACGACCACGGGCAGAGGCCAGCCCTCCGGCCACCAGGTTCGGCACATAACCCAGCGCCTGTACCGCCGCTTCGATGCGTTCGCGCAGAGGTGGGGAAACCTGCTCGGGCTGATTGAAGTAGCGCGATACGCTGATGGCCGAAACGTCGGCGGCCCGCGCTACCTCGGCGAGCGTGACACGCCCCGCGCCACGGCGCTTGCGGGTGGGTTCCTTGGCTTGGCTCACAGGCTGGCCTCGTTGACAGATGAGGCGATGTTAGCGCTAACGAGGGCCGCCGTGGCAAATAGCTTTATGGAATATAAATCGTATTTTTAAGTATTTGACCTGCTAAGCCAGCGCCTCTGATACTTGTTGATGTTAGCGCTAACAAGCGCTGCTGTTGGCAAGCGCCTGCCACTCGCACGAGCGAGACCAGACAACCACAGCATCACCCGTGTCGGCCCCCGTGCGGGCCATGGTCTGGTCTTTGAAGGCAGTCGCATCATGCACAAACACCGCAAGGCATTTCCGTTCAAGCAACGCCAGCCGCTGGCTGCCGCTGTATTGCTGGCCGCCATTGGCCAACCCACGCAAGCGGCCGAACAATCACCGCAGGCCACCTCGCTGGACGCGGTGACCGTGACCGCCACCCGCCGCGAGTCGACCTTGCAGGAGGTGCCGGTGGCCGTTTCGGTGATCGATGGCGAACAACTTGAACGTGACAATCGCAACAATGTCGCCAGCATCGTCCAGCAGGTACCGACCCTCAATTACCGCGCTGGCGCCTCGAACAAGGACACCTCGCTGTTCATCCGCGGCGTGGGCACCATTTCCACCTCGCCCGGTGTCGAGCCGACCGTGGCTACCGTGGTCGATGGCGTCGTGTTCGGCCGCCCCGGGCAGTCCACCCTCGACCTGCTCGACTTGGAGCGTATCGAAGTGCTGCGCGGCCCGCAGGGCACGCTGTTCGGCAAGAATGCTTCCGCTGGCGTGCTGAACGTGGTCAGCAAGGCGATCCCTGAGCAGACCCAAGGCTACGTGGACTATTCGCACTTCGGTGGTGGCGACGAAAACCGCCTGCGCTTTGGCATCGGTGGCCGCCTCAACGAGCAGGTCAAAGGCTCGTTGAGTACCTTGTGGGGCGACTACGACGGCAACGTCGAAAACGTCGCCAATGGCCACGACGTCAACGGCTATCAACGCAAGGGCGCCCGCGGCAAGCTGGAGTTCGAGCCCAGTGACGAGCTGCGCCTTACGCTGATCGCCGACTACATGAAAGGCGAAGACACCCTGCCCAGCGGTGTGGTAACCAGTGCCAGCACGGCCATCGCCAACCAGCTGCGCCCGGTTGTGCCCAGTGCTCACAACCGCGACATCAATAGTGATTTCAAGACCCACGTCGAAGACCAGAACCAGGGCCTGTCGGCACAGCTCGACTGGCAGCTGGGTGACTACACGCTGACGTCCATCAGCGCCTGGCGTGGCTGGGACAACACCCAGTACCAGGATGGCGACCGCCGCGCCTTGCTGCCGGTTACCGCCTCCCATGACAAGGGCACCGTGGACTATGACCAGTACAGCCAGGAGTTTCGCCTGACGTCGCCGAAGGGCCAGTTCAATGAATACGTGCTGGGCGCCTTCTACATGCACGGCACCTCCGACGAAACCTATCAGCGGCTCTCGGTCAACAGCGGGGTGGCGAACACGGGCAGGGCGGACTACTCGACCACCAACGACAGCGTCGCGCTGTTTGGTGAAAACACCTTCAACTTCACCGAAGATTTCCGCGCGATCTTCGGCTTGCGCTGGACCCACGACGACCTTGAGTACGACCACCGTCGCGTGTCGACTTCGCCGACGGCCGTTACCGGCATCCAGCCCTCGACCGCCAGTTCCGGCTCGGTGGACGAGGACGGCTGGAGTGGCCGTACCGGCCTGCAGTACGACTTCAACGACAACCTCACCGGCTACGTAACCTATTCGCGCGGCTACAAGGGCCCGGCTTACAACGTGTTCTTCAACATGCAGCCGCGTGATACCGAGGCCCTCAAGCCGGAAACATCCGACGCTTACGAGGTGGGGCTCAAAGGCACCGCACTGGATAACCGCCTGATGGCCAACCTGGCGGTGTTCCACACCGATTACGACAACTACCAGGCCAACTTCTTCGACACCGTGGCCAACCAGGTGGTGACCCGCCTGGTCAACGCGGGCAAGGTCAAGACCCAAGGCGTCGAACTCGATGCCAGTTTCCAGGCTACCCGCCAGCTCAAGTTCACGGCCGCTGCGGCCTATACCAAGGCGCGGGTCGACCATTTCAACTGCCCGGTCGGGGCGGCGGCCAATTGCAACATCGACGGTGGCCACTTGCCGTTCACGCCAGACTGGAAGACCTACGTGCGCGCCGATTACGTGATCCCCCTGGATAACGGCCTGGATGTGGAACTGGCCAGCGACTACAGCTGGCAGGACTCGGTGCAGTTCAGCCTCGACCAGAACCCCGACACGGTGCAGGGCGCTTATGGCATCTGGAACGCCAGTATCGCCCTGGCCGATTACAACGACGGCTGGCGCGTGGCGTTGCTGGGCAAGAACCTGGGCGACAAGTCCTACGCGCAGATGCTGGCCAGTGGCGGTGACTACATCTACCGGTCCGTGCCGCGTGATGACGGGCGCTATTTCGGCATTCAACTGCGCAAGGACTTCTGACTGTGGGCGTACTGCAAGGAGACAGAACATGAGTCGTCAAATGAGCCTGGGTGCCTTCCTCATGGCCACCGGGCACCATGTCGCCGCCTGGCGTCACCCGGACGTGCCTGCCGACCCGCTGGACTTCGCCAGCTACCGGCGCACTGCGCAAATCGCCGAAGCCGCCTGCTTCGATGCACTGTTCGTGGCTGACAGCGTCGCCGCCCCCAGCGATGCGCTGGCCAGTCGCAGCGCCCGCTCGGTGCATTTCGAACCTCTGACCCTGCTTTCGGCACTGAGCGTGGTCACCGAGCGCATTGGCCTGATCGCCACTGCCACCACCAGTTACAACGAGCCATACCATGTGGCACGCAAGTACGCCTCGCTCGATCACCTCTCGGGCGGCCGAGCCGGCTGGAACCTGGTGACTTCCGACGCCGCAGCCGAGGCCGGCAACTTTGGCCGCGATGCACATATCCCCCATGCCGAGCGTTACGCGCGGGCTCGCGAGTTCCAGCAGGTGGTGCAGGGCCTGTGGGACAGCTGGGCCGATGACGCCTTCGTCCGTGACAAGGCCAGCGGCCAGTTTCATCGGCCTCAGGCCGTGCGCAGCCTCGACCATGCCGGTGCGCATTTCCGTGTTCGCGGTCCCTTGAACGTGGCCCGTTCGCCCCAGGGCCGGCCCGTGCTGGTCCAGGCCGGGTCGTCCGAAGCCGGCCGCGAACTGGCGGCCGAAAGTGCCGAGGTGGTGTTTACCGCGCAGCCCAGCCTGGCGCGCGCCCAAGCGTTTTACGCCGACCTCAAGGGGCGCCTGGGCCGCCATGGGCGTAGCGAAGATTCGCTGAAGATCATGCCTGGCGTGTTCGTCGTGGTCGGCCGCAGTGCCGCTGAGGCACAGGCGAAGTACCAGCAGTTTCAGGATTTGCTCGACCCCCGTGTGGGGGTTGCCTTGCTCGGCCGCATGCTCGGTAACTTCGATCTGTCCGGCTACCCGCTGGACGGCCCGCTGCCGGAGCTGCCGCTGACCGAGGATGGTCAGCGCAGCCGCCAGCAATTGCTGACCGAGCTGGCGGGGCAGGAACAGTTGACCCTCGCCGAACTGGGCCGTCGCATCGCTGGTGGGCGAGGGCACTACAGCCTGATCGGCACGCCGACGCAGATTGCCGATGCGCTGCAGGCCTGGTTCGAAGGCCGTGCGGCCGACGGCTTCAATGTGCTGGTGCCGCATCTGCCACAGGGGCTCGAAGACTTCGCCAAGCTGGTGGTTCCCGAGTTGCAGCGTCGAGGTCTGTTCCGCCGCCAGTATCAGGGCCACACCCTGCGCGAGCACCTGGGCCTGCAACGGCCTGCCAACCCCTATTTTGCCGAGTGAGGTCAACCATGAGCTACATTGCCAACCCCGAGCGCTACGCGCGCATTCCTTACCGCCGCGTCGGCCGCAGCGGCCTGGTGTTGCCGGCCCTGTCCCTGGGCCTGTGGCACAACTTCGGCGATGCGACGCCGATCGACACCCAGCGCGCGTTGCTGCGCACGGCCTTCGATGCCGGCATCACCCATTTCGACCTCGCCAACAATTACGGCCCGCCCTATGGCAGCGCCGAGCGCAATTTCGGCCGCCTGTTGCGTGAAGACCTGCGCAGTTATCGGGACGAGCTGGTCATCTCCAGCAAAGCCGGCTGGGACATGTGGCCGGGGCCGTACGGCCAGGGTGGCAGTTCGCGCAAGTATCTGCATGCCAGCCTTGACCAGAGCCTCAAGCGCCTGGGGCTGGACTACGTGGACATCTTCTACTCGCACCGATTCGATGCCGACACGCCGTTGGAAGAGACCGCGATCGCCCTGGCCGATATCGTGCGCCAGGGCAAGGCCCTGTACATCGGGATTTCTTCCTATTCCGCCGGCAAGACCCGCGAGATCGCCGCGTTGCTGGCCGAGTTGAAGGTGCCGCTGCTGATTCACCAGCCCTCGTACAACCTGTTCAACCGCTGGATCGAGCAGGACCTGCTGGACACCACCGACGCGTTGGGGGCCGGGGTCATCGTGTTCACGGCACTGGCCCAGGGGTTGCTCAGCGACAAGTACCTGAACGGCATTCCGGCCGATGCACGGGTCAACCGCCCCGGTGGTGGCTCGCTGCAGCCGCAACACCTGTCCGAGGCCAACCTGGCCCGCGCCCGTGCGCTCAACGAAATTGCCCGCCGCCGCGGCCAGAGCCTGGCGCAACTCGCCCTGGCCTGGACCCTGCGCGATCCAAGGGTGAGCTCTGCCCTGATCGGCGCCAGCCGGCCGGAGCAGATCACCGAGAATGTCGCGGCACTCGACAACCTGGCATTCAGCCCTGAAGAACTTGCCGAAATCGACCGCCATGCCGTTGAAGGTGGGATCAATCTCTGGGAAAAACCCACGACCGACTGGAAGGAATGAGCCATGCGCGTCCTACGCTTTGCCGCGCTTTTACTGCTGGCGCTGGCGGGGGCCGTTCATGCGGCGGACCCTGCCACGCTGCGCATCGGCTACCAGAAAGGCTCGGTCAGCCTGGTGCTGGCCAAGCAGCACCGGCTGCTGGAGCAGCGCTTCGCCAATACACGGGTCGAGTGGATCGAATTTCCGGCAGGGCCGCAGATGCTCGAAGCGCTGAACATTGGCAGCCTCGATATCGGTTCCACCGGGGACATACCGCCGATCTTCGCACAGGCAGCGGGCGCAGACCTGCTGTACATCGCCGCCGAACCGGCAAAGCCGAAGGCCGAAGTCATTCTGGTGCCCAGGGGCAGCCCGATCACCTCGGTGGCTCAGCTCAAAGGCAGGCGTGTGGCTTTGCAGAAGGGCTCCAGTGCCCACAATCTGCTGCTGCGCAGCCTGGCCAGCGTGGGCTTGAGCATGCGCGACGTGCAGCCGGTGTACCTGGCGCCCGCTGATGCCCGGGCGGCCTTCGAACGTGGCAGCGTCGACGCGTGGGCGATCTGGGATCCGTTCTATTCAGCCATCGACCTGGAAGGCAAGGCGCGGCTGCTGGCGGACGGCGAGGGGTTGGGGCTGATCGGGCCGTTCATGCTGGGGGCTCGTGGCTATGTCGAGGCCAATGGCGATTTCATCAAGCACTTGTTGGCGCAGATCACCAAGGCCGAGGCGCTGACGCGCTCTGACGAGGCCGGCAGTGTCCGTGTGCTGGCGCAGTTCATGGGGCTGTCGGAAGAAGTGGTGCGGCGCAGTTTCAGTCATCGTCCGGCATCGCCGCTGATACCGGTGAGTGAAGAGATCGTCGCAGCGCAACAGCACACGGCAGAGCTGTTCTTCGAGAACCGGGTGTTGCCCAAGCGGGTGGATATTGCGGGTGCGGTGTGGCGTCACGATTGATGCCTTGCGGCCCTGTCGCCGGCAAGTTGGCTTGCCGGCGACAGGGTCGGTCAGGCCCAAGGTCAGCTTTTGGCAAACTGCAACAGCTTGTCGCCATCCAGCCGGTAGCGCACCCACTCAGCCTGTGGCTCGGCCCCCAGTGACTGGTAAAAACCGATCGCGGGTTCGTTCCAGTCCAGTACGCTCCACTCGAACCGCCCGCAACCTTTGGCCACTGCTTCGCGCGCAATGTGCCGCAGCACATCCCGACCTGCGCCGCCGCCGCGCTGTTCGGGGGTGATGTACAGGTCTTCCAGATAGATGCCGTTGCGGCCCTGCCAGGTCGAATAGCTGTAGAAGTACACGGCAAAGCCGATGGCCTTGCCGTCACGCTCGCAGATCAGGCTGTGCACGGTGCTGCCTTCACCGAACAGGCTGTGTTCGATATCGGCGAGGGTGGCGACCACTTGGTCACGGGCACGCTCGAACTCGGCCAGTTCGGTGATGTAGGCGAGAATCTGGGCGGCATCGGTGCGAACGGCAGGGCGGATGGTCAGGCTCATGCAGGGGCTTCCTTGTGCTTGAGTGTGTGGCTCTGGATGGCGGTACAGTAATGTGTGTCTGCATAATATAACTTAACTGTACCGGTCGCAGGGCAGGGCGACTCCGTTAGTGTGACAGCACCTGCAACAATTCTGGAATGCCTGCCATGCTTGCCTCTGCCGACCTGCTGACCGCCTTCGTGCTGTTTGCTTTCGTTTCCTCGATCACGCCCGGGCCTAACAACACCATGCTGCTGGCCTCGGGCGTGAACTTTGGTGTGCGCCGTTCGATTCCGCATGCCATGGGTATCAGCGTGGGGTTCATGGTCATGGTGCTGGCGGTGGGGCTGGGCCTGGGCGAGGTATTCAAGGCCTGGCCGGTGCTGTACAGCGTGTTGCGCTATACCGGTGCGGCCTACCTGTTGTACCTGGCCTGGAAGATCGCCACCTCCGGGCCGCTCGGCGCTGATGCGCCCGGCGCGCGCAAGCCGCTGGGTTTCTGGGGCGCTGCGGCATTCCAGTGGGTCAACCCCAAGGCATGGGTGATGGCAGTGGGGGCGATCACGACCTACACGCCGGCCCAGGGCTATGTGGCCAATGTGGTGGTGATTGCCGCACTGTTCGCCCTGGTCAACCTGCCCAGCGTCGGCGTATGGGTGATGTTCGGCAGCGCCCTGCGCAACCTGCTGCAGAACCCGCGCTGGCTGATGCTGTTCAATGTCCTGATGGCCTTGCTGCTGGTGATTTCACTTTACCCGCTGCTGTTTGTAGAATCGGCATTTTCATGAACCGTTGAGTACAGTAAGCCGATGCAGCTGATCCCCTGGTCATTTGAGGCCGCCGAAGGTTTCACCCTGCGTGGCTGGCGTTCGCCGGCCAGCGGCAAGCCGCTGCTGCATTTTCTGCACGGCAACGGCTTTTGCTGCCTGGCTTACCAGCCGCTGCTGATGCGCCTCAGTGAACATTTCGATTTATGGCTGAGCGATGTCCAGGGCCATGGTGACAGCGATCATGGTGGTGATTTCCGCGGCTGGAACCGCAGCGCTGCACTGGCAGTGCAAGCCTTCAACGCCGGACGTGGTGAATATGGCGAGGTTGCCCGCTACGCCGTGGGGCATAGCTTTGGCGGCGTGCTGACCGGATTGATGCTGGCCAGCCAGCCGGGTTTGTTTGCCCGTGCCGTATTGCTCGACCCGGTACTGTTCAGCCGGCGCATGATCGGTGTGATGGGCGCTGCTGCGCTGGTCGGCTTGCACCGTCGGCATGCCCTGGCGCGCAAGGCCGCCAGCCGGCGCAGCCATTGGCCCGACCGTGAGTCGGCGCGGGCCTCGCTGCACGGGCGTGGCATCTTCAAAGGCTGGAGCGAAGCTGCTTTGCAGGCGTATGTCGAGCACGCGATCGGTGAGTGCGGCGAAGGCGTGGTGCTCAAGTGCCGGCCCAGCCGTGAAGTGGAGATCTTCAGTTCGTTCCCGTCGCGCATGTGGGCGCAGCTGGCCTCCATTCAGGTGCCAACCCTGGTGCTTTATGGTGAGCAGACCTATCCCTTCGTGCCGCACTCGGTGCAGCGCCTGGCCAGCCTCAACCCTGAGGTGAGCGCCCTTCAGGTCCCCGGCGGGCACTGTTTCATGCAGGAAGACCCGGCGATGGCCGCGCACAAGGTGCTCGAATACCTGCAAGCGTGAGTGTTTGTTCCATCGGTGGAACGATCAATGCCATTTCAGCTGACTACCGGCCGATTGGGCTCATTGGTAAGGTTAACCCAGCTTAGAGAGGAGACTTCTCATGAAAAAGATCCTGGGTATCCACCGTAGCCCTCACGCCCATTGGGTAGGCGATGGTTTCCCTGTGCGCAGCCTGTTCACCTACGACAATCTGGCCAGCAAGATCAGCCCGTTCCTGTTGCTGGACTACGCCGGCCCCTACGACTTCACCTCGACAACTGACCGCCGCGGCGTCGGCCAGCACCCGCACCGCGGGTTCGAGACCGTGACCATCGTCTATCAGGGTGAGCTGGAGCACCGTGACTCGACCGGGGCCGGCGGCCTGATCGGCCCGGGTGACGTGCAGTGGATGACCGCCGCCAACGGCATCATCCACGAAGAGTTCCACTCCCCGGCGTTCGCCCGCAGCGGCGGCACGCTGGAAATGGTGCAGTTGTGGGTCAACCTGCCAGCGCGTGATAAGCGTGCGGCTGCCGGTTACCAGACGCTGTTGTCGGCGGACATTCCCGTGGTGCAACTGGCAGGTGACAGCGGCAGCCTGCGGGTGATCGCCGGTGCCTATCAGGGCCATTCGGGCCCGGCACGGACCTTCACTGCGATGGACGTGTGGGATATGCGCCTGAATGCGGGTGCCAAACTGCAACTGCCGGTTGCCGCAGGTCGAAATGCCGCGTTGGTAGTGCTGCGGGGTAGCGTGCGGGTCAATGGCGAGCGGGAGGCGGGCCCGGCCAGCCTGGTGCTGCTGGAGCGCGATGGCGAGCATGTGGCCATCGAGGCTATCGAAGGCGCCAGCCTGCTGTTGCTCAGCGGCGAGCCGATCGATGAGCCGATCGTTGGCTATGGCCCCTTCGTGATGAACAGCCAGGCGGAGATTGCCGAATCGTTCGATGACTTCCATGCCGGGCGCTTTGGACAGATGGCGGGCGAGGGGGCTGGCCTGAATCACTGACAGCCTGTATTGGCCCATTCGCGGGGCAAGCCCGCTCCCACGGGATCATGACTGCCCCTCAGGTAGTGACGATCCTGTGGGAGCGGGCTTGCCCGCGAAGAGGCCAGTACAAACCACACAAATCTTGGCATGATGCAACGATGCCTCTGTCCCACCTGCACGCCGTGCACCGTTCACTCAGCGCTTCTGGCCAGCACATCTTGTGGCTGCGCTACCCCACGCCTTACCACTGGCCCTCCACCCTGGCCTTCCTGGCTGCCCGCTGTATCCCAGGCATCGAAACCTTCTGCGATAACACCTATCGCCGCAGTTTTACCGTGGCTGGCAAACAGGCGGTGCTCGAAGCCAGGCCGGCCAGCGGCAATCGCCTGTGCATCCGCTTCAGCGCTGTACCTGCCCGGTCCGTCCCCGGCCTGATCGCCCGCATCCGCCGTTTCTTCGACCTCGACGCCGACCCCACGCGCATCGCCGCAGCGCTGTCCCGCGATCCGTTGATGGCCAGGCTGCTTGCCGCCCGCCCAGGCCTGCGCGTCCCGCAAGGCTGGGACGCCTGCGAGCAGGCCATGCGCACGGTGCTGGGGCAGCAGATCAGCGTGGCAGGTGCCATGACCCTGGCCGGGCGCCTGGTGGCGCGCCATGGCCAGCCGTTGCGCCTGCCGGCCGCTGGCCTGACATATGTCTTCCCGACGGCGAGTGTGCTCGCCAACGCCGACCTGGAAAACCTGGGCATGCCCCGCGCACGCGCTGCAACCCTAGGTACTCTGGCGCGAGCGCTATTGGCGCATCCGACACTGCTGCGCCAAGGGCAGCCCCTGGAGCCGTTGCTGGCCAACCTTTGCCGCTTGAAAGGCATCGGCCCCTGGAGTGCCCACTACCTGGCGCTGCGCCAGGCGGGCGCCGGCGATGCGTTGCCATTGGGGGATGTGGCATTGGTCAAGGCCTTGCGCCTGCTGGAAGGGCCTGACGCGCAATTGGCCGAACGCGCTCTGGCCTGGCGACCCTGGCGCGCTTATGCCGCGCAGCATCTGTGGGCATCACTGGCCGGCTGACAGCGCATTGCGCGACCGCTTGTCGCGAAGTGCCAGCATTCGATCGAACGGGCGGGGCCGAACATCGTTCTTCCACTAAGGTGCTAAAGGATTCTCCGCACGATCATTGCCCCGGCGCATGGACGGCCGCTTGGGCATGCGCAATATCAATTGGCACCCTGCCTGCCAAAGGCGTACTCACACACAACAGGCCATCCAGTACAGAGAGGGTCGTACCATGTCGTTGATAGGAGTTTCGATGCTGGAAATGCGGCAGATCATCGAGCAGGCGTGCCTGCCCGACCGCTGCGAAGTCAGCTGCCCGGACGGCACCACCTTGACCATCCGCCTGGGTCAGGGACAAAGCCTGGAGGAGGGCGTCACCCTCTCCGGGGTTTCGCTGCAGAGCTTGAACAGTTGTCGCGACCTGGTGAACCTGGTCGGCCAGCTGCACACCCTGCGAGATAGCCACCCGGCAGCACTCAGGGCCATCGCCTGAGCACCGATGTGCACCGGTCAGCCAAGGCTGGCCGGTCGCACGTATTCGGGCATCAGTGCATTGCTCCAGAACAGGATCATCGACACCAGGATGGTCACCAGCAATAGCAGGCCCACGCCCCAGACGCAGCTGGCAAACAGCATGGCCTGCTCCTTGCGCAGGCGCAGGAACGTCTGCAGGCCGCCGTACAGCAATACCGTGGCGTAGGCTGAAGCGGCGAGCAGAGCCAGCAGTGCCAACCAGCGAATCGGCAGCAAGCCGACCACCCCGGCGAAGAACCAGGGTGTGGCGCAATAGGCGGCGAAACCGATGCATTGGTTGAGTGTCGGTTGCACATCGAAGCCGCGCGACATCCAGCGAATCATCACCCCCATCAGCATCACCCCGACCACGGTGGTGGCATACAGCAGCCCGGCCAGTTGCGCGGCGCTGGCCATGCTCAGTTGCACCCGCTCCTGCGCGGCCAGGCTCCAGCCGAAGGTGGTGGTGCCGACGAACAGGCACAAGGCCGGGATCAGGGCCAGCGCCAACAGGCGCGGCAGGTATTGTTGCGGGTGGTCTTCCTCGGCGCGGCGGATGTCGATCCAGGCGTCGGCGGGGTGGGTGAAGAGCTTGAGCAACGGGCTGTTCATGGCGTTCTCCAGAAGGCAGGGCCTTGTAGTTATGGAGATCTGCCGTTTGCAGCAGGTTCAGCCCAGTGCGCCGCCGTTGATCGGCTTATTGCAGCTCCAATAGCAGGTTCAGCCCGCCATCGCCGCATTTGCCGTGGTCACGGACAACCCCGTGATAGCTACGCCCGTCCCACACGAATGCCACGCTGTGGGCGCGTTCGACCTTGTCCGGCAGTGGTGGGCAGATGTGCAGGCGCAGGGCAGGGCGGCCTTGCAGCGTAAGGGCCGCCATCTGGCATTGGCATTCCACGCTCAAGGCTACCGGGCCGAACAGGGTGTCGCGGACGTAGTCGAGCTGCAGGCTGGAGTTAGGCGCACGGCCTGGCAGTTTCATGGCAACTGGACTCCTGGGCGTTGGCAGCGCAGGGATGGCGGGATGGGCATCGGCGGCTGGCTCCTGGCAAAAGGATGGCACGTATCAACTTTTGGAAGCTTACCGGCGCTGGATGTTCAATTTGTTTCACAGATTTTCATCAGGTTTTTGCAGTGTACCGACGAAGGGCCGCCGGGCGACCCAGGTTGGAGGACGGTCAATCCAGTTGCCAGTTGTTATCACCTTGGCTTAGTACGCCGCCGTGGTCGGTTCTGTCACCTTCACGTGCTACGGCTTTGCCTTCGATTTGAAAACCGGTTGCGCCGGTTTCGATCAATGCACCGCAACTGGTTCGGTCGCCAACTCTGGCGACCGCCTTGCCATTGAAGGTGTAGTGCGTGCTGCCTGTTTCTACCACGCCCGGGCCGTGAATCGGGCAGTCGTGACGGTGACCTACGAGTATTACGGGCTTCATGTCCGGTCTCCTGGATTGGGGGCGGTGCGGGATTCCAGGTCCATATCGGCGGGCCATTGGACTTTGGGGGCTCGTTGATCGAAAGGATTAGAATAGGTGCCCTCGTTCCAGTTCCACGGTGAATGTACGAATTCGGGGAGGGCTTCTGCTCCTTCGTGCATAAATAGCCTGGCGATGTCCCAGTATTGCTTACCTGTTTGTATATCGTCAGTGAAAAATAGTCGATCGATTACTTCTTCAGTGCCAGGTTTCCTAACAGATATTCTGACTTCTTCTTTATATCCTCCATAACCTAGAGGGGCATAAAATCGATAGACTTCGGCAGTGAGGTCTTCCCAGTCATAAGCAACGGGCTGTACACCCCAGTTTTTACGGCTGAAAGGGCGAAGCCTATCGAGTCTGAATTGATAAAAATATACTTTTCTTCGGTATCTATTAAATCGAATGGGTTCGTCTCGGGGGAGGCTTAGCTCTAGGCGGATAAATGGAGTAAATAAAAAACACCCTCCAAAAAGCATTGCCATTAGTATGATTGAGTCGCTCGGGTCAACTTTTCCGATTATGAAGAAATCGAATGTTAGTGAGTGGATAATCACTGCTGCGCCCAATAATAAGGCTAGCCCTCCGGCAACCAGTCCTACGCCTCTGGCTCTCAATAGCGATCTAGGTAATTCAATGTAGCTTTGGTCAATATGGTTTGGGGGTGGATCTAAATTGCTTATGGTTTGCCGTTGAGGTAATGGCTTGTCGGAAGAGGGTAGGTCGTACAGCCATCCGATTCCGCGATATGGCAATGTCATGCGTTGTTCTCCTGCGTGACGAACTCGGAAATGGCGTCTTGAATATCGCGGTCTGGCCAATAAGCTACTGATAATGTGGCGGCTATAATATTATGCCTTCCGATTTGAGGTGTAAGTTCGATTGCTCCGGAGATGTCTATGCGGCAGTATAAGTTTTTAGTTTTTTCAATGGGGTGTCTGCTGGTGTTGATGGTCAAGCTGTCCTTTAAATAGTCCGGGGTCGTGGGGCGTTTTGATGGAGCTAGCTCGCTTAACTTTGCAGTTCTAGTGTGCGTGTTGGGGGTGTGGTGCGTCTTTGTAGCTATGATTTCCCCACCCGAGTAATTATCTGGAACTCCATCTCCTGAACGGTGAATTGCAATTGACCAATGGTAGCCAGATTTGTCCTCGCTGAACTGAGGTAGCGTGATGCTGAAGGTGAGAGTTGATTTTGTTTCAATGTTAACCAGTCCGCCTATTTTTGGGGAGGCTGCAAAATCAGCTTTGACTGTTTTGAATGTCAATCCTCCAGTCAAACCCAAGGTGGCTGCATTTAGTTCTGAAAGTGCAATATCCGCATCGGTCGGGGAGGTCCAGTGGATACGCGGTGACTCGTTGGCATAGCCGAAAAAACAGCGCTTTACCCATGTTTCTATCGGTGTTGATTCCTTGTTTTCCGCTGTTTTGATGAGGGATGAAGTGGTGAGTCCTAATATAATGGCAACGCCCAGCGGTCCTATTATGAGTGGGTAAAATATAGCTACGATCGCGGCTCCGGTAGCAAGTACGCCACTCATAACGGCGCGTTTGTACCATTTAAGAGCACTTGTATCGCCCGAGCGTAAACTGCGTTCGGCTCCCAGATAGGCTTGCAGGGTGTCGAAGAGTCCCGCCGTAGCGCTGACAATTGCTCCAATGCTAGCGACTGCTCGGCCAACGGCGAATTTGTTACTTGTGCTTGTTTTATGTGGCATCAAGAAGCCAGCTAGTTCTATCCCCCCTCCAATAACAGCTACGCTGGACCCATACAACGCCATCATGGCCTCACCAGACTTCGCTCCAATTGCCTCATCTGCTTTCTTCAGGTTTTTTCCAAGGCTATCGCTCAGTAAGTAGAGCCCGCCCAGCGAAAGCAGCAACTCCCAGCCTTTTCCCGTTCCTTGCAGCCCGGTAAAGCTGTCACGCACCAACTGTGATGCCTGGCCGGCACTGATCTTCATGCCATTCAGGGTCTTTCGCGCATCCAGCTCCAGCGTTCCCGCTGCGACTGTGATGTCCACCAACGTCATCTTCGCGGCATCATTCAGTTGGTTGACATTGAGCTTCACCTCCCTGGTCAACCGCTCATGCAGGTCGTGCGTCGTGCCCTCGACCCAGACACTGACCGTGATCACCTGATGCGCCACTTTCGGGTCGAGCACGGCAAGGCTCAACAAACCGGTCTGGATGATCGGTTTTACCTTGCTCGTTTGCCTGAATATGCCGGCCTTCACATCCTCGAGATCCGGCATCATCTCTGCCCGTGCCTTGGCCAGTTTCTCGCTGGCGCTGTTCTGCAGTTCACGCAGGTGTGCGCTCTGCAAGGCGTAGTACTCGCCCAGCTTCATCTGCACCTGCAGTTCGATCAGATGCACACCGTTGTAAATCCGCTGACTGGCACTGTTCAGGTGCCGCACGGCCTGCTGGATACCAGGGTCGATCCGCACTCGCAGGCGCGAACTGGCGGCATTCACCGCGCCCTGCAGTTCGGTGATAGCCTGCTTGAGCGAGTCGCGCATCTTCAGGCCGGCGTCTTCACTGGTGATGAACTTGCTCAAGGCGCTATAGAGCTTTTCGCTGTCGTTCCAGTGGGTCGGCTCGGTTGGCGAGAAGCTTGGCAATAATGCTGCCATCAGCGGCCCGTCGCGCAGCAGCAGAGCGCGGTAGGGTGGGCTGTCCGGGTCTTGCAGCCACTTTAACCACAGCGCTTCACTGCTGCCTTGCGCTGGCTCAGGCTTGGTGGACGGCGCTTCGGTGATGCCGCCGGCCAGGCAGGCGGCCATGGTCTTGCTGTAGGCGATGACCGATTCACGGTCTCGGCCATCGTAGTCGTGCTGTTCGATCAGCGCGAAGGCTGCGCTCTCGCAGAGTTCCGCGTAGGTGGCGGCATGTCGGTCGATGAAGGCCTGGAACCGGGTCTCCTCTTGTTCATACTCCGCTTGGAACGCCGCGCGCCGGGGTTCGTCGTAGCGTTCCTCGAGTTTTTCATCGCTCTCGCGCTGGCGCATTTCGACTATGCGCTGGCGCTCCACCTCGGGATCGGTGAACAACGGCGGCCCGTCGCCTGTCTGTGGTTCGAACGTCGGTACTTCTTGCGCCGCCCATTCACGCTGGGTGGCACGAATGATCTGCAGGATCTGCGACGTCTGCAGCTGATAGGCGCGCAGCGGGTCCTCGCGCCAGGCCTGGCGCTTGACCACCCAGTTCAGGCGCTGGTGGTTGTACTCCTGGATCAGGCCGACGGTGTCGTCGAGCACCACCGCCAGCACGCCGTTTTCCAGCTGGTGCCGGGCCATGGCGTTGACCAGGTAACCGCGCAGCGCGGTCTTGCGCAAAAAGCGGCTGTGAAAGCCATGGGCACTGTCGAACGGGCCATTCAGTTGCTGGGCGTATTCGAACACTTGCCGGTCGACTTGCAGGTTGTCCGGGGTCATGGCCAGGCCGAGCAGCTCGGGGTGCTTGCGCGCCAGGATCAGGTCCAGGCCCTCGAAGCGCCGCGCCGGGTACAGGCCGTACTTGTAAGCCTGCAGCACGGTGACCGGCCAGGGATCGCTGGAGAAAGCCAGCCAGGCCGAACCGTAGGTGTCGGTGTCGATGTTGAGGAAGGACGACGGGATGTCGTGGTCCTCATGCACGCAGCGCTCGGGCAGCGACGGTGGTGGCCCCAGGTTCGGCTCGTAGGGATTGAAGCGGCGCAGGTGGCCTTGCGCGGTGACTTCGTAGGCGTGCCAGATACGCTGGTCGAGCAGCATATAGAGGTAGCCATGGCGCAAGGTGCGCAGGCCCATCCGGGTTTGCGTGGCGGGGTCGCTGCCGGGGCGGGTATCGGGGACCACGGCGCGGCGCAGGGGGAGGATGGGCAGGCCCTGGCGCTGGCAGGCTTTGCAGGGAGTGAGCAGGAAGTCGGTTTCGGCGATCAGATTGGCGACGTTTTGACTGAAACTCATGGATGATCCTCTCTCGCCGGTTGACACTGCATTGCAGGTCTGCGCGGCTATCAGCTTTCAGGCTCGATCAAGATGAGTCTGAACACTAACGAGGAATCAATTCTCAGAGGAGTTGAGCTCTTCCTAAAACACTGTAGGAATTTTCGACCAGATAATTGCCTTTTCCTAGGCCTTTGATTAAACCTCTCCAGGTCAATGGATCGCGAGTTGATGCGTAACGTTACCGATGAGCCCCACTCATTGCGACACTCGGCGTTGGACAGCAACGACCGCCCCTCCACCGCAATCCGGGAAAGTCAGCTTCCACGACGCTTTCGCCGTGGATTGGGCAGGTTCAAGAATGGCTGACGATAACCACAGGTTTTACCGCTGTTCTTCAGGGGCGGGGGCTGTGCGGGACTCCCGATCCATTTCGGCGGGCCATTGGACTTCGGGGGCGAGGCGGTCGAACGGATTGCAAAAAACTGCTTTCTTTCCAAGGTTGGAATCCGGGATCTCATCTTTGTTTGTGGTGGGGTGAAGGAAATCTGGAATTGCGTCAGGGCCTTGTTGCATGAAAAGCCTGACGATGGCCCAGTAGTGCTCGCCTGCCTCTATGTCGTCGGTAAAGAACACGCGGTCGATTATTTCGTTGGTGCCAGGTTTGCATATCGAGATCTTCACTTCTTCCTTGATCCCGCCGTAACCGGGGGCATAAATCCGGTAAGCCTCGAGGGTGAGGTCATCCCAGTCGTAAGCCACTGGTATCACGCCCCAGCCTTTTTTGCCGAATGGGTTCAGGAGGTTGAACCTGTACTGATAGAAATAGACCTTTCGGCGCTGCCGATTGAAACGGATGGGTTCATTTTTAGGAAAGCCAAAATCCATTCGGACGTAAGGGGTGAGGATGGAAAAAATACAGGCGTGGAAGAAGATGTACCAAGATAGCTCTTTTAGTCCTGATAGATTTCGCGCGAGCGGGAAGTGGTTAAAATAATCGATTGTAAATGCCAGGGCCGTAATTGATATTGCTGCGCCCGTGACAATCCAGCCGCCTCTTAGTTTTAGGGTGATTCGGGATAATTCGAGGTGGTTTTCATTCATGTCAGTTAAAGCATGGGGTGGCTTGCTAAGTCTAGGGTCAATATTCGCTTCGGTATTAGGGGCGGGTAGGTCGTATTTCCAACCTAGACCTCGATCAGGCTTCTCCATTATTTATTCTCCTGGAACGTGAGTTCGGCATAAGCTTCAGGAATACTGCGATCCGGCCAGTAAGTAACAGTCAAAGAAGCAGACATGATGTTGTGTCTACCTGCGTCTTGGGTTAGTTCGATTTGCCCCGTAAACGTTTTTATCGAGTGGTTACTTCCGGCCTGCGGAGAGTGATGGCTTTCTGTGATTGTCAAGCTCTCAGGTTTGTAATCCGCTTTATTGATCGGATTTGAGGGGAGTAGCGGCACCCTTTTTGAGGTGGCGGGTGTAAGTGTTGGTGGGAAGTGTTCTTGCGTCGTGATAACTTCGCCGCCAGTGTAATGGGGAGGGACGCCGTCGCTATGCCTATGGATCAGGAGTGTCCATCGATATCCAGCGGATGAGCTGTTTAAGTTGGGGAGTGTTACCCGGAATCTCAAAAAACTCTGCAAGTCAATGGGTACTCCAATTTTGGTGTTGCTGAGTTTGCTTGCAATAACGGTGTCAAATTTCAGTCCGCCTGTTATGTGCAGTGTCGCTGCGTTTAGCGCTGCAAGCGCGATGTCTGCGTGATTTGGTGAGTTCCAGTGTGTGCGAGGTGTTTCATTGGCATGGCCGAAATAGCAACGCCTGGCCCATAATTCCAATGCGCTTGACTCATTTTTCTCGGCTATCTTGTTGAATATATATGCAGCCAAGCTTGATATGATGGCGAATCCTATGGCTTTCAGAGCCAGTGGACTGAATACTCCCACTGCGCCTGCGCCAGCGGCAGCCAAATTAGCCAGCGAAGCGAAAATATAGTGTCTGGCAGCCGTTTTATCTGCGGATTTTACAGTGCGGCTGTAAGCAGTCCTTGCCTGCGCGGCCTCAAAGATGCCTGCGGCGGCATTAAGTACCCCGCCAACTCTGGCAATACTGCGACCAAGAGACATTTGATTGTTTGTGCTTGCCTTGCGCGGCATCAGAAGCCCAACCAGCTCTATGCCGCCACCGATAATTCCCAGCTTGGCCCCATACAGCGCCAGCATGGCTTCATCGGCCTTTAGCCCCATCGCTTCTTCCGCTTTTTTCAGGTTCTTGCCAAGGCTATCGTTCAGTAAGTACAGCCCGCCCAGGGACAGCAGCAACTCCCAGCCTTTTCCCGTTCCTCGTAGCCCGCTGAAGCTGTCGCGGACCAATTGCGATGCTTGGCCCGCGCTGATCTTCATGCCATTCAGGGTCTTACGCGCATCCAACTCCAGGGTTCCCGCCGCGACGGTGATGTCCACCAATGTCATCTTGGTGGCATCATTCAACTGGTTGACGTTCAGCTTCACTTCCCTGGCCAACCGCTCGTGCAGGTCATGCGCCGTGCCTTCGACCCAGACGCTGACCGGGATCACCTGATGTGCGATTTTCGGGTCGAGCACGGCAAGGCTCAGCAAACCGGTCTGGATGATCGGTTTCACCTTGCTTGCTTGCCTGAAAATACCGGCCTTCACGTCTTCGAGGTCCGGCATCATCTCTGCCCGCGCCTTGGCTAGTTTCTCGCTGGCGCTGTTCTGCATTTTTCTCAAGTGCGCACTTTGCAAGGCGTAGTACTCGCCCAACTTCATCTGCACCTGCAGCTCGATCAGATGCACGCCGTTGTAGACCCGCAGGCTGGCGCAGTTCAGGTGCCGCACGGCCTGCTGGATGCCGGGGTCGAGCAGGGCTTGCAGGCGCTGGCTGGAGGCATTGACCGCACCCTGCAGCTCAGTGATGGCTTGCTTGAGCGAGTCACGCAGTTTGAAACCGATGTCATCACTGGCGATGAGCTTGCTCAAGGCGTTGTAGAGCTTTTCGCTGTCGTTCCAGTTGGTCGGCTCGGTCGACGAGAAGCTTGGCAGCAGTGCCGCCATCAAGGGCGCGTCGCGCAGCAGCAGGGCGCGGTAGGGTGGGCTGTTCGGGTCTTGCAGCCACTTCAGCCACAGCGCTTCGCTGGTGCCGAGAGCTGGCTCAGGGTTGCTGGAAGGCGCCTCGGTGATGCCGCCGGCCAGGCAGGCGGCCATGGTCTTGCTGTAGGCGATGCCCGATTCACGGTCTCGGTCATCGTAGTCGTGCTGTTCGATCAACGCGAAGGCCGCGCTCTCGCAGAGTTCCGCGTAGGTGGCGGCATGCCGGTCGATGAAGGCCTGGAAGCGAGCTTCCTCTTGTTCATACTCCGCTTGGAATGCCGCGCGCCGGGGTTCGTCGTAGCGTTCCTCGAGTTTTTCATCGCTCTCGCGCTGGCGCATTTCGACTATGCGCTGGCGCTCTACCTCGGGATCTGTGAACACCGGTGGCCCGTCACCGGTCTGTGCCTCGAACGTGAACACTTTCTGTGCCGCCCACTCACGCTGGGTAGCGCGGATGATCTGCAGGATCTGCGACGTCTGCAGCTGATAGGCGCGCAGTGGGTCCTCGCGCCAGGCTTGGCGTTTGACCACCCAGTTCAGCCGCTGGTGGTTGTACTCCTGGATCAGACCGACGGTGTCCTCGAGCACCACCGCCAGCACGCCGTTTTCCAGCTGGTGCCGGGCCATGGCGTTGACCAGGTAACCGCGCAGCGCGGTCTTGCGTAAAAAGCGGCTGTGAAAGCCATGGGCACTGTCGAACGGACCGTTCAGTTGCTGGGCGTATTCGAACACTTGCCGGTCGACTTGCAGGTTGTCCGGGGTCATGGCCAGGCCGAGCAGCTCGGGGTGCTTGCGCGCCAGGATCAGGTCCAGGCCTTCGAAGCGCTGCGCCGGGTACAGGCCGTACTTGTAAGCCTGCAGCACGGTGATCGGCCAGGGATCGCTGGAGAACGCCAGCCAGGCCGAACCGTAGGTGTCGGTGTCGATGTTGAGGAAGGACGACGGGATGTCGTGGTCCTCATGCACGCAGCGCTCGGGCAGCGACGGTGGTGGCCCCAGGTTCGGCTCGTAGGGATTGAAGCGGCGCAGGTGGCCTTGCGCGGTGACTTCGTAGGCGTGCCAGATACGCTGGTCGAGCAGCACATAGAGGTAGCCGCGGCGCAAGGTGCGCAGGCCCATCCGGGTTTGCGTGGCGGGGTCGCTGCCGGGGCGGGTATCGGGGACCACGGCGCGGCGCAGGGGGAGGATGGGCAGGCCTTGGCGCTGGCAGGCTTTGCAGGGGGTGAGGAGGAAGTCGGTTTCAGTGATCAGGTTGGCAATGTTCTGACTGAAGCTCATGGGTAGGCCTCGAGATTGGGGAGGGTGGCAAGCAGGCGCTGCCAGCTCGAATCGGAGTAACGCGCCATCTGGGAACTCAGTGGGCAGTGCTGATGTACGGCGGCACTGATCATGTCGCGTACGGCCTGGAGGGTGTGTAGCTGTGGGTGTAGGCAAAGCCAGTGCAGGGCCAGTGCCCGGATGTCTTGCTCAGCGCTCAGACCGAGCCCGCGTGCGTCATTGATGTGATTGGAGGCGCGCACGGCAGCGAATGGCGGGAGCGCTGGGACTTTGATGGTGTTGGCAAATAGCGTTGATGCCTTCCATATCGCCAGCACGGCCTCGATCAGTGCGATGTCTTGCTGGACACCGAGGGCGCCCGCAGGTAGACCCCACCGGGCCTGGGGCTGACCTTTCAGGCTTGCCAGGCTGCCGCCGCTGGTCAAGAACACCCAGCGCTCGATCGGCCACCATGGCCCCTGTTCCGCACGTTCGAACAACGCGGCCAGCAATTCCAGGCGCAGCGGTTCATAAACGGGGTGGAATGTGGTCGCCCCGGATACGTCGGGTAAACGGCACAGCGCGGTCAGGTGGGCTGCAACGGCGGGGGGCGGCGCTTCGCTGAGCAGCCAGCCGCAGACCTGGCGCTTGCGTCGATGCATGTCGAGTTCGGCGGCCTGTGCTGTCAGCGCCAGCAGCGAGGCGTCAGCCAAGCTGCCGGGTGAGCTGAGGCACGCGAGCACAGGGTACAGACCTGGTGCATGAGGCAAGTCGGGCCGAACCACGCGTGTCATTGCTGTGTCGCCCAATGCCGACTTCAGGCTTGCAAGTAATGAGTGTTCGCTGTCTTCTGAGACAGCCAGCGGGTCCAGCAATACGTAACTGTAGTGTCCGGGTCGGTGGTGTTGGTTGATGAGCTTGATCAAGGCTTCACTGCTCATCGGCCGGTCTCCTCGCATCGGTCGCTGGCATTGGCGAGCAGATCCAGGTCCAGGGTATTTCCCGATCCCTCGACGGCTGCTTGGGTCGGGCCGAGCAAGGTGAGTGTCAGGCCGTTCAGGGTGATGCCTTGCTGATCCAGCACGATGCTGCCGCCAGGGCTTCTGAACTCGATGCGCTCGCTGGCCTGCAGTTGATAGACCGTGGTTTGCTGGTTCACACCCCCGCCGATGCTGATTTGCTGTCGCCCTTTGATGTGCAACTCGCTCTGGCCACCGATGCTGACATGGTGGTTGGCCCCCGTGGCTTCACGATGGTCATTTGCGACTTGCTCGATAAGGTCCTGGCCTATGTCTACCCGGCTGGTACGCCCGACCCGATCAGTTCGGTCGCGGCCGGTTTGTTGTTGAAGATCGTTGCCAACCGTCAGCTGTTCGTCATTGCCTACCTGCTCGACTCGGTTGCGCCCGACGCGGGTGGTCTCATCGTGCTTGACCACATTGTTCTGGTCCCGCTCGGCATGGATGAACACTTCCTGCTTGCCCAGTTCATCCTCGAAACGCAGTTCGTTGTAGCCATCACCCTTGTGGGTCTGGCTCTTGATGGTCATGCGCGTCTTGTGTTCCGGCAGGTCGTACGGAGGCAGTTGGTTACCGCAGTACGTACGCCCGGTGATCATCGGCTGATCGGGGTCGCCGTTGACGTAGTGGATGATCACGTCCTGACCGACCCGCGGGATGGCCATCGAACCCCAGCTGCCGCCGGCCCAGCCTTGTGAAACGCGCACCCAGCAGGAGCTGAACTCGTTGTTCTGGCTCTCGCGGTCCCAGGGAAAGCTGACCTTGACCCGGCCCCACTGGTCGCAGTAGATCTCCTCACCGGGTGGCCCGACCACGGTGGCCATGTGCGGGCCATCGACACGGGGCTTGTCCAGCGGGGCAGGGCGCCATTCGGTTCGGCCAGGCACCAGCGTTGCGTTCTGATGGTAGTGCGTGCCGCGTTCGGCACCGGCGGCTTCTTCCTGCAAGCTGGTGAACTGGCTACCCTCATGGACGACATGGATCACCCGCCAATGCACGTTCAGGTCTTCCCGCGGATGTTCGGTGAGAGTGAAGCTAAGCCCCGGTTGCAGGCGCACATCGTCGCCTTCCACTTCAGCGATGCAGGCATCGTGACGCCGGGCGTCGAGGCGGGTCTGTGTAAAGGGTTTGCCTACCGCATCGCGCTTGTAGCGGCCGGGGTAGTCGAAACGCTCGTAGTCCGTCGATTGGTGAATTACGCCGCTGGCCACGGCGCGGTGCTGCTGGTTATAGGCCGGGTTGGTGAAGGTGTAGTCGCGTTGCACTTGCCTGGCGGTACGCACCTGCTCGCGATAGCGCAAGCGACGCAGGCAGGGTTGCGCTTGCACGCCGCCGCTGTTGGCGCGGTACAGCACATCATAGGGGCCTGCCTGTTCCTGATCATCGAAAAAGCCGTCATCGTCATTATCGGGCTTGATGACGCCATGACTGATCAGCCCCAAGGCCTGCACGCGATCGTTGATGATCAGTTTGTGCTGTTTGGTGCTGTGCTCGAAGCGGTAGACGAAGCCTTCCTCAGCCGCCAGCCTGGCGATGAAGTCGAGGTCGGTCTCACCGGCCTGCACGCAGAACTCACGCACCTGATGGTCGGCACTGCAACCCAGTTCGAAATGCATGATGCCTTGGCGCTTGAGCATCAGCTCGATGATCTGCGGGGCGGTTTTCTGCTGGAAGATGCGCCAGTTCGAGCGCAGATTGGCGCGTGCCAGCTGTGGCTCGATCAAGGCGTTGTAACGGGTTCGATGGACGCCGGTTTCACCCTGGCTGAAGCTGCTGATCAGGCCGTGCACGTAGCGCAGCGGGCGTTTACCACGGCTGATGGTGAAAAGTGCAGGCTTGTCGAGCAGCTGGGCAAAGTCGGCTTCATCCTCGAAGCTGACCAGTTCCAGATGCAGTTGGAACGGCGTGCTGATCGCCTCGTCGAGCGTGAACGACACGACCTCGAATTTAATTTGGCTATGCAGCGGCTGAAAGCTGAAGCACAGGTCGGTTTGGCTGGACATGCAGATCTCCCTGAAATGCGTGGTGTTCGGCTATTGCTGTAAAATGCGGTCCAGCGACTCCAGCACCTCGGTGGTAATGAGGTGAAGTCGGTAGCTGTAGATCCCGTAGGCAATGGCCATGGCAACGGCAGACAGCACCAGCGGGCTCCACCAGGGCCACTGCCGTTTCAAGCGAAAGTCGCGGGGCGCCACGTTGGTGTAGGGGTCGCAGATTTCTGTCGGGACGGGGCCGCGCAGTTCGCGGATAATCCCGTGCAGCTGGTGGATCAGGGCGTTCAGTGTTTCTTCGCCTTTCGGGGCAACGGCGTACTTGCCCTTCAGGCCCAGGCACAGCGCGAAATACATGAACTCCAGGGCGTCCTGGTAGCGCTTGGGCTCCTGCATGAGCCGCGAGAGCACGGTGAAGATCTTTTCACCGCCCTGGGTCTCGTCATGGAAGATGCTCAGCAGCGATGCCTGGCTCCAGCAACTGTTCTTGCCCCACGGGCGTTCCATCACGGCTTCGTCGATGAACAGGCACAGGGCATAGGAGTAGGCCTGCAATTGCGCCGGCTCATAGTTGTTCTGGCGCATTTCCTGGCGAATGTTCTCGATCTGGTTGCGCACTTTCGCATGCACATCCTTGAGGTTCGGAAGTTCATCGAGCGTGCGCAGGCGGATGACCAGACCGAGTAGTGGTGTAGCCGCATCCAGCATCAAATTGGCAATGCCGCCGCGCAGTTGGAAGTCCGGGTCTGCAGCGTAACCTGCAGGTTCTGAAGGGGGTTCCTGCCGGTTGTTGCTGGAAAGGCTGGCAGCCCATGCGGTCGGTTCGAGCATGCTCTGAGCATTCTGCTCACTCATGCGATAAGTCGTTCCCGAGTGTTCATCGCTAGCGTTGGGGTGTCTGGACATCTGGTTCCTCGATTGCCGGCCTGCGTACGGTGGCGCAGACCAACGAGTGGCTCATCGGTCAGTTGTGATTACGCTGAGCCTGAACACTAACGGGGAATCAATTCTCGTAGGACCGTCGCGCTTCCTTTAACGCTGTAGGAATATTCGACGCGTAAACTTTCAGCCCTTTAATGAAGGTATCCAGATGTAAATCTGCCCGCTCAAAGCACGCTACCGAAACGACAATGCATATCATCCCCCGATTCGGGGAATTTCCATGGGGAATCCTCCCCAATCTGTTCCGCTTCCGCTTCCAACTAGCTGAAATCAAACGCTATTTTCTTATGGCACACACCTTGCTCACTTCCTCGCAGAGTCCCTGTGTCCCGGAGGTGCAGCATGTCGACCCCGTACAAAGGCCCCGTCCTGACATCACTTGTCCTGGCCTTGTTTGGCTGGGAAGCGACCAGCGAGGCTGCCGTGCAGTGCCAGCGCACCCTGGTGGCCAATGTGGTGGCCCTGGACCAGCCACTGATGTTCAACCGCCTTGGCGCGCAGAACGCCAACGGCATGATCTTCGCCCTGCGCGAGGATGTGGTGGATGATCGCCAGGTCCCGCTGAGCAACGGCGGCGCCGCCGTGCCGGGCAAGGTCACCCTGCGCCCCGACAAGCGCCCACGGCCTATCGTGCTGCGCGTGGCTGCCGGGGACTGCCTGACGGTCAACCTCACCAACCTGCTCGACTACCGGGCCAACCCCAACAAGCATGGCATCGAAGCTGAGGCGCCCGAGGGCGAAGAGGGGCCGGAAACCGAGGTCGAGAACGAAGCCGGCGAAGGCTTCGTCGCCGATGAGCAGGTGGCCGAGCGCATGGTCGGCTTCCAGGTCAACGGCATGCAGGCGGTCAACAGCATCGCCGACATCTCCGCCAACACCGGCCGCAACGGCAACTTCCTGGTCAGCCCGGGCAGCACCCGCAGCTACACGCTGTATGCCGAGCGTGAGGGGGCGTTCGCCGCCACCAGCAAAGCCGCCACCTTCGGCGGCGAGGGTGCCGCCGGTAACGTCGCCAACGGCCTGTTCGGCCAGGTGGTGGTGGTACCCAGGGGTGGGCGCACCTACCGCAACACCCTGACCGAAGAAGAAATGCGCCTGGCCACCACCGGGCGTACCGCCACCGGCCAGCCGGTGATCGACTACGAGGCCCGCTACCCGCAGCGCGAGCCGTGGCTGAGCGAGGGCAAGGCCGGCAAGCCGATCATTGCGATGATCGACGGCAACCAGATCCTCAACAGCGAAACCGATGCCATCGTCATGGGCCCCAACCCTGATGGCAGTTTCCCCAAGTCCACCTATCCGCTGGAAAGCATTGGCAAGCGCAACCCGGCATTGCCCAACCGGCTCGAGGCGTTTCGCGACTTCGCCTCGCAGTTCGCCGACGAAGTGGCCGGCACCCAGGCCTTCCCTGGGTACTGGGCGGACCCGGTAATGGGGCATGTGCTGGAACCGGCACGCGACTCGTTCATGATCAACTACGGCTCCGGCGGCATGGGCGCCGAAGTGGTTGCCAACCGCCTGGGCGTCGGGCCGATGCATGACTGCCTGTCGTGCGCCTACGAAGAGTTCTTCCTCAGTGCGCACACCGTGGGCGATATCGGCACCCTGGTCGATGTGCCGGCCAACGTCGGCCTCGAACACATCCGCCCCGGCGAAGTGCCGCCGGCCAGCGCCACCGGGGTCAAGGCCAGCATGGCCCTGTACCCGGCGGAGCCTGCCAACGTGCACCACAGCTACATTGGCGATTTCACCAAGTTCCGCAACACCCACAACGGCCATGAGCAGCACATCTTCCACCTGCACGGGCACCAGTGGCTGTTCAACCCCAATGACGACAGCTCCGACTACATCGATGCCCAAGGCATCGGTGCAGGTGTCGGTTATACCTACGAGATCGCCAATGGCGGCTCGGGCAACCGTAACCGGGTGGCCGGTGATGCCATCTATCACTGCCATTTCTACCCGCACTTCGCCCAAGGCATGTGGGCCATGTGGCGGGTGCATGATGTGTTCGAGGAGGGCACCCGGCTGGAAGTCAGCGGGCAGGGCGAGAACGGCTTCCACAGCACGCCGTTCGCACTGCGCAGCGGCAAGCCCGCTGTGGGTGCGCGGGCGCTGCCGGACGGTGAGATCGTTGCCGGCACGCCGATCCCGGCCATCGTGCCGCTGCCAGGCAAGGCCATGGCACCGATGCCTGGCAAGGTCGTGGTGGTGCCCAAGCTCTCTGCCGGGCAGGTGGCCGCCAACGACGATGAGCACCCTGATGAGGATGGCGATGACGACCACGCCCAGCAGCCTGGCGCAGCCAAGGCGATCGGCTCGCTGGCCCTGGTCGACCGCAGCGAGGCCAACCGCAATGCCGACGGTACCCTGAAGAACCCAGGCTACCCGTTCTGGATCGGCGGTATGGAAAGCAGCGTCGGCAACCGCCCGCCAACCCCGCCACTGGACATGCTCGACCCGGCCCTGGCCCGGCAGCTCAAGGACAGCGGCAAGGCCCTGTGGGCCAACCTCGACCCCAACCAGGTCGATGGCTGGGACGGCGGCCTCGGGCGCCATGCGCTGGACGGTGTCTCGGCGGGCGGTGAAGCCGTGACCACCACCACCAAGCTGGACTTCTCCAAGGTGGTGCACCGGGCCAAGCCGATCTACCTGCCGGAAGAGGGCACCGACGTCGAACAGGCCGCCATGCAGTTCCATGCCCTGGCCGAGCACCCCAGCTATGCACTGATCCCCGGCAGCCAGCCGGTGCCCAAGGCCTTCCGCACCAACGGCGCGCTGCCGACCGCAGGCGCACCGTTCTACGAGCCGTGCATGGATGACCGCGGCAAGCGCCTCACCCAGTCTTCGGGGGTTGGCGAATTCTTCAGCGGCGAAAGCCTGACCGGCATCAACTTCCGTGGTGCTTCCACCTTCACCGCCGACCGCCCGCGCATCTACAAGGGCGCCAACATCCAGTTCGATGCGGTGTACAACAAGGTCGGCTACCACTTCCCGCAGGCACGCATCATCGCCCTGTGGGAGGACGCCTGGCCGGTGATCACCAAGCAGCGCCCGCCAGAGCCGCTGGTGATGCGCATGAACACCTTCGACTGCACCATGTACCAGCACACCAACCTGATCCCGTCGTTCTATGAAATGGACGACTACCAGGTGCGCACGCCGACCGACGTGATCGGTCAGCATATCCACCTGCCCAAGTGGGACCTGACCGCCGCCGACGGCTCGGCCAACGGCTGGAACTACGAAGACGGCATTCTCTCGCCCGGCAGCGTAGTCGAGCGCGTGCACGCCATCCGCGCCTTCAACAACTGCAGCGAGGGCGACACCCGTGACGGCACCGCTGCCTGCCCGAAAGCCAAGCAGCACCCGTACTTCGGCCGCTTCGGCCGGGCTGACTGGCTGGGTGCGCGCACGGCCATGCAGCGTTGGTTCGCCGACCCGCTGGTCAACGTGTTCAACGTCGACCGTGGCCTGGGCACCATCTTCACCCACGACCACCTCGGCCCATCGACCCACCAGCAGCTCGGGCTGTATGCCACCGTGCTGGCCGAGCCGGCCGGTTCCACCTGGTACCACGCCGAAACCGGCGAGAAGCTGTACAACCCGGCCACCCGCCAGGACGGCGGGCCAACCTCGTGGCAGGCGGTGATCCAGACCGGTGACCACGACGGCGATGGCAAGAACGACAGCTACCGCGAGTTCTTCCTCGAGTACAGCGACTTCCAGCATGCCTATGAAGCGGGCGTGTATGTCGGTGCCGGCCCGGATGGCATCCCCAATGCCCAGTCCTTCCCGGCCACCGCCGACAGCTTCCGCTACGCCATCAACCCGCCGGTGCGCGGCAAGGCGTCGAACCTGCTCGAAGCGATCGTCGAGGAGCGTGGCGGCATCAACCCGGGTTGCCCGAGCCGGCCATGCCCGCAGGCCATCTCGGTGGATGACCCCGGCATGTTCGTCGTCAACTACCGCAACGAACCGCTGGCCCTGCGCGTGTTCGACCCGAACAAGGTCGGCCCGGACGGCAAGCGCGGCATGCAGGCCGACGGCCTCGGAGGCGACCTCAGCTATGCGCTGCAGACCCGCACCGACCGCGCCATCCCTGCGATGAACATGGCGCCTTCGGCGATCACCTCGGCGGTTGGCCCCACCGGCGGTACCACGCGCTTCCCGCCACACATCAACAAGGCCGGCAGCGAACCGGGCGACCCGTTCACGCCGATGCTGCGGACCTACAGCGGCGACAACGTGCGCCTGCGCATGCACGCCGGTGGCCATGAAGAGGAGCACAACGTCACCCTGCATGGCGTGAAATGGCTGCAGAACGGCTCGGGCTTCGGCAACAGCTCCAACTCGGGCTGGAAGTCGTCGCAGATGATCGGCATCTCCGAGCAGCTCGGCTTCATGGCGCCGGTGTCGATGATCTCCAGCGCGGCCGCCACCAACGGTGACTACCTGTACTCGCTGGACGCGGCGCTGGAAGGCTACTGGAACGGCATCTGGGGCATCATGCGCAACTACACCACGCAGCGTGCCGACCTGTTCCCGCTGCCCAACAACCCGCAGCCGGTGGCCATGCGCAACACCGTGAACTTTGACGGCATCTGCCCGAAAACCACGGCCAACCCCAACGGCATCGGCACCCGCACCACGGTCAAGCGCAGCTACGAGATCGTCGCCGCGCTGGCCAACGACATCCTGGAAAACCGCAACGGCGTCGCCATCAACGACCTCGCCGGGATTGGCCAGCATGTCGGCGGTCCGCTCAAGGCCAATGGTGGCACCCTGGTGTACAACAACCGTAAGACCAGCATCCCGCTGGTCAGCGGTGTCGACCCGGAGGACGGCGTGCCGTTCAGCATCGGTGGCCACAGTGCGCCGCTGCATGACCCGACCGCGATCCTGTACGTGCGCAAGGCCGACCTCGACGCCACCACCGGCAAGCTGAAAGCGGGTGTGCCTGTAGAGCCGCTGATCCTGCGTGCCAACGCCGGCGACTGCATCAGCATCACCCTGGAGAACCGCCTGCCAGAAGTGATGCCGGACCTGCCCAGCACGGCGGTGATGCACAACGTGGTCAAGCGTGACCGGTTCGACAGCGAAGGTGCCACCGCCTTTGCCAACAACCTGATGCGCCCGTCCAGCCACGTCGGCCTGCACGCCCAGCTGCTGGCCTACGACATCACCAAGTCCGATGGTGCCAACGTCGGCCTCAACCCGGTGCAGACCGTGCCGCCCCGGGCCGGCAACAGTGGCGCCTACCCGAGCAAGGTGTACCAGTACTACGCCGGCCACCTGGAGCGTGAAGGCAAGCCGGTGCTGCAACTGGGCCGCACGGTGGACAACATCAACACCACGGCGATCGAGTTCGGCGGCCTCAACCTCACTCCGTCGGATTTCATCAAGCAACCGCAGAAGGGCCTGGTCGGTGCCATGAGCGTGCTGCCGCAGACCGCCACCTGGACCGAAGACACCGCCAGCCGTGCCCAAGCCACGGTGAAGGTCACTGGCCAGCCGGACTACCGCGACTTCGTCACGGTCTGGCAGCGCGCGCTGAACATGCGCTGGGCCGATGGCCGCCCGGTCGAAGGCATCAATACCGAAGGCAACGGCGCGGCGGGCGACCCGCAGGACAACGGCAACATGGCCGTCAACTACCGCACCGAACCGCTGTGGCTGCGCTTCGGCATGGCCCCGGACTCGCCGTTCGGCCGCGCCAACGGCCTGGGCTTCGGCGATGTGCCCAACGCCCACATGGCCTACGCCAACGCCCTGGTCGGCGGTGACCCGCTGACCCCGGTGCTGTACGCCAAGCCGGGCCAGCCGCTGCGCAACCACATCGTCATGCCCAGTGGTGGCAGCCGCGGCATGGTTTACCAACTGGACGGGCACGTCTGGCCGCTGCATGCGTACCAAGCCGAGAAGAACGACCTCGACGGCTACCCGATGAACCTGCCGGGCATCGGCTCGGTGCGCTTTGGCCTCAACCCGATGGCCATGTACATCGGCGCCCAGGAGAGCGTGCTGCCAGCCGCGCACTTCAGCTTCATGCTGCCCAGTGCCGGTGGTGCCAACGCAGTGCCGGGTGACTACCTGTTCCGCGACTATGCCGCCTACGGCAACCTCTCGGGACTGTGGGGCATCCTGAGGGTGACCAATGACCTGCCGCCGGCCACCGCCGCGGGCCAGTGAAAGAAGGGAGCGCGAGCATGTACAACAACAAGAAGACGCGGCCCGCGGTACTCGGGGTAATGCTGGGCGCAGCGTTGATCGGCCTGGGCGTGGTCTACGAGAACCTCTGGTGCGATGCGCGTGAACTGCTGCAGGAGCCTGCCGATCCGCAGGCCCTGCACCGGCTCAGCCGCGATGGCGTGACCGTGGAGTTCGAAGCTCGGCCACTGGCTGGCGGCGAGCTGCGTGAAGGCGCCTTCGCCAACGTGCGCTTCAAGGTGACCGACCAGGCCAGCGGCCAGCCGCTGTCGGGCATGGCGCCCGGGGCCTGGATCGACCCGGCGCAGGCGGCGCCGCTCGAGGGCGGCAACCGCGACCAGAGCTGCAAGGCCCGCGTGGCGCTGTTCCTCAAGAGCAGCATCGGTGCACGCCCGCTGCTGGACCTGAACAGCTACTTCCTGCTGATGCTGAACAAGGACGCCAGCCTTACCGTGATCGACCCGACCGTGTCGGTGGGCGGCATCACCAGTACTCTGGCGCGCATCGACCTGCCAGGCCGCCCCATGGACTGGGCGGCCACCGGGGATGACAAGCAGGTATTCGTGTCGATCCCGGAGCGTGGCCAGGTGGCGGTGATCGATACCGAAACCTTCACCCGCGTGGCCACCCTGGAAGCCGGCGAATCACCGGTTCGCGTGGCCTTGCAGCCGGACCAGCACCGGCTGTGGGTGGGCAACAACAGCAGCGACCCGGCCAAAGGCGGGGTGACGGTGATCGACGTCCCTGCGCGCAGCACGCTGAAATCGTTCGCCACCGGCTCCGGGCATCACGAAATCGCCTTCAGTGCCGACTCGCGCTACGCCTTTGTCAGCAACCGCGACGGCGGCACGCTGAGCATCATCGACATCCCCCAGATGCGCCTGGTGAAAACCCTGGAAGTCGGCCCTCACCCCCTGTCGGTGGCGTACTCGGCGCTGTCCCAGGCCGTCTACGTGGCCGACGGTGAAGAGGGCACGGTGCGGGTGATCGATGCCCGCAGCCATCAGCTGCGCCACATCGTCAAGGCCGAGCAGGGCCTCGGGCCGATGCGCTTCAGCGGCGATGGCCGCTATGGCATCGTGCTCAATACCGTGGACAACCAGGCCCTGGTGATCGATGCCAGTACCGACCAGCTGATCCACCGTGTTCCGGTGGCGGCCGAGCCCTACCAGCTGACCTTCACCAAAGGCTACGCCTACATACGCGGCCTGGCCTCGCCCAAGGTCAGCATGATCAACCTGAGCAGCCTGGGCGAAGGGCGCCAGCCGATCGTCCAGGGCTTCGAGGCCGGCCCCGCGGCGCCGCGCCAGGCCGGTGACCTGCCACTGGCCCAGGGGCTGGCGGTGTCGCGGGACGACAATTCGGTGTTCGTGGTCAACCCGGTGGACAACACCACCTACTTCTACGCCGAGGGCATGAACGCCCCGATGTCCGGCTACAACAACCGTGGCCACCAGGCCCGTGCAACCCTGGTCATCGACCGCAGCCTGCGCGAACTGGCACCGGGCGTGTATGGCTCGACGGTGAAAATGCCGGCGGCGGGCACCTTCGATGTGGCCTTCCTGCTCAACCAGCCGCAGATCATCCACTGCTTCAGCACCAATGTGGCCGCCGCGCCGGATGCGAGCCAGCGCCGCGGGGTGCATGCCGAATTCATCGGCCTCGACCAGCCCATGCCACAGCAAACGGTGTTCACCGCCAAGGTGCGTATCGTCGGTGACGACGGTCGGCCACGGGTGGGCCTGGACGACCTGACCCTGCGCTACTTCCTCGCGCCCTCGTCACTGCCGCGCAACCTGCCACTCGAAGAGGTGGGCGAGGGCGTGTACCAGGCGGCGCTGACCTTGCCCGAAGCCGGTGCCTGGTACCTGCATGTGCAGTCACCGTCGCTCGGGCGCAAGTTCGCCGAAGACAACTACACCAGCCTGCGCGTGCTGCCCGCCGCTGCGGCTACCGCGTCCCAGACCGAAGTGAGGAATGTGCGATGAACGCCAAGCATTCTTTCCAGCTGCTTGCCCTGAGCCTGGTAATGGCCAGCAACCTGGCCCTGGCCCATGCCGGCCATGACCACGACGGCCACGCCGGGCAACCGCCGGCGGCGCACCAGGAGAAGGCCAGCGTGCGTTTTGCCGATGTCCCGCTGCTCAACCAGGACGGCATGCCGGTGCGCCTGGAGCAGGACCTGGTCGGCGAGCGGCTGGTGGTGATGGGCTTCATCTACACCAGCTGCACCACCGTGTGCCCGGTGGTGTCGTCGATCATGGGCAAGGTCCAGCAACAGCTGGGGGGGCGTGTGGGCGAGGAAATCCAGCTGGTGTCGATCAGCGTCGACCCCCAGCGTGACGACGCCAAACGGCTGCAGAACTACGCCAAGGCCTTTCAGCATGGCCCAGGCTGGAGCTGGCTGACCGGCTCGCAGTACGCCATTACCGAAACCCTCAAGGGCCTCGGCAGCTTCAGTGCCGACCTCAGCCAGCATCCACCGCTGATCCTGGTCGGTGACGGCCGCACTGGCCACTGGACCCGCTACTACGGCTTCACCGACCCGGCCGTGCTGGTCGAAGAGATCAACCGCCTGAGCGCCCGCCGCGTGCACGCCAAGAGCACCGCCATCGCCGAACACCACGAGGTGCAGCCATGAGCAGCGCAGCCCGCCATACCACGATGCGCAGTACCGACTGGCTGGCCCTGGTGGCCGTGCTGTGGATCCTCAGCGCGGTCGCTTTCGCCCACGAGGGCCATGCGCCGGAGGGGCCCAGCCCGCAACCGGCACCGCCGGCCATGACCAGCGGCGGTGGTACCCGCGATGCGCAGACCTGGTTCACCGACACCGTGCTCAAGGACCAGAACGGCCGCGCGCTGCGCTTCTACAGTGATGTGCTCAAGGACAAGGTGGTGATGCTCAACGTGATCTTCACCCACTGTACCGACGCTTGCCCGCTGATCACCCGCAAGCTGCGTGATGTGCGCGAAGCCATGGGGCCGGAACTGGCCAGCCAGGTGACCTTCGTGTCGATCAGCAGCGACCCGCTCAACGACACCCCGGCAGCGCTCAAGGCGTATGCCGAGAAGCAAGGCGTGGACAGCGCCAACTGGCTGTTCCTCACCGGCGACAAGGCCGATGTCGACCTGGTGCTGGGGCGTATCGGCCAGTTCCTGCCCAGCCCCGAGCAGCACTCGACCCAGTTGATTGCCGGTGACGTGGCCGGCAAGCGCTGGAGCAAGATCCGCCCGGATGCACCGCCCGCCGCCATCGCCCAGCGCATGCAGCTGCTGGCGCAGCCTTTGGCCGGGCGCTGAGCCATGAAAACCTGGGCAGTGCTGTTGAGCCTGGCCCTCAGCGCCCAGGCGCTGGCGCTCGACCTCACGCCGAATGAACAAGCCGGCAAGCGCCTGTACCGGCACGGGGTATCGAGCAGTGAGGCACAGCTGATGGCCCGCGTCGGCGCCAGCGGCATGAGCGTCCCGGCCAGTGTGTTGCCCTGCGCCAGTTGCCATGGCAACGACGGCAAAGGGCGCGCCGAAGGCGGGGTGCGCCCGCCCAGCCTCGACTGGCAGCGCCTGGCATTGGGCCAGGGTGAACGGCAAGTCAACGGCCGCAACTATCCAGCGTACAGCGACGGCATGCTGGCCCGCGCCATCCAGCACGGCGTCGACCCGGCCGGCAATGCTCTGGACCCGGCCATGCCCCGCTTCGAGCTGACCCTGGCCGACCAGCGCAACCTCACGGCTTATCTCAAACGCCTGGGCGAGGAGCGTGACCCCGGTGTGGAGGATGGCGTGCTGCGCCTGGGCACCTTGCTGCCGGCCAATGGGCCGCTGGCAGACGCCGGGCATGTGGTGCGTGCTGTGCTGGAGGATGGCCTGGCGCAGATCAACCAGCAGGGCGGCATTCATGGCCGGCGCCTGCAACTGGTGGTGGCTGACACCGGCACCGACCAGGCCAGTGCCGAGCTCGCCTTGCAGCGCCTGCTCGACCAGGACCAGGTGTTCAGCTTGATCACGCCGCTGGCGCCGATGCTCGATCAGCAACTGCCAACGTTGCTCGAACAACGGGGTGTGCCGTTGATCGGCAGCACGCCGCGCAGCGGTGGCAGTTCACAGATTTTCGACCCCTTGCCGGGTATTGCTAGCCAATTGCTGAGTCTGGCCGCCCATGCCAGGAGCGCCCTGGGCCTGGCGCCCGATGGCTTGCGCGTGGTGTACGCCGGCAACGAGCAGGCCGCATTGGCCGAGCAGGTGCGCGAACGTTTGCTCCAGCAAGGCTGGGCAACGCCAGCGATCCAGGCCTTTGATGGCCAGGCCATCGCCGGGGCGGGCATCGTTTTCGTCGGCCGCGCCCAGGCCTTTGCCGCACTTGCCCAGGCGCTGCAGGCCGAAGGGCGTGAGCCATACCTGTTCGCCGCCTCCAGCCAGGTGGCGGGCGCCGTGGCCAGCTTGCCGGCGCACTGGTCGCAACGGGTGTTCCTGGCTTATCCGTACGTGCCGGACGACTGGACCGAGCAGGGCATGGCGACCATGGCCGGGCTGCAACAGCGCCAGGGCCTCGACCCACGCCAGGCGTCGCTGCAGGTCAACACCCTGTGTGCCCTGAGGCTGTTGTCCGAAGCCCTGAAGCAGATTGGCCGCGATGCCAGCCGCGAACAGCTGGTGGCCGCCCTGGAGGGCCTGCACGACGTCGACACCGGCCTGACCCCGGCACTGGGCTTCGGCCCCGGCAGGCGCCAGGGCATGGCCGGTGCCCATGTCATCGCGGTGGTGCTGCCCGGGCCTCGCTTTACTGCCGTTGCCCCGTACCGGCCGCTGCCGGACAACCCTTGAGCGGAGGTGGCCATGCGTACCCTGCTGCTGTGCCTGTTGCTGGTGATCGCCAAGGCGAGCTGGGCCGACGTGCCCGCCGCGCGGGTCAACGGCGTGACCATCGACCTGATGCGCCTGGAGCGCTATTTCACCGAGTACCTGCAAGCCCAGGGCAGGGCGGTGGCCAGCATCCGCAATCCGACGCTGTACAAGCGCCTGCGCGGCCAGGCCCTGGACGAGCTGATCGACAAGGAATTGCTCTGGCAGGAGTCCCAGCGCCAGGGTATTCACATCAGTGATCAGCAGGTATCAGCGCAGGTCGGCGAGATCGAGGCCGCTTTCGGCAGCCCGGCACTGTTCGAAAGGCGCCTGGCAGATGCAGGTTTCGATCGGGCGGAGTACGCTGATTACATGCGCCACGAAATGGCCGCGCAGCAGGTGTACGCCCAGCTCAGCGCGGTAGAGGAGCCCAGCCAGGGCGAAGTCGAGGCGTTTTACCAGGCCAACCGGCAAACCCTGCAAGGAGCGCAGAACCAAAGTGATAACACGTCGGTCATACCCGAATCGGGCCTGGAGCTCGCCAAGGCTGCGCTCATCGGCCAGTTGCAGGCGCAGGCACGTCAATCCGTGCGCCAACGTTTGCGCGAATCCGCTACAGTGGAGGTCGCTGACTGAGGCCCTCGAATGGATTTCCCCAATGCTGGGGAATAACGGTTTGGCAAAGTGCCATCACCTTCCCCGGATGTGGGGAACCGAACCTGTGCTTGTCTTGCGGGGTTTGGCGCAGTCCAGCAAGATCAATAACTTACAGTGGTGCGAGATGACTATTCATGCCTGGCACGAAGCCTGCTCAAGCCTTATCAAGGCCGCACTTCGCAAACCGGGTAACCGGGCAGTACTTGGGAGTCGACCTTGGTGAACAGAGTATTGGTTGTCGATGACGAACAGACCCTTGCGCAGAATCTGCAAGCGTACCTGCAGGCGCAAGGTCTGGAAGTTCACGTCGCCCACGACGGTGCCGGTGGTATCGAGCAGGCTCGAAGCCTGGCACCGAAAGTGATTGTGCTGGATTACCGCTTGCCCGACATGGAGGGGTTTCAGGTACTGGAGACCGTGCGCAAGAACAGGCAGTGCCATTTCGTGCTGATCACCGCCCACCCGACTGCCGAGGTGCGTGAGCGGGCCGCCGAACTTGGTGTGAGTCATGTCCTGTTCAAGCCGTTCCCGTTGGCGGAACTGGCCCGCGCGATCTTCGACCTGATGGGCATCGAGCGCCGGCGCAGGGCCACTGACGATCCAGCCGAAGGGTTTATCGAACGACGCCAGAACAGGAACGAATCGTTCCCCTTGCAGTTGTACGATGGCAGCTGGGTGTTGGCCGATCGCCGCCGTAATGGCGCCAAGCCCCCAGGCCCTGACGACGAACAACTGCTCACCGGGGAATAGCGGCGCCCGCTGCCCTGGCCAAGCCAGCCTGCGACGCGCCCCTGAGCGGAGTCGCAGGCCATGTCAGACGTACTCGATACACTTGCAGGCAAGCACAGCGCCTACCCCCGCGAACTCCTGGCCCAGGCCCGCCTTCAAGCGGGCGACGAGCGCTTGCTCAACTGCCTGGAACGCCTGGCCAACGACACCCCCGACCGCTTCATTCACCGCCTGGGCCTGACCCTGCACTACCCGGTGCTGGATGCCCAGGCGCTGCTGGCCAGCACCGCTCGTTTCGACAAGGTCAGCCTGGCCCAGTGCCTGAAGCGCGAGTTCGTGCTGATCGAGCAGGACGGCGCGCTGATCGGTGTGTTCGCCGACCCCTTCGATCACGCCCGCCTGGCCTGGATCGACGACAACCTGCAAGGCGCGCCGCTGTACCTGGCCCACGCCGCCGACCTGGCCACCTTCCTGGCCCGTCACGAAGAAAGCTTCCACGCCGTCGACGCCCTCGACCATGATGCCGAAGCCAGCGGTGAGATCGACCCGCTGCAACGCCTGTCGCTGACCAGCATCAGCGAAGACCAGAGCAAGGTGGTCAAGCTGGTCAACTCGACCCTGTACGACGCCCTCAAGCAGCACGCCAGCGACATCCACCTGGGCATGACCGGCCAGGGCCTGACCATCAAGTACCGGATCGACGGCGTGCTCAATGGCGCTGGCAAGGCCAGCGGCAGCGCCTTCGCCGACCAGGTGATCTCGCGCATCAAGGTCATGGCCGAGCTGGACATCGGCGAAAAACGAGTGCCCCAGGACGGCCGCTTCAAGGTCGCCATCGGCGAGCGGCAGATCGACTTCCGTGTGTCGATCATGCCGAGCATCTTCGGCGAGGACGCGGTACTGCGGGTGCTCGACAAGCAGGACTTGTCCGACCGTGTCAGCGGCGTGCAGCTGCAGGCCCTGGGTTTTGCCGACGAAACCCTGCGTGCCCTGCGTCGGCTGGCCAGCGAACCCTACGGCATGATCCTGGTCACCGGCCCCACCGGCAGCGGCAAGACCACCACCCTGTACGCCATGATCAGCGAGATCAACCACGGCGTGGACAAGATCATCACCATCGAAGACCCGGTCGAATACCAGCTGCCCGGCGTGCTGCAGATTCCGGTCAACGAGAAGAAGGGCCTGACCTTCGCCCGCGGCCTGCGCTCGATCCTGCGCCACGACCCGGACAAGATCCTGGTCGGTGAGATCCGCGATCCGGACACCGCACAGATCGCCGTGCAGTCGGCGCTCACCGGCCACCTGGTGTTCACCACCATCCACGCCAACAACGTCTTCGATGTGATCGGCCGCTTCAGCCAGATGCAGGTCGACCCCTACAGCTTCGTTTCCGCGCTCAACGCCGTGCTGGCCCAGCGCCTGATTCGCCTGGCCTGCCCGCACTGCTGCACGCCGTGCGAGGCCGATGACGAAACCCTGACCGCCTCGGGCCTGACCCGGGCAATGGTCAGCGGCTGGAAATTCGTCCGCGCCCAGGGCTGCGGCCAGTGCCGGGGCAGCGGTTACCGCGGCCGCAGCGCGATTGCCGAGCTGCTGCACCTGGATGACGACCTGCGGCAAATGATCGTCGAACGCCGCCCTCTGTCGCAGATCAAGCAGCTGGCCTGCCAGCGTGGCCTGCGCCTGCTGCGTGCCTCGGCCCTGGACCTGGTCCGTGACGGCCGCACCACACTCGAGGAGATCAACCGTGTCACATTCATCTGAGCGTTTCTGTGCCGTCCTCGGCGCTGAAGGTGTCGGCCTGGGTCGCCTGCACGGTCATCAACACCAGTGGCTGGGCAGCCGTGAATTTACCTGCGATGCCGCACAACCGGCCTGGGAAGCCGCCTTGCAGGCCTTGAGTGCGCTGCTGGCCGAACACGCCGTCAAAGGCGCCCAGCTGCGCGTGCTGCTGTCGGCCCGCTACAGCCGCTTCTGCCTGGTGCCCTGGAGCGATGCCATCGGCCACCCGCGTGAGCTGGATGCCTACGCCCGGGCCTGCTTCGAGAACCTCTACGGCCAGTCGCTGGACGACTGGCGCATCGTCCTCTCACCCGAGCCTGCCGGCGCCGCACGCATCGCCACGGCGCTGCCCGCAGCCCTGCTGCAAGGCCTGCAGACCCTGGGCCGGGAAAGCCGCCTGAGCTTGCGCTCGGTGCAGCCTTACCTGATGGCCGCCTACAACCGCTGCTCGGCGCAGCTGGAGCAGGGCGACTTCCTGTTCGTGCTCGCCGAACCGCGCCGCAGCGTGTTGCTGCTGGCGGCCGGCGGTGCCTGGCAACAGGTGCTGGCCCAGGGATGCGCCGACAGCGACCAGGCCTTGCAGGCACTGATCGAGCGCACCTGCGAGCTGTACGGCGAACATCTGCCGCGGGTCTACCTGCATGCCCCGGGGCGGGGTGACGTGCCGCAGCTGGCGGCGGTGCAGCTGTGCCAGCCGGCCGCCGACAGCGACCCCCTGTGCGCCATGTGGCGGGCGGTGGCCTGACATGCGCCGCCTCGACCTGGAATTCCAACCCCGTCGCAGTGGCCCGTTGGCCTGGTCGCTGCTGGCCCTGAGCGCAGTCGCAGTCGCCGCGTTGGTGCTGGTGCAACAGCAGCTGCAGGTCGAGCAAACAGATCTGGAAGCCCGTGTGCACAGCCTGGAACTGCAACTGGGCCGCCGCCCGGCCCCGGTCGCCCCGCAGAACAGCGCCGCCAGCCGCGAGCAGGCCGAACGCCTGGCGCAGATGCGCAGTGTCTCGCAGCAGCTGCAACGGCCCTGGCAACAGCTGTTCGCCATGCTCGAAGCGCAGCCGCAGGAAGACGTGGCGCTGTTGACCCTGACCCCGGATGCGCGCAAAGGCCAGGTGCGCATCACCGCCGAGGCACGCAACCTGGAAGCGATGCTGCAGTACCACCAGCGCCTGGAGCAAAGCGACGAGCTCAGTGATGTCTCGCTGCTCAACCACGAAGTGGTGGCCGGGCAGCCCGAGCACCCGGTGCGCTTCAACCTTACCGCCACCTGGGAGACCGGCCATGCGCGTCCCTGATGCTGTGAACCGCCTTGTCCTCCAGGAGCGCCTGCGCCGCATCGGCCCGGTTGGCCTGGGCGCCTCCGCAGTCGCCGTGCTTGCCGTCGGCATCGCCCTGGCTGGCGTAGTGCCGCAGTGGCAAGCCGTGCGCGAGCTGCGCGCCAGCGAAGCGGATGCCAGCGTGCAGGTTGAACGGGTCAAGCGCGGCGAGCTGAAGATTGCCGTCAAACCCGAGCAGCAGGCGCTGGACAGCCTGCGCCAGCAACTGCCGGGGCAGCCTGAAGCGAGCGAGCTGATCGAGCGCCTGTATCACCTGGCCAGTGCCGAGCACATCAGCCTGGCCCGCGGCGAATACGCCCTGGGCGTCGATCCGAAGACCCAGCTGTCGCGCTACCAGATCATCCTGCCCGTGCGCGGCAGCTACCCGCAGATCCGCGGCTTCCTGCGTGGCCTGATCGGCCAGCTGCCGACCCTGGTGCTGGAAGACCTCGAGCTGCAACGCAAAACCATTGGCGACACCGAACTCAGCGGCCGGGTACGCCTGACCCTCTACCTGTCGAGGTCGTGATGAACACACAACGTGCAGTGATGTGGGTCGGGTTCCTCGGTATCTCAGCAGCGCTGGCATGGGCACCGGGGCATTGGTTCAACCAGGAAGACAGCGTCGTGCCCTGGCGCCCCGACAAGCCCGCTCCCACAGGGTTGGCGTCGCCTGTTGAACCTGTGGGGGCAGGAACCGCCGCGAAGGGGCCGGAACAGGCCTCCAGAGACCTGTTCCCAGCCCAGCAATGGAGCAAGCCGCAAACCCTGGCCACCGTCACCGAGCAACCCGTAGCCGCCGCGCCCGTCGTAGCCGCGACCCCCACCGCCCCGGCGCTGCCGTTCCAGTTCGTCGGCCGCATGGGCGACCGCGACGACCTGCAGATCTTCCTGCAGAGCGGGGAAAAACTCTACGTCGTGCGCAAGGGCGACGTGATCGACAGTACCTACCGCCTCGACAGAGTCTCGGCCAATGAGCTGGACCTGGTTTATCTGCCTTTGCATCAGTCACAGACCTTGTCTGTAGGGAGCGCACCATGATGTCGTCGAAGAAGTGCAAGCCTGCTCCGTTCATGCTTCTGGCGCTGTGCGTGGCCGTCGCCGGCTGCGGCTCCAACGCGGTGCGCCAGGACAGCGCCGAGCTGATGAAGGAAGGCCAGTACGAGGCCGGCATCGCCCGCCTGGAAGAAGCCCTGCGCGATAACCCGCGCGACACCGAGCTGAACATCGCCCTGGCCCACGGGCGCCAGGCGGCGGTGGAGGCGCTGATCAGCCAGGCCGATGCCGACCGCATTCGCCACGACTTCACCAGCGCCCGCATGGGCTATGGCCGGGTGCTGACCATCGAACCAACCAACCGCCGCGCCCAGGAAGGCATCCGCCAGCTGGAGCTGATCCGCACCCTCGACGAGCGCGTGGCGCTGGGCCAGGCCGCGCTGCGCCAGGGCGACCTGTTCGGTGCCGAACGCTACATGCGCGAAGTGCTGCGCCTGGACCCGCAGAACCAGAAAGGCATCGCGCTGCGCACCGATATCGAGAACGTCCAGGCCCGCACCGCGCAGCCGTTCCCGCAACTGCGCAGCAAGCTGGAGCGCCCGGTAACCCTGGAGTTCCGCGACGCGGGCCTGAAGACCATCTTCGAGGTGCTGTCGCAGGTTGCCGGTATCAACTTCATCTTCGACAAGGACCTGCGCCCGGACATGAAAGCCACCATCTTCGTGCGCGACGTGCGCATCGAGGATGCCGTGGCGCTGCTGCTGGAGCAGAACCAGCTGCGCCAGAAGATCGTCAACGACAACACCTTGCTGATCTACCCCGATTCGCCGCAGAAGACCAAGGACTACCAGGAACTGGTCATGCGCACCTTCTACCTGACCAGCATCGACGCCAACACCGCGCTGAACATGGTCAAGACTATGCTCAAGACCCGTGACGTGTTCGTCGACGAGCGCCTCAACACCCTGACCATGCGCGACACTCCCGACGCCGTGCGCATGGCCGAGAAGCTGCTGCAATCGCAGGACCAGTCCAACCCCGAAGTGGTGCTGGAAGTGGAGGTGATGGAAGTCGCCACCTCGCGCATCCTCGACCTCGGCCTGCAATGGCCGAACACCTTCGGCGTGCTGACCAACGACGGCAACCCGGTCAGCGTGCTGGACCAGCTGCGCGGTATCAACTCCAGCCGCATCAGCATCTCGCCGGCACCGCAGGCCAAGATCAACGCCCAGGACAAGGACGTCAACACCCTGGCCAGCCCGGTGATCCGCGTCAGCAACCGTGAGCAGGCGCGCATCCACATCGGCCAGCGGGTGCCGATCATCAGTGCCACCTCGGTGCCGTCTACCCAGGGCCCGGTGATTACCGAAAGCGTCACCTACCTGGACGTTGGTCTCAAACTTGAAGTGCAGCCCACCGTGCACCTGAACAACGAAGTGGCGATCAAGATTGCCCTGGAAGTGAGTAACGCCACCCCGCTGGAGGCCACTCGCCAGGGCACCATCCCGGTTCAGGTCGACACCCGCAACGCGCAGACCAGCCTGCGCCTGCACGATGGCGAAACCCAGGTGCTGGCCGGCCTGGTGCGCAACGACCACAACGCCAGCGGCAACAAGATCCCCGGCCTAGGCGACATTCCTGGCCTGGGGCGGTTGTTCGGCAGCAACAAGGACGACATGAGCAAGTCCGAGCTGGTGCTGGCGATCACCCCGCGGATCGTTCGCAACCTGCCGTACCAGAGCCCGTCGGACATGGAGTTCGGCACCGGCACCGAGTCGAGCATGCAGGTGCGCCAGGCCATGCCGCTGCCACCGCGTGACGTACCAGGCGACGTGCCGAGCGACAGCCAGGACAGCGCGCCGGTGGTGCAGAGCCAGGTGGCCACTGCGCCAGCGCCAGTGACCGTGAGCCCACGGCCATGAAACGCCGCCAGCAGGGTTTCAGCCTGATCGAGGTGGTGCTGACCCTGGCCCTGCTCGGGATGCTCGCGACCATGGCCGCACCCCTGACCGAAACGGTGGTGCGCCGTGGCAAGGAGCAGCAACTGCGCGAGGCGCTGTACCAGATCCGCGACGCCATCGACGCCTACAAGCGCGCCTTCGACGCCGGTTTCATCGAAAAGCGCCTGGACGCCAGCGGCTATCCGCCGAACCTGCAGGTGCTGGTCGATGGCGTGCGCGATGTGCGCAGTGCCAAGGGCGCCAAGTTTTACTTCCTGCGGCGCATCCCGCACGACCCGCTGGTGGCGGCCAAGAACCAGGATGGCGGCGGCTGGGGCCTGCGTGCGTACGCCAGCAGCCCGGACAACCCGCGTGAAGGCGAAGACGTCTTCGACGTGTATTCCAAGGCCCGCGGCAAGGGCCTCAACAACATCCCTTACGGGCAATGGTGATGGCCATGAAACGCAGCCGAGGCTTCACCCTGATCGAACTGCTGGTGGTGATGGCGATCATCGCCACGCTGATGACCATCGCCATGCCGCGCTACTTCAACAGCCTGGAAAGCTCCCGCGAGGCCACCTTGCGCCAGAGCCTGGCGGTGCTGCGCGAGGCCCTGGACCATTACTACGGCGACACCGGCCACTACCCGGACTCGCTGGAGCAACTGGTGGAACAGCGCTACCTGCGCAATACCCCGGTCGACCCGATCACCGAGCGCAGCGATGCCTGGCAGCTGGTGCCACCGCCCGAAGGCGTGGCTGGTGGCGTTGCCGATATCAAGAGCGGTGCGACAGGGAGGGCGCGTGATGGCAGCCTCTTCGCGGAATGGTAAGGCCAGCGCCGGCTTCACCTACCTGGGCGTGCTGCTGCTGATCGCGATCAGCAGCGTGGCCCTGGCCGCCACCGGCACGGTATGGTCGAGCGTTGCCCAGCGCGAGCACGAGCGCGAGCTGCTGTGGGTCGGTGGCCAGTATGCCCAGGCCCTGCGCAGCTACTATCGCGCCTCGCCGGGCCTGGCCCAGTACCCCAAGGAGCTGGCCGACCTGCTCGAGGACAACCGCTTCCCGCAGGCCAAGCGGCACATCCGCCGGCTGTACCCGGACCCGATCACCAACAGCGACGACTGGGGCCTGCTGCGCGCGATCGATGGCCGTATCACCGGCGTGCACAGCCGCTCCGACGCCACCCCGTTCAAGCGCAGCGGCTTCGAGATGCAATTCTCCGGTTTCGAGGGCCTGGAGCATTACAGCGACTGGCAGTTCGTCGCCGAGCAGGCCTTCAACGAAAGCGCCGGCGGTGCTCGCACCCATGCCGGCCCGGGAGACACGCCATGAAACGCCTGCAGGCCCTGTACCTGTGCCTGCTGCTGGCAGCCGCGTGGCCGGGCGCGGCCATGGCCGACGCCGAAGACGAGATGAAGGGCTTCATCGTCGACAACACCATCTCGCACATCGGCCACGACTTTTACTACTACTTCGCCGACCGCCTGCGCGCCACCAGCCGCCTGGATTTCAACCTGGTGGTGCGCGAGCGCCCGGATGCCCGCTGGGGCAGCCTGGTGACCGTTGAGTTCGACCGCGACGTGCTGTACCGGCGCTTTCTGCCACCGAACGTCACCCAATTAAAAGAAGAGGCCGTGATGGCCGCCGACCTGGTCAAGCAGGAAGTCATTCAGCGCAAGCTGCAACGTCTGCTGCAGGACACCACTGATCTGGAGAGGGATGAGCTATGAACACTTGCATACCCCGTTGCCTGGCGGCTGGCCTGCTGCTCGGTGCCTGCACCGTCCAGGCCACCGAGCTGGTGTACACCCCGGTCAACCCGGCGTTTGGCGGCAACCCGTTGAATGGCACCTGGTTGCTGAACAACGCCCAGGCGCAGAACGACTACGACGACCCGGACCTCAAGGACCGCGCTTCGTCGATCACGGGCACCTCGGCCCTGGAGCGCTTCAGCAACCAGCTGGAGTCGCGGATGTTGTCGCAGCTGATGGACAACATCAGCAACGGCAAGACCGGCAGCATGGCCACCGACGCATTCCTGATCGATGTCATCGATGACTCCGGTGCCTTGAGCATCAAGGTCACCGACCGCGCCACAGGAGAAACTTCGCTCATTGAGGTCAGTGGCCTGAACCCCTGAGAGGGACTGGCCGTTTAGCTGGGGAGAGAGCACCATGAAACGTCTGCTGAGCACTTTACTGATTGTCGCCTCGCTTGCCGGCCTGCACGGCTGCGGCCTGCGCGAGCCGATGCCGGCCGAACAGGACACGGAAACCCCGACCCTGACGCCACGGGCTTCGACCTACTACGACCTGATCAACATGCCGCGCCCGAAAGGCCGCTTGATGGCCGTGGTGTATGGCTTCCGCGACCAGACCGGGCAGTACAAGCCGACCCCGGCCAGCTCGTTCTCCACCAGCGTCACCCAAGGCGCGGCGAGCATGCTGATGGATGCCCTGAATGCCAGCGGCTGGTTCGTGGTGCTGGAGCGCGAGGGCCTGCAGAACCTGCTGACCGAACGCAAGATCATCCGTGCTTCGCAGAAGAAGCCCGACGTGCCCGAGAACATCATGAGCGAGCTGCCACCGCTGCAGGCCGCCAACCTGATGCTTGAAGGCGGCATCATCGCCTATGACACCAACGTGCGCAGTGGCGGCGAGGGCGCCCGTTACCTCGGCGTCGACATCTCCCGCGAGTACCGGGTCGACCAGGTCACGGTCAACCTGCGCGCGGTGGACGTACGCACCGGGCAGGTGCTGGCCAACGTGATGACCAGCAAGACCATCTACTCGATCGGCCGCAATGCCGGGGTGTTCAAGTTCATCGAGTTCAAGAAGTTGCTGGAAGCCGAGGTGGGCTACACCACCAACGAACCGGCGCAGCTGTGTGTGCTGTCGGCGATCGAGGCGGCGGTGGGGCATTTGCTGGCCCAAGGGATCGAACGGCACCTGTGGCAGGTGGCGGGGGATCCGGGGGAGGGCAAGGCTGAGGTGGACAAGTTCCTGAGCCAGAACCAGCCGCAGTGATGGGCTTTGGTGATTGGCTTGAGGTTTCTGGTGCCTGTGAGATCGAGCGCCGCCCGCGCGGCGCATCGCGGATAAATCCGCTCCTACATTTGTTGCAACGTACCGAACCTGTTGCGCCATGGTTGCCTGCCTTGGCGCATGGCTAGAGCCGCACCAACAAGGCGGACAGCGGTGAACTCACAGAATTGATTGGCCCGAAACAGATGTAGGAGCGGATTTATCCGCGATGCGCCGCGCGGGCGGCGCTCGATCTTGCGGGCTCTGCAAATCCATCGTCGAACCCTTGAATCACCCCGCCTTACGCAAGGTCAGGTTGATCCGCCGCTCGCCCATTCGTGGATGCACACCCGGCTTGATCGGCAACACCCCATGAAAGCGCAGCCTGTCTTCACCACCCCACACCAGCACATCCCCATGGCTCAACGGAACCCGCTGAGTCCGGTCCGACCGCTGCAATCCGCCCAACAGGAACACCGCCGGCAACCCCAGTGAAACCGACACGATCGGCTGGTCGAAGTCCTGCTCGTCGCGGTCCTGGTGCAGGCTCAGGCGGGTGCCGGGCAGGTAATGGTTGACCAGGCAGGCATCCGGCACGAAACCCTCGAAACCAGCCGTCGCCGCTGCGCGGCCCGCCAGCTCGAGCAGGACCTGGGGCAGGGCTGGCCAGGGTTGGCCGCTGACCGGGTCGGTGGGGCTGTAGCGATAGCCCTTGGCATCACTGACCCAACCCAGCGAACCGCAGTTGGTCAACGCCACCGCCATGTTCAGGCCGCCCGGTGTCTGCATGTGCCGGAACGGCGCGGCGCGAAGTACCGGGCGCAGGGCGTCGAGCAGTGGCTCGATGCCGGCCAGGGCAAAGCCTGGCAGCAGCACGGTGTGGCTGGCCAGGCGTTGCGGCTGGGGGCCGAACAGGTCGAGGTCGGACTGGATCATGGGGCAACGGCGTGATGTGGGGAGTCATGCATTGTAAGGCGAGCACGGTCATTGTGGGAGCCGGGCAAGGCTTGGCGTCGATGTCAGGCTAGGAGGAGGGAGATAAAAAGGAACCGCGACGCCAGGGAGAGGAGACGCCGCGGTTCAAGGGGGGAGCCGATTAGCGTTGGGTAGCGGTGGCCGTGTTGCCGTTGCCCATCTGGCTGATGGTGGCGCTCTGGTAGGCGCCGCTCTGGTTGACGATGGCAGCGTTGTTGTTGCCGCCCTGGGTCACGTAGGCGACGTTGGCGCTGTCAGCCTGCTTGATGGTGGCGCTGTTGCCGCTGCCGTACAGCTGAGTGGTGTAGCTCTGGTTGGCGTAGCCGGACTGGTCCAGGTTGATGCTGTTGCCACTGCCGGTGGACGAGCCGAAGGCGTAGTTGTCGGTGCCGCGCTGGTCGGCGATGAGGCTGTTGTCGGTGCCGTTCTGCTCGAAGTACAGCTCGTTGTAGCTGTCGGCCTGCTTGGTCTCCATGGTGTTGCCGGTGCCTTTCTGGCTCAGCGTGGCCAGTTGGTACTCACCGTTCTGGGTCAGGTTGGCACTGTTGTTGGTACCGTTCTGGTTGATGTTGGCGGTCTGGTTCTTGCCGAACTGGCCACCCATCTTGTCGCCTTTCCAGTTGCTGGCCAGGACCTTGTTGCCGGTGCCCTTGCTGTTGATGGTCAGGCTCTGGTTGTCACCGGTCTGGTAGCTGAAGTTGCTGTTGTTCTTGCCACTTTGCGAGACGGTGGTGTTCGAATTGTTGGTCTCGAACTGATCCGACCAGCTGGCGTTGGACTGGCCTTGCTGATACAGGTTGGCGACGTTGTCCTTGCCGAAGCTCTGGTCGATGTAGCCTTCGTTGGTCTGGCCGGTCTGGTTGACCGTGGCGTGGCTGCCGGTCTGGGTGTCCTGCCAGACTTCCACCGAGCTGCCAGTGCCGTACTGGTCGATGGAAATCGTGCCGCCGTTGCCGTCGCGCTGGTCACCGTAGGCGAAGTTCTGCTTGCCTTGCTGGTAGATCTGCACGTAGCCGTCGTTGTGCAGGATGTGCTCGGAGGCAGCGTAGTTGTCCTGGCCATCCTGGGTGATGTTGGCGCGGTTGTTGCTGCCGCCGAACAGCTGCTCGACGAAGGCTTCGTTGCGCTGGCCGCTCTGGGTGGTGATGGCCTGGCTGTTGGTCTGGGTGTCCTGCCATACGGTCGAGCGGTTTTCGCTGCCTTGCTGGTTCTGCAGCGACTGGTTGTTCTCGCCCACCGACTGGCTGGCGAAGGCGTCGTTGTACGAACCAGCGGCCTGCTGGGTGATCTGGCTGCCATTTTCGAACAGCTGCTCGCCGTAAGCGGCGTTGTACGAACCACTGGCGGTCTGGTTGATGGTGCTGGTGCTGTTTTCCTGCACCGCCAGGTGATTGTGGCCCTTGCCGGTCTGGGTCTGGGTGGCCGCGGCGAACGGCGCAACCGTCTGCTGCACCTCGGCGATGTTCTGGTTACCGGTCTGCGACTGGTTCGAGGTGCTGTCGTCTGCCATGACCTGGCCGGCCAGGGCCAGGACGATAGCGGCGCTTAGGGGAGCGAGCTTGAACATGGTGGTGCCTCCAGGTCTATCGGTATTGGGTGATCTGAACACGCTGGCCATTGCCGGCTTGGGTCACTGAACTGCTCAGGCCTGTGCCGGCCTGCTCGATACTGGCGCTGTTGTTGTTGCCGATCTGCTCGATGCTGGCGCTGTTGCTGGTGCCGCTCTGGCGGATCGCAGCGCTGTTGCCATATCCCTGTTGGCTGATGTTGGCCATCAGGTCACTTCCTTCCTGCAGGATGTACGCCTCCTGCGCGCCCCCGGCCTGGACGATGCGCCCCAGCAGGGCCTGGCCGTTCTGGTCGAGGGCGGCGCGGTTGCCGTTGCCTTGCTGCTCGATCACCGCCGCCTGACCGGCACCGGCCGGCAGCAGGCGGATGATCACCGGTTCACCGAGGTCGCTGCCGGGCGCAAGGTCGGCGTTGTCCATCAGATCATCGGCCCCGGCCTGGCCCGCCAGGGCCAGGCTCAGCAGCAGTGGATACAGGCGCTTCATGGCGTTCTCCTGGCCTTACTGCACAGTCACGTTGACGGTACGGGTACTGCCTTGGCTGCTCGTCACGGTGGCGGTTGGTGCGGCCGTCGGGACGATCGTGGTGCTGTTGCTCACCGTCAGGCGCCAGCGGCCGGTCACCGGTACCGTGGTGGTGCCGAGGGTCTGCACGCCGGTGGTGGTGGTGACCCGCACGGTGACGGTGTTGCCGGTGGTCACCGACGAGGTACCGCTGACATCCCAGTTGTAACGGTTGTTCGAGCGGGCCAGGACGGTGGCGGCGGTGACCGTGAAGGTCTCGCCGGCGGCAGGCCGTGGCTGCACGTTGACCGTGACGGTGGCCGGGGCGGATACCGCACCGAGGGAGTCACGCGCCTGGTAGGTGAAGGTGGTGGTGAAGGCCGTCGTCACCGTGGCCGGAGGGGTGTAGCTGACCGTGGTGCCATCGGTGCTCACCGTGCCGCGGCCGGCTGCAGGCTGGGTAAGGTTGGTGACGGTCAGCGGCACGTTCCCTTCTGGGTCGGTGTCGTTGGTCAGCACGTTGATGGTCAGCGGCGCGGCCAGGGTGGTCACGGTTTCCGGGTTGGCGGTCGGTGCCTGGTTGGGCGCGACGTTGACGGTCACGGTGGCCGGCTGCGACTTCAGGCCCTTGGCGTCCATCGCCCGGTAGGTGAAGGTGGCCACCACCGGTTGCGTGGCGCCTGGCGGCGGGGTGTAGGTCACGGCGGTGCTGCCGTTGAGTACCACGCTGCCCTGGCCGGTAGCCGGTTGGGTCACGTCGGTGATGCTCAGTGGCACGTTGCCGTCCGGGTCGCTGTCGTTGAGCAGCAGGTTCATGGTCAACGGCACGCCCACGCTGGTGCTGCCGACATCGGCCTGGGCTACCGGCGGCTGGTTGGCGGCCTCGACCGGCGCCGTGCCGACGACGACCACTGGCTCCACATCTACGCCGCCATGGCTCGACTTGACGGTGACGGTGGCCGGTGGCTGGCTGACGTCATTGAGGGTGAGGGTCTGCAGGGTGCCGGACTTGGACAGGCGACCGTAGCCCTGGGCGACCATGTCCGGGATCACCACTTCGTCGCTGGAGCGCGCTTCGATGGTCAGCCGCTTGTTGGCCCACTCGTAGCGTGCGGTGCTGACTTTGACCACATCGGACAGCTTGCTCGAAATGGCGGTTGGCTGGGTGTTGATGTCGCTGCTGCTGGCCGTTACCACCACGACCGGCGGCGGCGCCACCTGGCTCAGTTGCTGGCTGAAGAACAGCCCGTTGTTGTCCGTGAGCATGCTGAACTGGCAAGGCGATGGTGGCGTGCCGACCAGGGCCAGGCCATTACGGAAGCAGACGCTGGAGCCTGTCGGGGCCTTGGCGAACACTTCCACCCGGGTGCCGCTGCCATTGCGTGAGTAGGTTGCCCGCTCCAGCGACGCCGGCAACTGTGGGCGCTGGTCGAGCACCTTGCCGGAGACGGTGAACAGGTTGGTCTCGATGCGCCCGGGCGGGCCGTCGATGCGAATGAAGTTGGTGCCGAACGGGCTGCCCTTGATCGCTTCTGGCCGGTTGGGGTCGCCGATGAAGGTGTCAGTGGTGCCGGTGTCCGGGTTCACTGCGGTATAGGGTGCGCCCAAGCCCTGGACGAAGGGGCCGATTGCACCATTGAGCGCCCCGGTGAAGTTGCCTGGCGCGCCGATACCGATGTCACGGGTGATGTTGATCGCCCGGCGCCCGGGTGTGGTGACGTTGACCGTCTCCACGCCATAGGGGTGGGTGATGGTGTAGGTACCGGCACGCGGGACCGAGACGCGGATACGGATACGGGCAAAGCTCTGCTGGTCGCCATCGACCGGGTTGCCGCCAGCGAATGCCGCTTCTATGCCAGCCACATAGGCGTCGAGCTCATAGCCGCTGTTACCAACCGCAGGAATACTGGTTTCCGCCAGGAACCAGAACATTTCTGAAGGCCAGTTGTCAGGGAACACCAGGGGCAGGGTATCGTCGAAGACGCCCGGCTCTGGCAGCAGGGTGCACATGTAGGCCGGTGCCCCTGGTGCGCCAGCGACCAGGGTACTGACGGCGTGCGAGCGGCACAGTTCCAGTGACAGGCCGTCACTGTCCTTGTACCACAGCGGGAAACCGCCGGTAGCGAAGGTGTAGGGGCCCGGGTCGACGTCGGACAGGGCGGCCCAGGCCGCACTGCTGAGGGTGAGGGAGAAACCGGCGGCCAACAGCGCACGGCGTTGCCAAGTGTTCATGCTGCCTCCTTGAAGGCCAAGCCTTTGTCTGTTCATGGCACCAGCACCACGTCTTCGATGTCGCTACCGCCATTGGCGCTGGTGACCTGCACCTTGGCCGGCGGAACGGGCGACAAGTTGGCTACCAGGTTTTTCTGGGCGCCGTCGCCGGTGAAATTGCCGATGAAGGTGCCGTTGCCGGTGCGGGCTGTCATGGCAGGCGGGTTGGTTTCGTCGCTGCTGGTGGCAATCACGGTGAGGGTGGCGTTGGCCAGGCTGTATTCGGCCTTGGTGATGGTGACCAGGTCGGTGAGCGCCAAGCTGGCGGTGGTGACGCTGCTGGTGGGGATGGCCACGCTGTTGTCGGCGCTGACCAGCATGCTGGTCGGCAGTGCCGGGTTGAGCGCGGACTGGGCATACCAGGTGCCGGTGCCGTTGGCTTCGGTCAGTGGCAGGTTAGGGGTCTGGCTGGTCAGGGTAGCGCTGCCGGGCGGTGGAGGGGCCAGCACGAACACATCCTGCTGGGCGCGCAGGTCGCCGTTTTCGGTGTGCCGCGAGTAGGTGCTGCGCAGCGGGATCAAAGGGGTGGGCCGGACCACTTCGGAGAGCTTGCCGGAAACGGCGAACAGGTCGGTCCGCAGGTCGATGCCGTTAGGGCCTTCGATGCGTACGAAGTTGGTGTTGAACGGGCTGCCGGTGACGCGCTCGTTGAGGTTGGGGTCACCGATGAATTTCTCGCTGCCTTCGGTGTAGGGGCCGTTGACGCTGCGCAGGAACGGCCCGACATCGCCCTTCAGTGCGCCGGTAAAGGTGCCGGCAGAGCCGATGCCGATGTCGCGGGTCATGTTGATCGCGCGGCGCCCGGCGGCGGGTACATCGAACACCTCGACGCCGTAGGGGTGGGTGACCACGTAGGTGCCGGCCACGGGCACGTCGACGCGGATCCGCACGCGGGCAAAACTGATCTGGTCGTTTTCTGCCGGGTCGCCACCGCCGAACGCGGCTTCGAGTGCGCTGACGTAGGTCAGGTTGACCCCCCTGGCGACGTCGTTGATGGCTGCATCGGCGGTGAACCAGAAGGATTCATCCGGCCAGTTGGTCGGGAAGACCAAGGGTTTGGTGTCGTCGAAAATGCCTGGGGCAGGCAAAAGGGTGCACATGTACGACGGTGCGCCGGGGGCGCCGGCGACGCGTGAACTCACGGCCTTGGACAGGCACAGGTCAAGGGTGCGGCCATGGGAATCCTGGTACCAGGCGGCGTAGTGACCGTTTTCAGGTGTATAGGGCCCAGTGTCGACGGCGTACAGCGCTGCCTGCGCCGGGAGCTGGAACAGGCCGGCGACGATCGCCACTGCCAGCGGGTTGGGTATCGGTCGGAGCATGAGTCAGTTCCTCCTGCTAACGGGCCCATGGACTTGGGGCGTCTGGGAGGACTAGGGCAACAGCCGTGCCAAATTTTTCATGTTTGGCTGGAGGCCTTGTGGGGCTTGGGTTTCAGGGGTGAGGGTGATGGCTTTGGGAGGATTTTTGGTGGGCGGTGTTCCCCAGCATTGGGGTTAGTTGTGGGGTTGGGAGTGCAGGCCTTGAGCGATGCATTGCCTGTGAGATCGAGCGCCGCCCGCGCGGCGCATCGCGGATAAATCCGCTCCTACATCTGTTGCAACGTACCGAACCTGTCACGCCATGGTTGCCCGCCCTGGCGCATGACTTGAGCCCTACAGAGAAGGCTGACAACCATGGCCTGTCAGGCATGGCCACGTTGCAACAGATGTAGGAGCGGATTTATCCGCGATGCGCCGCGCGGGCGGCGCTCGATCTCACAGGTGACACCCCCTCAAGCCATGCACCTCGACGCCCACCAAATTCTCCCGCACACTGCGGAAAAAAATACCAAGCCCGTAGCCCTGATCCCAAGGGCCACAGCTGGAGCAAACCATGGCGCGACAATTCCCCATAACAAACGCCCAAGACCCGCTGCATGAATCCCGCCAGGCCCGCCTGCGTCTGGCCAGCGAAGGCGAGCTGCCGATGGGCATGCTGCGCGATGAAATCGACGCTTCCTGGCGCCGCAGCCTTGGCCATGGCCTGGATTGCCTGCAAGGCGAACAGGTCGGCCTGGGGCTGCAGCAAGGCCACGACCTGCGTACCCTGCTGGAACGCAACCGCCTGCTGGTGGACGCCGTCACCCCAGAGCTGGACTACCTGGTCTCACGCCAGGGCAAGGCCGGCATCATCATCCTCGGCGATGCCCAGGCCAACGTGCTGGCCATCGAAGGGCAGAAGCACGTACTGGAACGCGAAGGTCTGCGCGACCTGCACCCCGGCAGCTGCTGGAGCGAATCGCTGCGTGGCACCAATGCCATTGGCACCGCCGTGGTCGAAGGCCGGCCGACACTGATCAACTGCGGCGAGCATTATCTGGACCGCCTCAGCCCGTTCTCTTGTACTTCGGTACCGCTGCGCGACCCGCGCGGCGAAGTGATCGGCGTGCTCGACATCACCCGCGAAGGGGTCATGGCCCAGCCCCAGGACAGCCTGACCATGCTGATGCTGGCGGCTGGCAATATCGAAAGCCGCATGTTCGGCCTGTGCCACCCTGAGCAACTGGTGCTGGCCTTCCACAGCCGCCCGCAATACCTCAACAGTGCCTGGCACGGCCTGCTGGCCCTGAGCCTGGACGGCGAGGTGCTGGCCGCCAACGACAACGCCTGCCAATTGCTGCAGGTGCCACGCCAGGGCCTGATCGGGCGCCGCAGCAGCGACCTGTTGGGTGAGCGTTCACCCGCCTTCATCGCCCGCCTGTGGCAGGGGGGTGTGAGCACCGTGCAGACGGCCAAGGGCGAATTCTTCTTCCGTGCACTGCAGTTGCCACGGCACAGCCCGCTCAATGGCAGCGCGGCGCAGGCCAGACCGGCAGCGCCCAACAAATCCCCCGCGCTGGATGCCCTGGCCGGCGGTGATGCGCGGCTGGCGCGCAACCTGCGCATGGCCCGCCAAGGCCTGGGCAATGGCTTGCCAGTGTTGCTGCTGGGCGAGACCGGCACCGGCAAGGAAGTGGTGGCCCGTGCCCTGCACCAGGCCAGCCCGCGTGCCGACAAACCGTTCGTTGCGGTCAACTGCGCGGCGATTCCCGAGGGGCTGATCGAGTCCGAACTGTTCGGCTACCGCGAGGGTGCCTTCACCGGCTCGCGCCGCGGCGGCATGGTCGGGCGGCTGATGCAGGCCCAGGGTGGCACGCTGTTCCTCGACGAGATTGGTGACATGCCGCTGGCCCTGCAGGCCCGGCTGTTGCGCGTGCTGCAGGAGCGCCGGGTGGCGCCGCTGGGCGCGGGCGACGAGCAGGACATTGACGTGGCGCTGATCTGCGCCACCCATCGCGACCTCAAGCGCCTGGTGCAGGAGCAGCATTTTCGCGAAGACCTGTACTACCGGGTCAACGGCGTGTCCCTGCGCCTGCCGGCGCTGCGCGAGCGCGATGACCTGGCGAGCATCATCGAGGGGTTGCTGGACAAGTCCGGCGCCAAGGGCGTAAGCCTCGACCCGGCCCTGGCGGCGTTGCTCGAAGGCTTCGACTGGCCGGGCAACATCCGCCAGCTGGAAATGGTCGTGCGCACCGCACTGGCCATGCGCGAGGACGGTGAGCAGGTGCTGACCCTCGACCACCTGACCGATTGCCTGCTGGAAGAGCTGGCCAGCGGCACGACGCCTTCCGGCAGCCTCAAGGACAACGAACTGGAATTGATTCGTGGCGCCCTGGCTCGCCATCAGGGCAATGTTTCGGCTGCCGCTGAAGCGCTGGGTATCAGCCGGGCAACGCTGTACCGCAAGCTCAAGCAGTTGCGCGGCTGACATGGGTAACCTGTTCGCCAGGCTGGTGGAATCCAGCAACCCTCTGCTCATGCGCCAGGCCCTGGCCTGGCTGTATGGTTTCGTCCGCCCCCATCAACGGGCCATCGGCGTGCTGCTGGGCTTGTCCTTCGGCGCTTCGCTGCTGGCCCTGGTACAGCCCTGGCTGGTCAAGACGCTGATCGACGAGGGCCTGCTGGCCAAGGATTACCAGACCCTCTGGCACATGGCGGCGATCATGATCGGCGCCGGCCTGCTGGGCACCGTGCTGGCGGGCGTCAACCGCTACCTGCACACGCGCCTGTCGGGGCGCATTCTGTTTGCCCTGCGCGATGACCTGTACCGCCATCTGCAGCAGCTGTCGCCGACCTTCTACGGGCGTCGGCGTACCGGCGACATCCTCTCGCGGCTCGACGGCGATGTTGCCGAGATCCAGCGTTTTGCCGTGGACTCGCTGTTTTCGGCGGTGTCGGCGATGATTGGCCTGGTCGGCGCGGTGGCGCTGATGCTGATGCTGTCCTGGCAACTGTCGTTGCTGCTGGCACTGTTGATCCCCATCGAAGTGCTGTGGCTGCGCTGGATGCGGCGCAAGGTCGAGCGCGAGGTACGCAACCTGCGCGAGCGTTCGGCCGACGTGTCGTCGTTCCTGGTCGAGACTTTGCCGGCCATGAAGTTCATCCAGGCCGCCGGCCAGCAGAACCGTGAAGCCGGGCGCCTGGACCAGCTGGGGCAGGGCTACATGCGCCAGCTGCTGAAGGTGCAGGTGACCGAGTTCTTCACCCAGGCGATCCCCGGCACCTTGACCTCCTGGTGCCGCGCTTGCGCGTTCCTGGTAGGTGGCTGGTGGGTGATCCAGGGCACCTGGCAGCTTGGCGCGCTTATCGCGTTTTCAACCTACATGGGCATGGCGGTCGGCCCGGTGCAAAGCCTGTTGGGCCTGTACGTGGCGGTGCAGCGCATGGCGGTAAGCCTGGGCCGGGTGATGGAGCTCAAGCAGGAAACCGTGGCAGTGCGCGAGGCTGAATCGCCCAGGCCCATGCCGCAAGGGCCGGGCGAGTTGCGCCTGGAAGGCGTGAGCTTTGCCCATGACGGGCGCCAGGGGGCGGTACTGGCGCAGGTCGACGCCTGCATCCCCGGTGGCCTGAAAGTCGCCATCAGCGGCGCCTCCGGCGTCGGCAAATCGACCCTGATCGACCTGCTGCAGCGCTTCTACGACCCGGATGCCGGGCGCATCCTGCTTGATGGCGCCGACCTGCGCGAGCTTGATCTGGCCGCCGTGCGCCAGCGCATCGCGGTGGTCAGCCAGGACATCGTGCTGTTCCGCGGCACCCTGGCGCAGAACCTTGCCTATGGTGCACCACAGGCCAGCCGTGAGGAGCTGGAACGGGTGGTTCGACTGGCTCACCTCGACAGCCTGGTCGAGAGCTTGCCGCTGGGCCTGGACGGGCTGCTCGGCGAGCGCGGCCAGCAGCTTTCCGGCGGGCAGAAACAGCGCATCGCCATCGCCCGGGCGGTGCTGCAGGCGCCTTCGATCCTGGTGCTCGACGAGGCGACCTCGGCGGTGGACGAAGCCACCGAACGCGAAGTGATTGCCGCCATCGACGAATTGTTCGCCGGGCGCACGCGGATCTTGATCAGCCACCGCGCATCGACCCTGGCCGATGCCGACCTGCACCTGCATCTGCAAGGTGGGCAACTGCGCGTTCTGCCCCAGGAGGTGATCAAGCATGGTCGCTGAGTTCCGGGTCGGGGTGATTGACAGTGGTTGTGCACCATCGCAGGCATTGGTCGCGGCGCGAAGCTTCTGGCTGGACGAGGGGGTGCTGTGCGAGGGTGAGCTGCAACCTGACCGGCTCGGCCATGGCAGCGCCGTGTTGGCCAGCCTGCAAGCCGAGGCCGGCGAACTGCCGCTGTTGCTCGCCCAGGTATTTACCGAACAAGGCAGCACCAGCGCCTTGCAGGTTGCCGCCGGGTTGTTCTGGCTGGCTGAGCAGGGTGTGACGATGATCAATCTCAGCCTTGGCTTGCAGCAGGACCGGGCCGTGTTGCGCCAGGCCTGTGCCGAGGTGCAGCAGGCCGGGGTGCTGCTGTGCGCGTCCAGCCCGGCGCAGGGCAGTGCAGTGTACCCGGCTGCGTATCCGGGGGTCATCCGCATCACCGGCGATGCCCGTTGCGCGCCAGGGCAATGGTCGTGGCTCGGCAGTGCCCAGGCCGACTTCGGTGGCCATGTCGGCGAGCGCGGCCGGGCCGGAGCGAGTCTTGGCTGTGCGGCGGTGAGCGGGCGGATTGCGACGCTGTTGCAGCAGCAGCCTGGCCTGGACCGGCAACAGGTCTATGCCTGGCTGCAGGCCCACGCCGCGTTCAGCGGCCCGGAGCGTCGAGGTGTGGCCGATGCCTGAACCGCGCATTCTGGTACTGGGCGCCGGGCCTGCCGGCGCGGCTACCGCGTTGGGCCTGCGCCGGCTGGGCTACCGGGTCATCGTCGTCTCCGATTGGCGACGGTTTGCCGCCGTGGAAGGGGTTTCGCAGCGGGTGCTGGAAGGGTTGCGTCATGCCGGCCTTGGCGGCGCCTTGGCCGAGGCGGCGGTGCCAGCGACGCGCCAGGTGCGCTGGAATGGCCAGCACCTGCAACTCAATCAGGAATACCTGCTCGACCGCCAGCGTTTCGACCGTGCCTTGCGCGATGACCTGAACCGGGCAGGCGTAACGCTGGTGGAAGGGCGTGTGCGCGAAGTTTCCCGTGCCGAGGGCTACCAGGTACGGCTGGGTGACGGGCAGCTGCTGCAGGGCGACTTCCTGGTCGAAGCGCGCGGCCGTCAGGCGCCGTTGGCGGCAGACCGCTTGCGTGGCCCGGAAACGCTCAGCCTGCTCAACCTCTGGCAGTCGGCACCTGGCGAGCCGGCGTCGGCGGTGGAAAGCCTGGACGATGGCTGGGCGTGGATGGCCAGGCTTGCCGATGGCCGTTGCTACTGGCAGGTCACACTGGACGCCGAGGGCCTGCCGGGCAAGGCCGCGTTGCCTGAATATTGCGCCGCACGTCGACGTGCGTCGGCGCTGGTGGCCGAGTTGTTCGATGCGCGTGCGCTGGAACCTGCGCAGGTGCATGCCCGCAGCAGCACGGCGATCCTCGCGGGCGATTGTGTCGGGGATGACTGGCTGCGGGTGGGCGATGCGGCGATGGCGGTTGACCCATTGTCGGGGAACGGGATTTTCCAGTCGCTGTCCTCGGCGTTGCAGGCACCGGTGGTGATCAATACCTTGCTGCGCCGGCCTGAGCGTGCGGCACTGGCCAGGCAGTTCCATCAGCAGCGGATTGAGCAGCTGTTTTTGCGCTTTGCCCGCATCGGGCGGGATTTCTACGGGCAGGAGCTTGAACGCGCAGGGCAGCCATTCTGGGAACGCCGTCGGGTTTGGCCGGATGCGCAGCCGTTGCATCTGGCGGCGGACTGGGCGGCGGTGCGGGTGGCGCGGCGGCCGGTGTTGCGTGAGGGGTGGGTGGACGAGGCTGAGGTGGTGGTGACGGTGGATCAGCCGTTGGGGGTGTGGCATTTGCAGGGGGTGGAGCTCGCGCCGGTGGTGAATGACTTGCTGGCTGGTCGAGAACCCAAGGCAGTTATGAGCACACTGTCAGCAGAGCATCAGCGGATGTTGATACGCTGGCTGGCAGACCAAGGTTACAGCTGAGATCCTTGGGCCGCGTGGCGGCCCATTCGCGGGGCAAGTCGGGGCGCCGCGAAAGGGCCGGTAAAGGTAAAGATCAGAGCTTGATCAGCACCGATTTGAGCTCGGTATAGTGCTCAATGGCCGCTGCGCCCATCTCACGGCCGACACCGGACATCTTGTAGCCCCCGAACGGCAGCGCCGGGTCCAGCGCGCTGTGGCAGTTGACCCACACCGACCCCGACTTGATGCGCGGAATCATCCGGTGCACCGCCGCCAGGTCGTTCGACCAGATGCTAGCGCCCAGGCCATAGGGGTTGTCGTTGGCCATGCCGATCACTTCGTCGAGGTCGTCGAACGGCATTGCCACCAGCACCGGCCCGAAGATCTCTTCCTGCACCAGGCGATGGCGCTGGTCGACGTCGACGATTACCGTCGGCTTGACGAAGTAACCCGGGCCGAAGCCCTCACCGCCACAGGCGATGGTCGCCCCCAGCTCGCGGCCCAGGTTGATGTAGCCGGTGACCCGGTCCTGCTGCTTGGCCGAGATCAGCGGGCCCATCTGCACGGCCGGGTCCAGGCCGCTGCCGAGTTTCATGCCGTTGGCGATGCCGGCGATGTCGGCCACCACATTGTCGAAGTGCTTGCGGTGCACGTACAGGCGCGAACCGGCGCAGCATACCTGGCCCTGGTTGAAGAAGATCGCCGTGGCGGCGCCGGCAGCGGCTTCCTGCAGGTTGGCATCGGGCATGACGATGGTCGGCGACTTGCCGCCGAGCTCCAGGGTGACACGGGTCATGTTGTCCATGGCCGCCTTGCCGATCAGCTTGCCCACTTCGGTGGAGCCGGTGAAGGTCAGCTTGTCCACGCCCGGGTGGCGGCTCAGCGCTGCACCGGCGTTCAGGCCGGTGCCGGTGATCACGTTGAACACCCCGGCCGGGTAGCCAGCCTCGTTCACCAGCTCGGCCAGCTTGAGGGCGGTCAGCGGAGTTTCGTCGGCCGGCTTGAGCACCACGCTGCAGCCAGTGGCCAGGGCCGGGCCGAGCTTCCAGCAGGCCAGCAGCAGCGGGAAGTTCCAGGCGACGATGGCGCCGACCACGCCGACCGCTTCGCGACGCACGAAACCATGGAACTGGTCATTGGGCATCAGCGGCATGGACGCTTCGACGGTGCTACCCTCGATCTTGGTGGCCCAGCCGGCCATGTAGCGCAGGAAGTCGATGGCCAACTGCACGTCCATGACCTTGGCCACGGCGGCGCTCTTGCCGTTGTTCAGGCATTCCAGCTCGGCCAGTTGCTGCGCGTCGCGCTCCATCAGGTCGGCCAGGCGCCACAGCAGGTTCTGCCGCTCGCGTGGGCGCATGCGGCTCCACGGCGAATCATCGAAGGCCTGGCGTGCGGCGCGCACCGCGCGGTCGACATCTTCGGCCTCGGCGGCGGGCACTTCGCCCAGCACCTCGCCAGTGGCCGGGTTGCGGAACGACAGGGTGCGGCCGCTGGCGGCGTCCTGCCAGTCGGCGCCGATACGCATCTTCAGCTTGCGCTCGAGGAAGGCGCGGGTGGCGGGCAGGATGGGCAGTTCGGAAAGCATGGGGCTGAGCCTCTTGTCATTGGATGTGGCAGGCACTGGCGCAATGGCCGTGCCAAGGTTGCCAAATGGCTGCAAGGTGCTGAACTGGTTGGGTTTTGCCGGGTTGCAAGGTTGGGATTGCAAGGCTGCGCTGTTGCACATTGAGACGGTGTGAGACGGTGATGACACAGGGGCTGTCCGGCCGCTTCGCGGGCAAGTCGGGGCGCCGAACCGCCGCACCCACAGGTGCTGTGTTGAACCTGGGTCATGCGCCATTCGTGTGGGAGCTGGCTTGCCAGCGATGGCTTGCGCAGCAGGCCCTGTCTCAGGATGAAACACGTTGTCGCGAAATGGCACGCTCCGGCTAGGCCGGCCATGCCTCAGGTGGCCCATTCAGTTCAGCTAAAAGCCTGAAATACAACGCCTTTGCATCACTTGGCACAGTTTCTGTATCACAACCTTCACATGCACACCTGCTGTCCCAAAGCGTGTGAAAACCATAAGAACAACAACCGTGGAGGTCTGACCTTGAAGACGACTCGACTCCGGCGGCATGCGGGCAAACTGGCGCTGGTCGCCGCCGCACTGCTGGGCACCCAGGCCATGGCGGCCGAGCAGGGCCCGAGCCTGTTGCAGAACAAGTGCATGGGGTGCCATATCCCCGAGGGCAACGATACCTACAGCCGCATCAGCCACCAGCGCAAGACGCCGGAAGGCTGGCTGATGAGCATCGCCCGCATGCAGGTCATGCATGGCCTGCAGATCAGTGACGACGACCGTCGCGCCCTGGTCAAGTACCTGGCCGACAAGCAGGGCCTGGCGCCCAGTGAGACCGATGGCGTGCGCTACGCCATGGAGCGCCGGCTCAACACCGTCGAGCACTTCGACACCCAGCTCAGCGAAACCTGTGGCCGCTGCCACTCCGGCGCCCGTGTCGCCCTGCAACGGCGCCCGGCGCAGGAGTGGGAACACCTGATCAACTTCCACCTCGGCCAGTGGCCGTCTTTGGAATACCAGGCCCAGGCGCGTGACCGCGACTGGCTGGAAATCGCCCTCAAGCAAGTGGTACCGGACCTGGCCAAGCGCTTCCCGCTGGAAAGCCCGGCCTGGGCCGAATGGCAGAAGACCAAGCCGACCGCCGACGCACTGCCGGGGCAGTGGGCGTTCAGCGGCCACATGCTGGCCAAGGGCGATGTGCGCGGGGTGATGACCGTCAGCGCCGACCAGGGCGATACCTTCAAGGTCGAGGTCAAGGGCAGCTACGCCGACGGCACGCCGTTCAACGGCAGTGGCACGGCGATTCTCTATAACGGCTATGAATGGCGCGGCAACGTCAAGGTCGGCGACAGCAACCTGCGCCAGGTCTTTGCCGCGCTGGACGGCGAGATGAAGGGTCGCATGTTCGAAGCCGATCACGACGAGCGTGGCCTGGACTTCACCGCAGCCAAAGAGGGCAAGGCCCGCCTGCTCGCGGTACAGCCGGCATTCATCAAGGCCGGTGGCGAAAGCGAGATCACCCTGGTTGGCACCGGCCTTGCCGGCAAGCCTGACCTGGGCGCCGGCGTGGAAGTGACCGAGGTGCTGGAGCAGAGCCCGACCCTGGTGCGCGTGAAGGCCCGTGCCGCAGCCGACGCCAAGCCTGGCCAGCGCGAAGTTGCCGTGGGTGAGCTCAAGGGCGCAAACCTGGCGGTGTACGACAAGGTCGAGGAAGTGAAAGTGGTGCCGGCATTCTCCATCGCCCGCATCGGCGAGAACGGTGCCTCGGTGCCGAAGGTCCAGGGGCGTTTCGAAGCCGAAGCCTGGGGCAAGGACGCCAATGGCCAGCCGCTGCGTATCGGCTACCTGCCAGCCAGCTGGAAAGTCGAGCCGTTCAACGAGCGTGCGGTCGAGGACGAAGACGTCAAGTTCGCCGGGCAGATGCAGGCCGACGGTGTGTTCGTGCCTGGCGGTGCCGGCCCGAACCCGGCGCGCAAGATGATGACCAACAACGCCGGCAACCTGAAAGTCATCGCCACCTTGGCAGACGGCGGCCAGAGCGGTGAGGGCCACATGATCGTCACCGTCCAGCGCTGGAACAACCCGCCGCTGCCGTAACGGCAGTGGGCAACGGTTTTCCAACGCATCGATTATCGGGAGGTCGCCATGGGCGCGCTACTGAACCTGGTCGAACGCAACCTGCACGAAGTGCAGGTCGATGCCGACCGCATGCTGTTCCACATTCCCAGCAGTTCGCTGTTCACCGCCGACGCGGTGACCGGCGGTATCATCGACACCCTGCGCCAGCAAGGCTGCTCGGCCGAGGAGCTGATGCAGCGCCTTGGCCAGCAGTTTGCCGGCGATGAAATCCAGGGCACCCTGCGCGAGCTGATCGCACTGGAGCTGGTCAGCGACGGCTCGCCGCTGACCCCGGAAATCGCCCTCAAGCAGGTCGAACGCACGGCGCTGAACACCGTGGTGCTCAACGTCAACACCGGCTGCAACCTCAGCTGCACCTACTGCTACAAGGAAGACCTGGACAAACCGTCCGCCGGCAAGAAGATGAGCACCGCTACCGCCGAAGCCTCGGTGGAGATGCTGCTCAAGGAGTCGCCCAACGAGGAGCGCTACAGCGTGGTGTTCTTCGGTGGCGAGCCGCTGTCAAACCGGCCGCTGATCGAGCACATGGTCGCCTACTGCGAGCGGCGCTTCGCCGAAGCCGGCAAGCAGGTGGAATTCATCATGACCACCAACGCGACCTTGCTGACCGAAGAAATCATCGAGTGGCTCAACGCCCACCGCTTCGGCCTGTCGATCAGTATCGACGGCCCGAAGACCGTGCACGACCGCAACCGCATCACCGTGGGCGGGCAGGGCACCTATGACGTGGTGCGGCGCAAGGCCGACCTGCTCCTGTCGCGCTACACCAGCCGCCCGGTGGGCGCGCGGGTCACCCTGACCCGTGGCATTACCGACGTCGAGACCATCTGGAACCACCTGTTCAACGAAATGGGCTTCGCTGAAGTCGGCTTTGCCCCGGTCACCTCCGGCGACATGGCCGATTTCAACCTCACCGGCGAAGAGCTGGTGCAGGTGTTCGCCAACATGAAGGCGCTGGGCCGCAAGTACCTGGAGGCGGCGCTGGAGCACCGCAACATCGGCTTCTCCAACCTGCACCAGCTGATCACCGACATCCACGAAGGCCACAAGAAGGCCTTGCCGTGCGGTGCCGGGCTGAAGATGCTGGCCGTGGACCACGAAGGCGAGCTGAACCTGTGCCACCGCTTCACCGGCTCCAGCCTGCCAACCTTCGGCAACGTCCACCAGGGCGTGAAGCAGGCACAGCTCAACGACTTCCTGTCGCAGCGCCTGGACCGCAGCAACACCGGCTGCGACAGCTGCCGCATCCGCAACCTGTGCTCCGGCGGCTGCTACCACGAGAGCTACGCCCGCTACGGCGACCCGCAGCACCCGACCTACCACTACTGCGAGTTGATGCGCGACTGGGTCGACTTCGGCATCGAGGTCTACAGCCGCATCATGGCCGCCAACCCGGCCTTCATCGACCGCTACATCACCCCGCGGAAGGCGCACTGACATGAAGCATTTGAAGCCCCTGAACAACAAGGCGCGCATCCTCGAACAGGCCGCCGCCGAAGACCGCGTCGCCGACGTCCTGGCCATGAGCGCGGTGGCCGGCTGCACCGCCACCACCGACCCGGGTTGGGAAGTGGACGCCTTTGGCGGCGTCAGCTCGCTGTGCCAGCCGATGGAGGCCGACCTGTACGGTTGCTCCGACCCTTGCTGGTGGCCGGCCCAGGTGCCGGACATGATGAGCACTTACCAGGACTGGAACGCCCAGGCGAACAACTCCCAGGAAGACTGGCGCAACCTCGGCACCGTGTTCCCTAAAGACAAGTGACCGGCCCAACAAGAATGACAAGGGGAAACCGCATGAAAGCTGGACGCTGCGCGCAACTCGCGCTGACAATCGCCGCCACGGCCTGCACCTGGGCGGTACAGGCCGATGATGCCGGCCCGGCCCTCAAGGCTGGCCAGGAATACCTGATCACCACCAACTACCCGAACAACCTGCACGTCATCGACGTGGCCAGCGACACGCTGTACAAGAGCTGCCAGATGCCCGACAAGTTCGGCCCCGGCACCGCGATGATGGCGCCGGACAACCGCACCGCCTACGTGCTCAACAACCATTATGCCGACATCTACGGCATCGACCTGGACACCTGCAAGACCACCTTCCACGCCAACCTGTCCAGCGTGCCCGGCGAAGTCGGCAAGTCGATGTACTCGTTTGCCCTGAGCCCCGATGGCAAAGAGGTGTACGCCACGGTCAACCCGACCCAGCGCCTGAACGACCACTACGTGGTCAAGCCACCGCGCCTGGAGGTGTACAGCACCGCCGACGGCCTGGAGGCCAAGCCGCTGCGCACATTCCCGATGCCGCGCCAGGTCTACCTGATGCGCGCCGCCGATGATGGCAGCCTGTTCTTCGTCGGGCCGGACATCTACAAGATGGACGTGAAGACCGGCAAGTACACCGTGGCCCTGCCGCTGCGCAACTGGAACCGCAAGGGCTACAGCGCCCCGGATGTGCTGTACTTCTGGCCGCACCAGAGCCCGCGCCATGAGTTTTCGATGCTCTACACCATTGCCAGGTTCAAGGACGCCAAGCAGGATCCGAACGAGGCGCAGCCGCTGTACGGCTACCTGAGCATCGACCTCAAGACCGGCAAGCCCCACACCCAGGAGTTCGCCGACCTGACCGAGCTGTACTTCACCGGCCTGCGCTCGCCGAAGGACCCGAACCAGATCTACGGCGTGCTCAACCGCCTGGCCAAGTACGACATCAAGCAGCGCAAGCTGATCAAGGCGGCTAATCTGGAGCACACCTATTACTGCGTGACCTTCGACAAGAAGGGCGACAAGCTGTACCTGGGCGGCACCTTCAATGACCTGGCGGTGTTCGACCCCGAGACACTGGAGAAGGTGAAGAACATCAAGCTGCCGGGCGGTGACATGTCCACCACCACACCGCAGGTGTTCGTCCGCTAAGTCGGTGTGAGCTTCTTCGCGGATAAATCCGCTCCTACGGGTCAGCGGTGATCTTGTAGGAGCGGATTCATCCGCGATGAGGCCGGTACAACCCACACAAGAACAACAAGAGAGCGCCCATGCCCCAGCCAAGCTACACCCAGGGCAACCCGACCAAGGCCCTGCTCAGCCAATGCATTGGCGACGCCTTCGACGCCACCGTCGCCCGCTTCCCCGAGCGCGATGCGCTGGTGGTCCGCCACCAGGCCCTGCGCTACACCTGGCAGCAACTGGCCGATGCCGTCGACCAGCACGCCCGCGCACTCATGGCCCTGGGTGTGCAGCCCGGCGACCGCTTAGGCATCTGGGCGCCCAATTGCGCCGAGTGGTGCATCACCCAGTTTGCCAGCGCCAAGGTCGGCGCGATCCTGGTCAACATCAACCCGGCCTACCGCTCCAGCGAGCTGGACTACGCCCTCGGCCAGTCCGGCTGCCGCTGGGTGATCTGCGCCGACGCCTTCAAGACCTCCGATTACCACGCCATGCTGCTGGGCCTGATCCCGGGCCTGGTGAACGGTCAGCCCGGTGCTCTGGTCTGCGAGCGTTTCCCCGAGCTGCGCGGGGTGGTCAGCCTGGCGCTCTCACCACCGGCTGGCTTCCTCGCCTGGCATGACCTGCAAGCCCGTGCCGAGTCGGTCAGCCGTGAGGCCCTGGCCGAGCGCCAGGCGCAACTGCACTGCGACGACCCGATCAACATCCAGTACACCTCCGGCACCACCGGCTTCCCCAAGGGTGCCACGCTCAGCCACAGCAACATCCTCAACAACGGCTACATGGTCGGTGAAAGCCTGGGCCTCACCGAACACGACCGCCTGGTGGTACCGGTGCCGCTGTACCACTGTTTCGGCATGGTCATGGCCAACCTGGGCTGCATGACCCACGGCAGCACGCTGATCTACCCCAGTGATGCCTTCGACCCGCTGGCAACCCTGCGCGCCGTGGCCGAGGAAAAGGCCACCGCCCTGTATGGCGTGCCGACCATGTTCATCGCCGAGCTGGACCACCCGCAGCGTGGCGAATTCGACTTGTCGAGCCTACGCACCGGGATCATGGCCGGCGCCACCTGCCCGATCGAAGTGATGCGCCGGGTGATCGGCGAGATGCACATGGCCGAGGTGCAGATTGCCTACGGCATGACCGAGACCAGCCCGGTGTCGCTGCAGACCGGGCCCGACGATGACCTGGAGCGCCGGGTGACCAGCGTCGGCCGCACCCAGCCACGGCTGGAGAGCAAGGTGGTCGACGCCGACGGCAACACCGTGCCGCGTGGCGTGATCGGTGAACTGTGTACCCGCGGCTACAGTGTGATGCTGGGTTACTGGAACAACCCCAAGGCCACCGCCGAGAGCATCGATGGCGAAGGCTGGATGCACACCGGTGACCTGGCGGTGATGGACGAGCAGGGCTATGTGCGCATTGTCGGGCGCAGCAAGGACATGATCATTCGCGGCGGCGAGAACATCTACCCGCGGGAGCTGGAGGAGTTCTTCTTCACTCACCCGGCGGTCGCCGATGTGCAGGTGATCGGCGTGCCGTGCAGCAAGTATGGCGAAGAGATCGTCGCCTGGGTGCGCCTGCATCCTGGGCATACCGCCAGCGCGGAGCAATTGCGCGACTGGGCGAAAGCGCGGATCGCGCACTTCAAGGTGCCCAGGTACTTCCGGTTCGTCGACGAGTTCCCGATGACGGTGACCGGCAAGGTGCAGAAGTTCCGGATGCGCGAGATCAGCATCGAGGAACTGACGGCGCGATGATGTATCGCCTGTACCGGCCCTTTCGCGGGCTTGCCCGCGAAAGGGCCGGTACAGAGGGTGGAGCATTCAGCCTTGCAGCAAATCGGGGCTATTGAAGTTGCTCAGCCGCGGATCATCCTCGGCACACTCCAGCCCTTGCACCGCCTCCCGCAACAAGGCCTTCTGCAAGCTGCGCTCACCCGCCAGCCAGGCCTGCTCCAGCACCGGCAACACCCGGCGCGGCAAGACGCTGAACATCGGCTGCCAAAACCCGCCCTGGCGCACCATTGCAACACTGTCCCCGGTCACAGCCAACTGCCGCAAGCTATCGATCAATACCTTGTCAACCAACGGCGCATCGCACGCCAGCAGCACCACCCATTCATGCCTGGCCACCTGCAGCCCGGCAATCACCCCGGCCAGCGGCCCGGGGAAGTCCGCCTCGGCGTCGCCCACCAGTTGGTCGGCGTAAGCCTTGTACGTCTGCTGGTTGCGGTTGCAGGAAATCACCAGGTCATCACTGAGCGGCCGAACGGTACGCTGGATATGCGCGACCAACGGCTCGCCGCGCCATTCCAGCAGGCCTTTGTCACGCCCGCCCATGCGCTGGCCGCGGCCACCGGCGAGGATCAGGACGGAGCAAGGGGGCAGGGCATCAGGCATGAAAAAGGGTTCCGGGCAGTCAATGCCCGGAACCCTCTCATTCAACGCACGGCTTGTCCAGTCAGGCTTCGCGTGCCCGCGCCTGTTCGGCCTGGGTGCGGCCGCGCCCGGCAAGGCGCATCACCACCACGAAGAACACCGGCACGAACACCACCGCCAGGGTGGCGCTGAGCATCCCGCCGATCACCCCGGTGCCGATTGCCTGCTGGCTCGCCGAGCTGGCGCCGGTGGCGATGGCCAGCGGCACCACGCCGAGGATGAACGCCAGCGACGTCATGACGATCGGCCGCAGGCGCAGGCGCGCGGCCTGCACGGCAGCGTCGACGGCGTCCACGCCCTGGTCGACCAGGTGCTTGGCGAACTCGATGATGAGGATGGCGTTCTTCGCCGACAGGCCGATCAGGGTGATCAGGCCGACCTTGAAGAACACGTCGTTGGGCATGCCGCGCAGGGTCACCGCCAGCACCGCGCCAAGCACCCCAAGTGGCACCACCAGCAGCACCGCAGTCGGGATCGACCAGCTTTCATACAGCGCCGCCAGGCACAGGAACACCACCAGCAACGACAACGCCATCAGCAGCGGTGCCTGGCTGCCGGACAGGCGTTCCTGCAGCGACAGGCCGGTCCATTCCAGGCCGGCACCGGCCGGCAGCTGGGCGACCAGGCGCTCGATCTCGGCCATGGCTTCACCCGAGCTGTAACCCGCCGCCGGCTCACCGGAAATCGACACCGCCGGGTAGCCGTTGTAACGGGTCAGCTGCACCGGGCCACTGACCCACTTGGCCTGGACGAAGGCGCCCAGTGGCACCATCTTGCCGCTGCTATTGCGCACGTGGATCTTCAGCAGATCCTCGACCTGGCTGCGCTGATCGCCTTCGGCCTGCACCACCACCCGCTGCATGCGGCCCTGGTTGGGGAAGTCGTTGACGTAGCTGGAACCCACGGCGACGTCCAGCACCGAGCCGATGTCGGCGAACGACACGCCCAGGGCGTTGGCCTGGCGGCGGTCGATTTCCAGTTGCACCTGCGGGCTTTCCGCCAGCGAGGCTTCGCGCACGTTGGCCAGCACCTTGCTTTTTTGCGCGCCGGCCAGCAGCTCGTCGCGGGCGGCCATCAACGCCTCATGGCCCATGCCGCCGCGGTCCTGCAGGCGCAGCTCGAAACCGGTCGACTCGCCCAAACCATCAATCGGGGGCGGCAGCACGGAGTAGGCCACGGCATCCTTGAGCTGGGTAAAGGCCAGGGTGGCGCGGTCGGCGATCGACTGGGCACTGTCGTCGGCGCCGCGTTCGGACCAGTCCTTGAGCGTGGTGAAGGCCAGCGCGGCGTTCTGGCCACTGCCCGAGAAGCTGAAACCGAGGATCAGCGTGGTGTTGCCGACACCCGGCTCTTCGGCGTTGTGCGCCTCGATCTGGGCGGCAACCTGCTCGGTGCGCATGCGGCTGGCGCCCGGCGGCAGCTGGATGTCGGTGATGGTGTAGCCCTGGTCTTCGGTGGGCAAAAACGCCGTGGGCAACTGGCTGAAGCCATAACCCAGCACGGCCAGCAGCACGCCATACAGCAGCAGGTAGCGGCCGCTGCGCTTGAGCGCCTGCAGTACCCAGCGCTGGTAGCCATTGCTCATGCTTTCGAAACGGCGGTTGAACCAGCCGAAGAAGCCTTTGCGCTCATGCTGTTCGCCCTTGGCCAGCGGCTTGAGCAACGTGGCGCACAGGGCCGGGGTCAGGCTCAGGGCGAGGAACGCCGAGAACAGGATCGACACCGCCATCGACAGCGAGAACTGCTGGTAGATCACCCCCACCGAGCCTTTCATGAAGGCCATCGGCAGGAACACCGCCACCAGCACCAGGGTGATGCCGACGATGGCGCCGCTGATCTGGCCCATGGCCTTGCGCGTGGCCTCCTTGGGCGGCAGGCCTTCCTCGGCCATGATCCGCTCGACGTTCTCTACCACCACGATGGCGTCGTCGACCAGGATGCCGATGGCCAGCACCATGCCGAACAGGGTCAGCACGTTGACCGAGAAGCCCATGGCCAGCATCACGGCGAAGGTGCCCATCAGCGCCACCGGCACCACCAGGGTCGGGATCAGCGTGTAGCGCAGGTTCTGCAGGAACAGGAACATCACCGCGAACACCAGCAGCATGGCTTCGAACAGGGTGTTGATGACCTGCTGGATCGACACCTTGACGAACGGCGAGGTGTCGTAAGGAATGTCGTACTTGACCCCTTCAGGGAAGTAGCGCGCCAGCTCCTGCATCTTCGCCCGCACCAGGGTGGCGGTTTCCATCGCGTTGGCCCCCGGCGCCAGCTGCACGCTGAAGGCGGTGGCCGGCTTGCCGTTCAGGCGGGTGCCGTACTGGTACTCCTGGGCGCCGATCTCCACCCGGGCGACATCGCCGACGGTGACGCTGGAGCCATCCGGGTTGGCACGCAGAACGATGGCGGCGAATTCCTCGGGCGTGCTCAACTGGCCCCTGACCACCACGTTGGCGGTGATTTCCTGGGTGCCGCGGGCGGGCAGGTCGCCGATGCTGCCGGGGGCGACCTGGGCGTTCTGCGCGGCGATGGCCTCGGCCACATCGTTAGGCGTGAGGTTGAAGCCGATCAGCTTGCGCGGGTCGATCCAGATGCGCATGGCACGCTCGGAACCATACAGCTGCGCCTTGCCGACACCCTTGAGGCGGCGGATTTCGTTCATCACGTTGCGCGCGAGGATGTCGGACAGCGCGGTTTCATCGAGGCTGCCGTCTTCCGAGGTGAGGGTGCCGAGCAGCAGGAAGCCGGTGGACACCTTTTCTACCTGCAGGCCTTGCTGGGTCACCTGGCGCGGCAGGCGCGACTCGACCACCTTGAGGCGGTTCTGCACGTCGACCTGGGCCAGGTCGGGGTGAGTGCCGGGCTCGAAGGTGGCGGTTATCGTGGCGCTGCCCAGGCTGCTCTGCGACGAGAAGTACAGCAGGTTGTCGGCGCCGTTGAGCTCCTGCTCGATCAGGCTGACCACGCTTTCGTCCAGGGTCGCCGCCGAGGCGCCCGGGTACACGGCGTAGATTTCCACCTGCGGCGGCGCCACGTTGGGGTACTGCGCCACTGGCAGCTGGGGGATGGCCAGGGCGCCGGCAAGCAGGATGAACAGCGCGACCACCCAGGCGAAGATCGGGCGGTCGATGAAGAACTGCGGCATGGATCAGGCCCTCACTGGCCGTTGTGCTGGACGATGGACTGAGCGTCAGGGTCGACCTGGACCTGGTCGCCGGCCTTGACGTGCTGCAGGCCTTCGACCACCACCCGCTCGCCGGGCGCCAGGCCTTCGCTGACCAGCCAGCGGTCACCCTGGGCGTTACCCAGCACCACCTGGCGCTCGCTGATGCGCGACTGAGGGTCGACCACCAGCACCTTCGGCACCCCGGCACTGTCACGCAGGATGGCCCGTTGCGGCACGCTCAGGCCTTTGGGCTGCACGGCCTGCTCCAGGCGCACGCGCACGTAGCTGCCCGGCAACAGGTCGAGGTCCGGGTTGGGGAATTCGCTGCGCAGGGTGATCTGGTTGGTGCTGGGGTCGACGCTGATGTCGGAGAACAGCAGCTTGCCTGGCAGCGGGTAGGCACTGCCATCGTCCTGGATCAAGGTGGCGCGGGCCTGGCCATCGCCGGCCTGCTGCAGTTCACCTGCGCGCAATGCCCGGCGCAGGGCGGTGAGTTCGCGGGTCGACTGGGTGACGTCGGCATGGATCGGGTCGAGCTGCTGGATGGTCGCCAGCGGCGTGGACTCGTTCTGCCCGACCAGGGCGCCCTCGGTGACCAGGGCGCGGCCGATGCGCCCGGAGATTGGTGCAGTGACCGTGGCATAGCCCAGGTTCAGGCGGGCGCGCTCCAGCGCCGCCTTGGCTTCGGCAACGGCAGCGTCGGCCTGGAGGAAGGCGGCGCGGGCGTTGTCGTATTCCTGGCGGCTGACCGCCTTGTCGTCGACCAGCTGGCGGTAGCGCTGCTCTTGCAGGCGCGCCTGGTACAGCGTGGCCTCGGCCTTGGCCAGGGTCGCGCGGGCGCTGTCGTGGTCGGCCTTGAATGGCGCCGGGTCGATGAGGAACAGTACATCGCCCTGTTTGACGTCGCTGCCTTCGCGGTATACCCGCTTGAGCACCACGCCGGCGACGCGGGCGCGCACTTCGGCTGTGCGCGGGGCGAGAATGCGCCCGCTCAGCTCGGTGCTGATGGCCAGGGGCTGCAAGTGCAGGGTTTCTACCCGCACCTGGGGTGTGGGTTGTTTTTCGTCCTGCTCGGCCGAGTCGTCGCAACCGGCCAACGGCAGCGTGAGCAGCGCCACGAGCGCCAGAGGGCGCAGGTGCGGGGGGAGGGTAATAGGCATGCGGATCTTCCGATGATGACCTTGCGTATCCTAAGGCAACCGTTCCTCGGATGGCTGTTAACACCTGTAGGACCTGTGTGAAAAAGTGTTAAGAACAGTCCTACCGGTATGTAGGTTTCTATATTCTGCAGCTATCTGTGCCGGCCTCTTCGCGGGCAAGCCCGCTCCCACAGGTACAGCACGGCACGCTGTGGGAGCGGGCTTGCCCGCGAAGAGGCCGGTGAAGCTTCCTTCAAATTTCCCAGCAAACCCCTATGCCCAACATTCTCCTGGTCGAAGACGACAGTGCGCTGTCCGAGTTGATCGCCAGCTACCTGCAACGCAACGATTTCCATGTCCGGGTGATTGCCCGCGGCGACCACGTGCTGGACGCCTTCCGGCAAGACAACCCTGACCTGGTGATTCTCGACCTGATGCTCCCAGGCATCGATGGCCTGCAACTGTGCCGCTTGCTGCGCCAGGCGTCGCAGAGCCTGCCGATCCTGATGCTGACTGCCCGTGACGACAGCCACGATCAGGTGCTGGGCCTGGAAATGGGCGCCGACGACTACGTGACCAAACCCTGCGAGCCCAGGGTGCTGCTGGCCCGCGTGCGCACCTTGCTGCGCCGCAGCAGCGTCAATGAGCCGCGCCTGGACAGCCACCAGATCCTCATCGGCGGCCTGCGCATCGACCTTGCCGAGCGCCTGGTCAGCTGGCGCGGTGAAGAGGTGGAACTGTCCAGCGGTGAATACAACCTGCTGGTGGTGCTGGCGCGCAACGCCGGCGAGGTGCTCAGCCGCGACCGCATCCTCCAGCAGTTACGCGGTATCGAGTTCAACGGTACCGACCGCTCGGTGGACGTGGCCATTTCCAAGCTGCGCCGCAAGTTCGATGACAGTGCCGGCGAGGCGCGCAAGATCAAGACCGTGTGGGGCAAGGGCTACCTGTTCAGCCGTGTCGAGTGGGAGTGCTGACGCGCCATGCTGAAGATCCTGGTGCGCCTGTATCTGGTGATCATCGTTGCCTACGCCGGGGCGTTGCTGTTGATTCCGGACGCCATCGTCGGCCTGTTCCATGACCGGTTCATGGCCTACAACCTGGACCAGGCCAAGGGCGTGCAGTCGCTGATCGTGCGCCAGTTCCGCCAGGCGCCGCAGGTGCAATGGCCGGCGGTGGAGCAGGATCTGGCCAAGGTCTTCGCGCCACTGGAGGTCAAGCTGCTGCGCAGTGACAAGGCCGGCCTGAACCCGCAGGAACAGGCACGCCTGGAACACGGTCTGTACGCCGTGCGCATCGGCGACTGGGGCTATTACCAAACGGTGCTGGCGCCTCTGGACAAGGACTGGCTGGTCAGCCTGCATTCACCCCCGGACCCACTGGACATCAACGTATTGTCCTGGGGCGTGACCGTGCTGATCGGTGCGGCGATGCTCGGCTGCCTGCTGCTCTGGGTGTGGCCGCACTGGCGCGACCTGGAGCGCCTGAAGGAAACCGCACGGCGCCTGGGGCAGGGGCACATGGCCGAGCGCACGCACATCTCTGCGCACTCGAACATCGGCGAACTGGCGGGGGTGTTCGACACCATGGCCAGCGACCTGGAACGCCACGTCAACCAGCAGCGCGAGCTGCTCAACGCGGTCTCCCACGAGCTGCGCACACCGTTGACAAGGCTGGACTTCGGCCTGGTGCTACTGTTCGACGAGGTGCCACCGGCCAGCCGCAAGCGCCTGCTGGAACTGGTCGGGCATGTGCGCGAGCTGGACGAGCTGGTGCTCGAGCTGCTCTCTTATAGCCGCCTGTACAACGCCGACCAGGCGCGGGAGCGGGTCGAGGTGTCGTTGCTGGAGCTGGTCGACAGTGTGCTCGGCGGTTTCGCCGAAGAGCTCGATACCCGGGGCATCCAGTGGGAAGTGCAGGCCGAGGACAACTTGCCACGCTTCGTGCTGGACCCGCGACTGACCGCCCGGGCCGTGCAGAACCTGGTGCGCAACGCCATGCGCTATTGCGATGAAAGCCTGCTGCTCAGGCTGCGTCTGGAGGCGGACGGTGCCTGCCTGTTGACCGTGGAAGATGACGGCATCGGTATCCCGGCCGAGGAGCGTGAGCGGATCTTCCAGCCGTTTTATCGCCTGGACCGCAGCCGCGACCGCAATACCGGCGGTTTCGGTCTGGGCCTGGCGATCAGTCGCCGAGCGATCGAGGGGCAGGGGGGAACCTTGACGGTCGGTCACTCGACCCTGGGGGGCGCATCGTTCAGGATTCGCTTGCCTGTGGTCTGACAGCGTTGGAAAACAGGATCATTAATATAGGATAAGTTTCCTGAAACATGCAGATCTGAGAGTGGCTCCATGTAACTTTGTATAGGGTTTTTCAACTTTTATACTTGGTTTTTTTTCATTGCCCCCAAATTGTTGGGCGGTAATATTTTGTCATTTTCCCATGGCTGGACATACTGGGCTGCAAATGGAATCAATTCATTTCCAAGTTCTCTATGTGAGCCAGATCAAGATGTTAGATGACAGCGTGGTAGAAAGTTGCAAAATTGACCCGGCGTTCGGTGACCAAGGCAAAGTGGAAATTGTATTTCCCGGTGGTGTGGAGAGTGGCGTGCATGGGCTGGCAATCAGTCAATCCAGGCTTATCGCGCTGGCACAGTACCGGGTTGCCGGTCAGCCTTATGTTGGGCTGGCGGGCCTGACGGCTGAAGGACAGCCGGATGCCAGCTTCGGTGACGGTGGCTTTGTCATGGCTGCCTTTGGCGCAGGGGTGAGCGCGGTGCCCGTGGAGGTGATTGCCTCGGCAGAGGATGGTTTCATCGTACTGGCCGAGGACCGTTCAAAGGCCGTGAGTTATCCGCTACTGGCGCGTTACAAGCATGATGGTTCCTTGGACACTTGTTTCGGTGACGGCGGCATTGTCAGGCTCGAACTGAAAGGGCTGAGCGCATATGACGAACCGTATGGCCTTATCCAGCAACGAAACGGCAAGATATTGATCGCTGTAACACGGTTCGATGAGCAGGCACAAAGTTGTGGCTTGCTGGTGCGGGTCACGGCATGTGGCAACCTGGACGGTTGTTTCCATGAGGGTGGCGTATGGCAATTGCCGCTATGCGACGAACCCAACGTCTGGTTGGAGGGCGTGACCGAATTGGCTGATGGGCGAATCGTCGCCTGGGGAGCAACCGACGGTGAAGGCCTGGTGCTGCGCATGGGCCATGACGGCATGCTTGATCCTGCTTTCGGCACAGGCGGAATCACCAGGGTAACGGCCCCGCGCGGCAAGAACCGGGTGGGGATCGAGTTTTATGACGTGATCGAGCGCGTGGACGAAAGCTTGATCTTGTGCGGTTCGACCGATCGCCTGCCCTATGCCGCAGTCATGGGGCACATGACCGCCGATGGACGACTTGACCCAGCCTTCAATGGCGGCGAGGTGCATCTGTCCCAGGTTGCCTCGGGATCGCGCTGGGTGCATGGGCAGCCTGGGCGTGACAGCGGCAGCGTGGCTGCCGGCTTGACGGGCATTCCTTACAACGCCAAGGAAACCGAATTCTTCGTTGGGCGGTTCCAGGCCAACGGCTTGCTCGATCCGACGTTCGGTGACGGGGGCCTCAAGCGCACCAACATCGAAGCCGGCGCCGACGTGGCGCGCTGTGCTTTGGCCCCAGACTCGCAACGCCTGATCCTGGGCGGTACCGCCAACTTCAATCAAGGCGTGGGCAAGGCGTACCTGGTCTGTTACTTCGTCTAAGCGATCCGGGCATGATGCGCCATGCCTCTCGCTCATGGGGCCGGTTGCCACAGCACGAACCGGTCCTTGCCACTGTGCTTGGCCGCATACAGCGCCTGGTCCGCCCGGACCAGCGCTGCTGTCAAGGAATCGCCACGGTTGACCTGGGCCAGGCCGATACTGATGGTCACCGGGTGATCGGCATTGTCTTCGCGCACCCTGCTGCACAAGCCGCCAACCTGCTGCATCGCGTGCTGCTCGTCCAGGCCGTCGAACAGAATCGCGAACTCCTCGCCGCCCAGCCGGGCATACTCGAAACCGTTCATGCTGGCGCGAATATGCATGGCCACGCGCTTGAGTACCTCGTCGCCGACATCATGCCCGAAGCAATCATTGACCCGTTTGAAGTTGTCGATGTCGATCATCGCCAGGTACTGGCCAGGCTTTGCCAGGTGCAGCTGGCGTTCAGCCTTGGCCATGAACGCGCGGCGGTTGGGGATGTCGGTCAAGGCATCGATGTAGGCCTGCTCCAGCAACACTTTGGACAGGTAGAAGTTGTGCAGCTTGGCTTGGCGTATCTGCAGGTAGCTGTAGGTCACCAGGCCGCTGAGGAATAGCGCGTAGCTGATCAGCATGGCGCCTTCGAGTTCATCGGCTTCGATCCGGGTGTGGTAGAAAGGGTTGAGCATCACCCAGGTAATGGTCAGGGCGCAGAAGAACGACCAGCGCCGCACGGGCAGTACCGAAACGGCATAGAGCACGGTCGACACGCCGAGCACCAGCCACACGGGGCGCAGAGGCTCGGGAATACCTTCGATGACCAGGCGCATGCCCAAGGTGATGGCGCTGATGAACAGCAGGTTGAGCACGTCGAAATGGTGGCTGCTGCGGGTGAAGCGCAGGATCACCGTGAGGCAGCCAAGCAGGGTGATGAACAGGTAGGACAGCCAGGTGAAACCCTGGCCGCCGAGGAAGCTGACGATCAGGTCGAAGACCAGCCAGATCAGGATGCTGACGCAGAACACCAGCATGCAGAACGGGCGCATGGCTTCGAATTCATGCTGGCGAAACTCGGCTCGCAGGGCGGCGGGGGCGACCTGCTTGCGTACGTGTTCTTCAATGGTCTTGAACATCGTGGCTCCTGTGAGTACTGCTTCGTCTGCACCGGCGCTTTCGCGGGCAAGCCCGCTCCCACAGGATCGCCACAGTTCTTGAAATCTGTGCAATCACTGTGGGAGCGGGCTTGCCCGCGAAAGCGCCGGTGCAGGTTGACTCAATTCTGTGGCAGAACACCCCGGGACCAAGGCCGGTAGCGCAGCGCAAACACTGCTTCGGCATGGCACCCCGCATTCAGCATCGGCTCCGCTGGCTCAGCCCGAAATGCCTGCCCCGGCGCACTCACCTGGCGGAACGCCTCGCGCACCACACCCACCCGGCACGGCAGCGCCTGCTCGTAGCGCTGGCGCACCAGCGGCGGCAACCGCCCGGTCCCGGCGCCGTCCTGCCACCACACAGTCAAGCCCAACCCTGCCAGCTGATCCAGCCAGGCGCCATTGACGCGCGGTGCCAGTTTGCCCGCGCTGAACGCGCTGATGTGCAATGGCTTGTCCAGCCTTCGGTTGAAGGCCTGCAGCTGGCTGTACAGCGCTTCGCGGCGAGCGGTATCGCGAAAGTGCAGGTCGTCCAGTTCCATGGGCAAGTACCAACCGCTGACGGGCAACTGCCAGTCCCTGCGAAGCTGTTGATACTGGCCGAGCGAACGACCCAGTTGCGACTTCCAGTAATTGTTCAGGCCGTCACCGTCGAGTTCCTCGATGCGCTGGTAATAGGCCGGGTCCATGTACAGCCCGAGCACCAGCTCCAGCCCTTGTGCGCGGGCTTCGCGCAGGCTGTTGGCCAGCCAGCCCTGGGCACCACCGAAATCACTGTTGCCGTAGGCGCTCCATTGCACGATGAGGGTCTTGCCCCCTTGCGCCCTGGTGGCGCGCCACAGCTGCTGCCACTGCGCCGGGGTCACCGTGGCATCGCGGTTGAGTGGCTGGTAGAACAGGCGCTGGTCAGCCATGGCCGGCAGGCACAGGGCGAGCATGCAGATTGCCAGGAGCGTACGCATCAGAAGGTCATCTCCGCGCCAACCAGTACGCCATTGGCGCTCTTGTAGAGGTTGCCACCCAGCGACTGCTGGTACTCGGCGCGCACTTTCAGCGAGCCGCGGTAGGCATTGTAGCGGTCGTCGTCGAACCACCACTGCCAGCGCACACCGACACCGGCGCGGGCGTCCTGGCGCCAGTCGTTGCTCGGGTCCTGGCTGGAGAACTCGAAGAAGCCGTAAGGCATGAGGGTCTGCAGCGAGTTGCCGGGCAGTTTCCAGGCATGGCCTTGCTGGTAGCGCGACAGCCAGGCGTGGTCGCCGGCGCGTGTCCACCAGGCGGCATCGAGGTAGAGGAAGCGCTCGTTCCAGTCGTCCTCGTCGACCCGCCAGTCGTTGCGCCAGTCCCCCTGGTCGAGGAACGAGGCAGTGGCGCGCAGCAACAGGTCGTTGCTCGATTCGGCATGGTGGCGCAAGTCGCCCCAGTTGCCGCCGACCTTGGCCGGGCTCAGCAGTTCGCCAAGGCTCAGGCCGCTGTAATGATCGTCGTCGATCTGCCGTTGGTGGTACAGCTCGGCGTACAGGTTGAGGTTGGCCTGGCCGAGCGGCTTGTAGCGCAGGCCGACGCCGGTACCCATGCTTTGGGCATAATCGGTGCGGCTCTGGCCGCCGAACAGGACCCGGCCGTAGACCGACAGGGTACTGCCATTGCGGCTGGGTTCCTCACCCAGGGCGTGGTCCCACATGGCCAGCTGCACGTTCTGCGATTGCGCCCGACGCGAGGTGCCACTGCGCTGGCCGTTATCGAGGAACTTGTCGTTGGTCGAGGTGCCGGCGGGTGACCACGTGCTGGCCAGGGTGATGGTGTCGCGCCGTGACAGGGTTTCGTGGGCACGGCGCTGGCGGTACTTGCGGGCTTCGAGGCTGCCGTATTCGTCGTCGCCATCGACCAGGTTTTCTTCCACGTCGATCACCCGGCGCAGTTCGCGGCGTGCGGCGGCACTGTTTTCGGCTTCGTCGTAGCGCAGGGCGAGGGTCTCGCCCAGGCGATAGTCCTCGGGGAAATCGTGGGTGGCGCGTTCCAGATAAGGGATTGACTGGCGGCGCTGGGCTTTGTCCTGCGAGCCGGCCAGGCGCATACCGTAGTCGGCACGATAGCGCGGCTGATTGGGCGCCAGGCGCACGGCCTCGGCCAGCCAGGCGGTGCTCTGCGCGCTGTCGCCGGCCAGCTGCGCTGTGCTGGCAGCGGCATAGTAGTGGTCGGCACGCGGATTGTGCGCCAAGGCTTGGCGCTGGAAGCCCAGCGCCGCTTGCAGGTCGCCCTGGCGTTGGGCGATGGCGGCACCCAGTGCCCAGTCATCGGCGCTGTTGTGTGCGGCGGCGTCCCAGTAGCGGCGGGCGGCGTCGGCATCGCCGGTATTCAAGGCCCCGCGTGCGGCGGTCAGGCGGGCGTTGTCATTCCAGGCGCTGGGCGGCAGGTTACGCCAGATCGGCCGGGCGGCTTCGGAGTCACCTGCGGCCTCCAGCGCGTACGCCAGGGGCAGGCGGTCGCCGCTGTCACCCAGGCGTTCGGCGGCCTGGTAATAGACCACGGCTTCACCGGGCTGATCGGGCATGGCGCAGCGGCCCAGGGCGCGGTACTGGCCGGCTTCGGTCGGGTTCGCCGGGATTGCCCGGCGCACGGCGTCGCATTGGCCGTTTTCAGCCAGGCGGCCGAGCAATTGGGCGCGGGTATTGGCGTCGACCCTGGGGATCAGCCCGAGCATGCGCTGGCTGTTCAGGGGGCCATCGTTGCGTGCGTATATATTGCCCAGGCGCTGCAGCAGCGAGGGGGGCAGGCGCCCTTGGCGACGGTCGAAGGCCTGCTCCAGCAAAGGGCGGGCGCGCTCGCTCTGGCCTTGTTGCAGCATGAGGAATGTCGCTTGCTCCAACGCTGCCAGATCGCCGCTCTGGCGGTAGCGTCGTTCCCATTCGGCGGCGGTGCGCGGTTGCGGCGGCTGCACCGGGTCGCCATACAGGCGTTGCTTGAGCACCGCATATGCGCGCGGGTCGGCGCTTGCGGGGCAGTCCTTGAACTGTTCGCGGGCGACATCCGGGTCACGGCGGGACAACCAGTCGACGGTCTCCAGGCAAGGGCGCTGCAGCGCGTTGCTAAGGCGCCGTACCAGCGGCGCGTCATCACCCTCACGGGCCAGCTCCCACAACTGCTGGCGTTGTTCCGGTTGCTGCAACTGCTCGGTGGGCAATTTCTGTAACCAGCGCTGCGCCAGTTGGTTGTGACCGACGGCGATGGCCCGGTTAGCCATGGCCAGGCGTGTCTGGTTGGCCACTTCAGGGGAGGGCGCGCTTTGCAGTAGCTTTTCCAGGCCCTTTTCGTCGACTTGCTGGACATAGGCATTGGCCAGGCGCTGCCAGTCTTCTGGCGGCAGTTGGCGCTTGTCAGCCAGCGGCTGGAGTTGTTCGATGGTTTCTTTCCAGTTGCGCAGCTGCTCGGCGAAGTTGGCTCGGGCCAGGCGCAACACCTGGCCATCGTCACGCGGCGGCAGCTGGTTCAGCCACTCCAGGGCTCTGCCGGCGCCGCCGAATTTGGCCAGGCTCAGGCTGTAGGCCTGCCACAGACGTACCCGCTGGGTACCGTCGACACTGGCCAGCCAACCTTCCACCTGGCTGGCTGGCGGCGGGTCCTGCTCGATCCAGGTCAGGCGCAGCTCCTGCAGGGCGTTGGCGTACTCGGGGCCATTGCCCAGCTGCTCGGCCATGGCTTCGGCGTCCTTGTAGCGGCGCTGGTGGGCCAGGGCCTCGACCAACAGCGCGCGGGCTTCATCGTTGTTCGGCACGCGGCTGAGGACATGGCGGGTAAGGCGTTCGACTTCAGCCCAGTTGTCCTTCTTCGCTTCGCGGTAGCTGCGCTCCATGAACGGGTAGCTGGTGAACCGTTGGAAGTCGGTCATCGGCGCTGCCTGGGTGGCCAGCGCGGTGGAGCACAGCAACAGGCCGGAGAGGGTGAGGGACAGGCGCGGCTTCATGCCACCTCCCGGGTCAGGTCAAAGGCAGCCTGCTGTTCGCTGGCCTGTTCGGCGAGGGCCTGCTGCAGCACTTCCTCGGTAATGATGCCGCGGGTGATCAGGTGCTCGCCGAGGCTCTGCTGCTCAGGGTCGAAATCGATCAGTGCCTGGTTGAACAGAGTGACCGGGACCATGCCGCGTACCTGCAGCAGGGCGCCGAGCATCACCTGGTGCTGACTCACCCGCTCGAGCAGGTCGGCATCGTCCTGATGCCGCTCCAGCACGGCGAGCATGTCGTGGGTTTCGGGCGTCTGCCAGGGGCTCGGGTAGTGGTAGCGCAGGCCCAGCGTGACCCGGCCTTGGGGCGCCAGGCGGCAGCTGACCGGGCGTTTCAGCTGGCGACTGATGACCCCCAGCGACACCTGGCTGACCGGGCTTTCGCTGGCCAGGATCAGGGTATTACCGTCTTCGGCGACCGGCAGCACGCCGTAGTGCGTGGCCAGCCGGCGTGGCAGCTGGGCGATCAGGTGCGGATCGAGCTTGAACGGGTTCAGCGGTGCCCAGGGCAGGTCAAGCTGCTCGGCCAGCGTTTGTACAAGCTGCTCGCTGTTCAGCCAGCCCCGCAGCAGCAATTCGCGGCCCAGGCGCCGGCGCACCGGGCTGGTGATTGCCTGCTCCAGTTGCTCCTCGGTGATGTAGCCCTTTTCCACCAGGCGATGGCCCAGCGGCGTGCGCGCCGGCGAGGCGAGGGCGGGGAATTCGTGGGTGGTCTTGTCCCACGCCACCCGCCGCGAATCGCCCATCTCCATGACCTGGCGCAGGGCGCGCAGGTTGGCGAAGAAGTTGACGAAGTTGCTCCACATCATACGGGGCGCCGACAGCAGACCTTCGAAGATGCCGTAGTAGCGGGTGACGAACCAGCCGCGCTGGAACAGGCGGTTGATCAGCATCAGGCCGTTGAGCCAGAGCAGGGTGGTGAGCAGCTGGCTGTCGCTGAGGATCGACATGAAGCGCCAGGAGTCCGGGGCGATCACGGTCACCAGCCACATGGCCAGCAGCACCAGCAGCAACAGGTTGACCAGGAAGCTCAGCAGGTAGGCGAACAGGCCCCGGCGGTCGCGCCAGAGGAAGTAGTTGAGCGCGCCGGTGCGGCTCCAGCCGAGGTTGCTGGTGCCCTGGAAGACGATGCCGACGATCCACCGTGACTTCTGCCGGATGGCATGCTGCCAGTCGCGCGGGAAGTGCTCGCGCACGCAGATCACCTGGGCGAACTCGCGGCTCATGCCCGGTACCCACTCGTGCTTGAGGGCCAGCGCCGGGTCGGTGATGGAGTAGCGGGCGAAGATGCACTTCATGCCTTTCTGCTTTAGGCGAAAGCCGATGTCGTAATCTTCGGTGAGGCTCTGCACGTCGAAGGCGATGCCATCGCCGTCTTCGAGCAGGGCGCTGATGGCGCGGCGGCTGAAGCAGGTGCCGACACCGGCACTGGGCACCTGGCCGGTCAGCGCCTCGCGCACGATCACGTCCTTGCCGTGGTTCTCGGCGAACTCGTCAACGTAGTGCCCGGCGGTGAAACCCTTCCATTCCGGTGCATAGGGGTACACCGGGATCTGGATCATGTCCTTGCTCGGCAACAGGTAGTTGAACAGGCGCAGTTCCATGGGCGAGATCACGTCTTCGGCATCATGCAGGATGAAACCGGCGAACTCGATGCGGGCATCGTCCTGAAAGCGCAGGATTGCATCGATGATGTTGTTCAGGCAGTCAGCCTTGCTGGTCGGGCCTGGGCGCGCGCAGACCACCTTGTGCACGTTCGGGTAATGCAGGCACACGGCGTCGACGTCGGCCTGGGTCTGTGGGTCGTTGGGGTAGGTGCCGACGAAAATCTGGTAGTTCTCGTAGTCGATGGTCGAGGCCGCCAGGCGCGCCATCTCGCCGACCACACCCACCTCGTTCCAGGCCGGAACCATGATTGCCAAGGGCTTTTCCGCTACTTCGAACAGGCGTTTCTCGTCGGCCTTTTCGTGCTTGTCGTAGATGCGAAAACGGCGGATCAGCTTGCGGCTCCAGTAGCACAGGTCGATGAACAGGTCGTCGAGGCCGAGCAGGAACATCAGCGAGGCGAGGATGATTGCCAGAATCTTCAGGCCGAACAGCACATAGGTGAGGAAGTCGATGAAGGCCAGGCTCATGCGTCGTCTCGCTTGGCGGCGGTTTCCTCGAGCCATCGGCTCAGGCGTTCCGCGATGATTTCGCTGGCATGCCCGTCACCGAATGGGGTGAAGACCCTTGCCATGCGCTGATACGCCTCAGGGTCGTCGAGCAACTGGCCGGTTTCCCGGACGATACGCTCGGTGTTCGTGCCAACCAGTTTCACCGTGCCGCCCTCCAGTACCGATGGGCGTTCGGTGACCTTGCGCAGCACCAGCACCGGTTTGCCCAGCGCCGGGGCTTCTTCCTGGACGCCGCCTGAGTCGGTGAGAATGATGTGGGCGCGGTTCATCAGCCAGACGAAATGCTGGTAGTCCTGGGGCGCCACCAGGTGAATGTTGCCGCGCCCGGACAGCAGGCCATAGACCGCCTTCTGCACCTGCGGGTTGAGGTGCACCGGGTAGACGAACTGCACGTCGGGGTAGCGCAGGGCCAGTTCGGCCAGGGCCAGGCAGATACGCTCGAAGCCTGCGCCGAAGTTCTCCCGACGATGGCCGGTGACCAGCACCATGCGCTGGTCGGTTTGCAGCGCGTGCAGCGGTGAATCGGCGGCGGGGTGCCATGCAGTTTGTGTGAGGTGTTCGCGCATCCATAGCAGTGCGTCGATGACGGTGTTGCCGGTGACCTCGATCTGCTCCAGTGGCACGCCTTCGCGCAGCAGGTTGTCGCGGGCCTTGGTGGTGGGGGCGAAATGCAGGTTGGCGATCACCCCGGTCAGGCGCCGGTTGGCTTCTTCAGGCCAGGGTTGCTGCAGGTTGCCGGTGCGCAGGCCGGCTTCGACATGGCCGATGGGGATGTGCCGGTGGAAGGCCGCGAGGCTGGCGATGAAGCTGGTGGTGGTGTCGCCATGGACCAGCACGATATCGGGCTTGACCTGCTCATAGGCCTGGTCGAGCTTGCCCAGCAGGTCGCGGGCCAGGCCGTTCAACGTCTGGTTCTGGGTCATCACCTTGAGGTCCTGATCGACGCTCAGGCCAAAGGCGGTGAGTACCTGTTCGAGCATTTCGCGGTGCTGCCCGGTGGAGCAGATATGCAGGTCGACCTCGGGCCACTCGCGCAGTACGCGGGCCAGCGGGGCCATCTTGATCGCTTCGGGGCGGGTACCGAAAACCATCATGACGGAATTCGCCATCGTCTTGTTCCTCGTACAATTCCCTGGACGAAGTGGTAGGTCATGTCGCCGCTTGTAAGTGATAGATACAAGCAGTCGCATGCAGGGTTGTCCAATGGGTGACAGGTGTTCGGCGTGACAGGTTCAGCGCCTGTGAGATCGAGCGCCGCCCGCGCGGCGCATCGCGGATAAATCCGCTCCTACATTTGTTTCGGGCCAGTCACGCCTGTGAAGCCAACAGGGACCGCCTTGTTGGCACGGCGATACATCTCGGTGGGCATTGACGATGAACAGGCAGGAACAACTGGCCCGAAACAGATGTAGGAGCGGATTTATCCGCGATGCGCCGCGCGGGCGGCGCTCGATCTGCGCACCATCGCAAAACCCAAGGCAGGCACCTGTCCAAACAACCTTTTTCTTCAAGCATTCATCTTGTACCTTGATAGGCCGCATCTCGATGGAGCTGAACATGCAAGGCAAGGCACGCAAGATCGTCCAGGCCATCCTCTACGAAGCCATCGCCGTGGCCTGCGTGGCACCGGCGCTGGAGCTGGCGTTCGGTGCCGGGATGGCGCAGTCGACGGTGCTCTCGGTGCTGATGTCGGGCATCGCCATGAGCTGGAACATGGCCTACAACTGGGCCTTCGAGCGGTGGGAGGCGCGTCAGCGCAAGCGCGAGCGCACCGTGCTGCGCCGGGTGCTGCACGCGCTGGGCTTCGAGGGCGGGCTGGTGCTGATCCTGCTGCCGCTGGTGGCCTACTGGCTGGAGGTCAGCCTGTGGGCAGCGTTCCTCACCAACCTGGCCTTGTTCGTGTTCTTCTTCGTCTATGCCTTCGTGTTCCAGTGGGGGTTCGACAAGGTTTTCGACGTGCCGCTGTCGGCGCAGCAAGCCAAGTGTTGACTTGGCCAAGCCAGGCGGGATAACTTCCCTGACCATGAAAACCTTCCAGCACGTCAACGCCATTATTATTACCGCCATTATCAGCTTGGCGGGCTAGCGCGTACGTGCACCGAACCCGCCCTGGAGGCGGGTTTCTACTCTCTGACTCCTGGGCAACGTGAAAAACAGCCAAGGAGTTGCAATCGATGACCAGCCTCAACGTCAGCCCTCGTACACCGTCCACCCCGCAGCAACTGCTGTCGGAACAGGTGCGCCGCATTCTGTCCGCGCCGGTGTACGACCTGGCCATCGAGACGCCCTTGCAAGCCGCGCCCGCGCTGTCTGCCAGCCTCGGCAACCAGGTGCTGCTCAAGCGCGAAGACCTGCAGCCGACCTTCTCGTTCAAGATCCGCGGTGCCTATACCCGGCTGTCGCGCCTGACCACTGCCCAGCGCGAACGCGGCGTGATCACAGCCTCCGCGGGCAACCATGCCCAGGGCGTGGCCCTGGCGGCTGCACACCTTGGCATGAAGGCGACCATCGTCATGCCCACCACCACGCCGTCGCTCAAGGTCGAAGGGGTGCGCTCACGGGGTGGCCACGTGGTGCTGCACGGCGAGAGCTTTCCCCATGCCCTGGCCCACGCGCTGGAACTGGCCGACAGTGACGGGGCGACCTTCGTGCCGCCGTTCGATGACCCGGACGTGATCGCCGGCCAAGGCACCGTGGGCATGGAAATCCTGCGCCAGCAGCCAGGTGCGCTGGACGCGATCTTCGTGCCGGTCGGCGGCGGTGGGTTGGTCGCGGGCATTGCCGCCTACGTCAAGTACCTGCGCCCCGAGGTCAAGGTGATCGGTGTCGAGCCGGAAGACTCCAACTGCCTGCAGGCCGCCATGGCGGCCGGCGAGCGGGTGATCCTGCCGCAGGTCGGTACCTTCGCCGATGGCGTGGCGGTGGCGCAGATCGGTGCCCATTGCTTCGAGCTGTGCCGGCATTTCGTCGATGAAGTGGTGACCGTCAGCAGCGATGAGCTGTGCGCTGCGATCAAGGACATCTACGACGATACCCGCTCGATCACCGAACCCTCGGGTGCCTTGGCCGTGGCCGGGATCAAGAAGTACGTGGCCCGCGAGGGCGTGCAGGGGCAGACCCTGGTGGCCATCGATTCCGGCGCCAACGTCAACTTCGACCGCCTGCGCCACGTGGCCGAGCGCGCCGAGCTGGGTGAGCAGCGTGAAGCGATCATCGCCGTGACCATCCCTGAACAGCCCGGCAGCTTCCGGGCCTTCTGCCAGGCCCTGGGCAAGCGCCAGATCACCGAATTCAACTACCGCTATTACCCGGGCAAGGAAGCGCGCCTGTTCGTTGGCGTGCAGACCCACCCGCTGCACGATCCGCGCGAGCAGCTGCTGGCTAGCCTGCGCGGGCAGGGCTACAGCGTGCTCGACCTGACCGACAACGAACTGGCCAAGCTGCATGTACGCCATACCGTGGGTGGGCATGCCGCGCCGGGGGCCGACGAGCGGGTGCTACGCTTCGAATTCCCAGAGCGGCCGGGGGCGCTGCTGGGCTTCCTGGAGCGGCTGGGCAAGCGCTGGAACATCAGCCTGTTCCATTACCGTAACCATGGCGCTGCCGAGGCGCGTGTGTTCGCCGCGCTGGAAGTACCGGCCGATGAGCAGGCCAGCTTGCCCCAGGCACTGGACGAGATGGGCTACCGCTACTGGGATGAAACCGCTAATCCGGCTTACCAGCTGTTCCTGGGCTAACGTTGCTCTGGGTCAACATCCTGTTGTTTGAACGGGCGGATCCTCACTGGCAGACAGACCTGCCAGGAGGACCCGGTCATGAGCAGCACGTTCTTCATCCCGCCCGTCAATATCATGGGCATCGATTGCCTCGAAGAGGCCATGACGGCGATTGCCGGTTATGGCCTGCGCAAGGCGCTGATCGTCACTGACCAGGGCCTGGCCAAGGCCGGTGTCGCCGCCCGCATCGGCCGCATGCTGGCCTTGCAGGATATCGACTCGGTGGTGTTCGACGGCGCCAAGCCCAACCCCAGTATCGCCAACGTCGAGGCGGGCCTTGCCCTGTTGCAGCGCGAGCGCTGCGACTGCGTGGTGTCACTGGGCGGTGGCTCGCCCCATGACTGCGCCAAGGGCATTGCCCTGTGTGCCACCAATGGTGGGCATATCAGCGACTACGAGGGCGTGGACCGCTCGCGCAAGCCGCAGTTGCCGCTGATCGCCATCAACACCACGGCGGGTACGGCCAGTGAAATGACCCGTTTCTGCATCATCACCGACGAGGCCCGCCACGTGAAAATGGCCATCGTCGACCGCAATGTCACGCCGATTCTGTCGGTCAACGACCCGGCGCTGATGGTTGCCATGCCCAAGGGGCTGACAGCGGCCACCGGCATGGATGCCTTGACCCACGCCATCGAGGCCTATGTGTCGACGGCAGCCACGCCGATCACCGATGCCTGCGCGCTCAAGGCCATCAGCCTGATCAGCGAGAACCTGCGCCAGGCAGTGAACGACGGCAACGACCTGCAGGCGCGGGAGAACATGGCCTACGCGCAGTTCCTGGCCGGCATGGCGTTCAACAATGCTTCGCTGGGCTATGTGCACGCCATGGCGCACCAGTTGGGTGGTTACTACGACTTGCCCCACGGTGTGTGCAATGCCGTGCTGTTGCCGCATGTGCAGCGTTTCAATGCCAAGGTCAGTGCCGCGCGCCTGCGCGATGTGGCCAAGGCCATGGGCATCAAGGTGTGTGGGCTGGATGCGGAGCAGGGCGCGGGGGCGGCGATTTCGGCCATCGAGCACCTGGCGGCGGCTGTGGGCATTCCGGCGGGGCTGGCGGAGCTGGGGGCCAAGCTCGAGGATGTCGGGATCTTGGCGGCGAATGCCTTGAAGGATGCCTGTGGGCTGACCAACCCGCGGCCGGCCAGCCAGGATGAGATCGAGGGGATCTTCCGGGCTGCATTCTGATCGACAACGATGTGTGGCTGCACCGGCCTCTTCGCGGCTAAAGCCGCTCCCACAGGTAAAGCGCCCGCTTCAGATTCAGCGCGGTCCCTGTGGGAGCGGCTTCAGCCGCGAAGCAGGCGACGCAGTGCTCAGCGCTCACGCATGAAGAACCCGGCCACATACTTGCGGAATGTCTCCAGGCTCTTGAAGTCGGCATAGCGCTTGAAGTTCTCGGCGTCGGGCTCCGGCCCGATCGGTTTCTCCAGCAGCGATACCGAGAGCACCCGGTCCTGATCCGAGGTCAGCACCAGCTCATCCATCACCTGGCCACCGATCACCGGTCGGCGCATCTGCACTTTCACGCCTTTGCTGGCCATCCAGTCGATCAGCGACACCAGCGCCTTGAGTGGTTCACGCTCTTCGTCGCGGTACACCGGGAACAGGTGCGCGCGCGACAGCACCGGCACGCTGGCCACGTGGATCAGTTCATAGAAGCTGCTGCCCGCCGTGGTCGGTGAGTACAGGGCCAGCGCCAGCAGCGGGCCTGACGTTCGGCTGCCGCCCCAGTACAGATGATGCCCCTGGAAATCGAAGCCATCTTCGCTGCGGTTGTTGAACAGCTTGCGCCCCTTGATCTGGTCGACGCAGTCCAGCATCAGGCCATGGCGGCGATGGTTGCCGAACACCGTGGCCTCGCGCAGGCGGGACTTGAGCATCAGCATGTGCTTCATGTCCAGGCGGGTTTCCAGGTAGTTGCCAGCCGGCACTCGTTCGAGCAACGGGTAACGGCTGGCGACACTGCGCAGCTCGGCGAACTGGCCGGTGAGGTCTTTCTTCAGGTGAGTGGCATACAGGTTCAGGCCGCTGGTTTCGATCCAGGTCAGCAGCAGCGACAGCAGGCGCTGTTGTTCGCGGCGCTCGTTGCCGTCGGCCGCGCCAGTACCGACATCGCTGGCACTGCGGTAATCACCGATCAGGCGCAGCGGGGTGTCGGGTGCCAGCCAGGCAGCGGGCGTTACGGGTTCATCCTCGCGTTCGCTGGCTTCACGCTCGTCCTTGGTGAACGGGCAGCCGGGCGCATGCTCGGCAGTGCCCGGGTTGTTCTTCAGGAACAGCGTGCCGGTGCTGCCATTGAGGGTGACATTGAGCACCGGCAGGGCATCCTTGCGGCAATCGCAGGCCAGCCACTGGTTGGCACTGCGCACCTTCATCAGCAGCTGGTTGGCCTGCAGCAGGCGCGGCCCGGCGAGGCTGCCGGTGGCGAAACCGACCAGCAGTTCTTCTTCGGCCGGGGTCAGGCTGCGCACCTGCGCGGCGGTTTTGTCGATGATTCGCATGAGGCAGCTCCAAGCTACGAGCCTCAAGCTTCAGGCAAACGCGCCGCGCTTTCAACTCGTCGCTCAACTACCACTGAACATCTTGGCGGCGCGGGCGCGGATTTCGTCTGGGGTCAAGTCTTCCTTGTGGGTGGAGACGAACCAGATGTTGCCGAACGGGTCCTTCAAGGTACCACTGCGGTCGCCGTAGAACTGGTCCGTTACCGGGTGCAATTGGGTGCCGCCTGCCGCCAGGGCCTGGGCGTAGACCTTATCGCAGTCTTCGACATACAGGTGCAGGCCGACGCCGGCACCGGCGAGTTTCTGGCTGGCGGTGAGGCCGCCTTCGCGGTCGCAGGGGTCGCCCAGCATCAGTGAAGAATCACCGATGCGCAGTTCGGCGTGGCCGACGCTGCCGTCCGGGCCTTCGAGGCGGAACATCTCGGTGGCGCCAAAGGCCTGCTTGTAGAACTCGATGGCCTTGGCGGCGTTGTTGATGGCCAGGTACGGGGTGATGCTGTGCTGGCCATCGGGAATGGGTTTGGCTGCCATGGTCGACTCTCCTTTGCTTGGGGCGCCGGTTGGCGCCCTGTTGCCTTAGAGTCGTTTGCGCTGATGGAAAATCGACAGGGTTGCTAGATCTATTTCCTATAAGCGCAGCCGTCAGAAGATGTAGTCGGTGGTCAGGAAGGTCGATTGGCGGTTGCGGATGATCTCGCTGATCAATTCCTTGTTGGCCTCCTGGAAGCGCGTCGCGACCAGGGTTCGGATGGAGAACACGCGCAAGGCATCGTGCACCGACAGGGTGCCTTCGGCACTGTTCTTGCGACCGTTGAACGGGTAGGTGTCAGGGCCGCGCTGGCACTGGGCGTTGAGGTTGATGCGGCCGACCTGGTTGGCAAAGATGTCGACCAGGCTGCCGATGGTCGCAGGATCGTTGCCGAACAGGCTCAGCTGCTGGCCGTAGTCGGAGTCGAGCACGTAGTCGATCACGGTCTGCAGGTCGCGATAAGGCACCACCGGCACCACCGGGCCGAACTGCTCCTCGTGGTAGACGCGCATGTCACGGTTCACCGGGTAGAGCAGGGCGGGGTAGAAGAACGAGCCGCGGCTCTGCCCACCGCCTTCGTTGAGTACCCGTGCGCCTTTGGCCGTGGCATCGGCCACCAGCTGGTCGAGGTAATCGACCTTGCCCTGTTCCGGCAGCGGCGTCAATGCAACGCCTGGCTCCCAGGGCATGCCTGGCTTGAGCGCGGCGAGCTTGCGCTGGAACTTGTCGAGGAAGGGCTCGATCACGTCCTCATGGACGAACAGGATCTTCAGCGCCGTGCAGCGTTGGCCATTGAACGACAGCGCGCCGGTCACGGCCTCTTCCACGGCATTGTCCAGGTCCACCTGGGGCAGGACGATGCCGGGGTTCTTCGCGTCCAGGCCCAGGGCCGCGCGCAGCCGGTGCGGGCGGGGGTGCAGTTTTTTCAGGTCGCTGGCCGCCTTGTGAGTGCCGATGAAGGCGAACACATCGACCTTGCCGCTGGCCATCAGCGCGCTGACTGTTTCCCGGCCACGGCCATAGATGACGTTGATCACTCCCGGCGGGAAGCTGTCGCGGAACGCTTCAAGCAGTGGCCGGATCAGCAGCACGCCGAACTTGGCCGGCTTGAACACCACGGTGTTGCCCATGATGAGGGCCGGGATCAGCGTGGTGAAGGTTTCGTTCAGCGGGTAGTTGTAAGGGCCCATGCACAGCGCCACGCCCAACGGCGCACGGCGGATCTGGCCAAGGGTGCCTTGTTCGAGCTCGAAGCGGCTGGAGCGGCGGTCGAGGTCCTTGAGGGCGTTGATGGTGTCGACGATGTAGTCGCAGGTGCGGTCGAATTCCTTTTCCGAATCCTTGAGGTTCTTGCCGATCTCCCACATCAGCAGCTTGACCACGGCGGTACGCTGCTCACGCATGCGCGCCAGGAAGCGTTCCACATGCTGGATGCGTTCGGCCACGCGCATGTTCGGCCAGGCGCCGCGGCCTTTGTCGTAGGCGTTGACTGCCGCGTCCAGGGCGGTGAGGGCGGTGTCGGCGTCGAGCAGCGGCGCGCTGCCGAGCACGACCTGGCGCTCGCCGTCCGCTTCCTTCAGCCAGACCGGGCTGCGCACCGTCGCCAGTGGCCCGTCCCAGCGCCTGAGCTCACCGTTCACGAGGTAGTCGCGTTGTTCCAGCGGGTTCCCGAGACGCCAGTGTTCGGGAATGTCGCCGGCGACAGGAAACAGCGAATCGAGCAGATGTTCCATGGATACTGCACCTCACGTGTCTGGGTAGGTGAAACGCTTCAGCTTCGAGCATGCACCCTGAGCAAGAAAAACACCAGTCTGGCTCAATATTGCGCGCACCGCGCCGATACAGAGGCATTCGCGCACGCCTGCAGGCTTATGACCCCGTCCAATTCTCCGATGACCCACGAACAGATACCGACTACCGGCACGCTGCGCCGCGCCCTCCGCCGCCTGTTGCCGGTCGGGGTTTCCCTGGCCGGTATCGGCGTGTCCATGGTGCTGGGCCAGGTGGACATCCTGCGTCAGCATGGCCCGCAGGATGCGAGCCTGTTCCACTCGCCGCTGTTCTGGTTCGCCTTGACCTGCAGCGGCCTGCTCAGCCTGTTCATCGCGCAGATCAACCGCAAGCAGCGCCAGCTGCAGCAGCGTAATTTCGAATTGCAGCGTTCGCAGGCACAGCTGGAACGCCTGGCGCATTACGACACCATCACAGGTTTGCCGAACCGGGTGCTGTTCCAGCAGCAGTTGGCCGAAGCCACTGCCGGAGGCCATGGCTTGGCCGTGTTGCTGCTGGATATCGACGGTTTCAAGCAGGTCAACGACAGCCTGGGCCATGCCATGGGCGATCTGCTGCTGCAGCAGGCGACCGCGCGCTTTCTGCAGGAGCTCGACACCGGCGACCGGGTGTGCCGGCTGGGCGGCGATGAATTCGTGTTCATGCTCCAGGGCACCCAGGGCCAGGTCAGCCATCAGCTGACCCAGCTGCTGCGTTGCCTGCAGCGGCCGTTTGACCTCAATGGCAATGCCGCGCTGGTGACGGGCAGCATCGGCCTGGCCTGGTGCCCGCAACATGGTGCAGATGTGGGTAGCCTGTTGCGCCATGCCGACACCGCCATGTACGCGGCCAAGGAAGGTGGCCGCAACGCCTGGCGCCCTTATCACCCGGACATGACGGCACGGCTGCACCAGCGCCTGGAGCTGGAGCGCAACTTGCGCCGGGCGTTGCAGGATAACGAGTTCGAACTGTGGTACCAGCCGAAAATCGACCTGTTCAGCGGGCAGCTGGAAGGGGTCGAGGCCTTGCTGCGCTGGCGTGACCCGGAGCATGGTCTGATACCCCCTGGCGAATTCATCCCGCTTGCCGAGCGCAGCGGCCTGATCATCCCGCTGGGTGAGCGCGTGCTCGAACTGGCCTGTGCGCAGTTGGCCGCCTGGCGCGCCGCCGATTGCCTGCCGGGGCCCCTCGCGGTGAACGTGGCGGCGCTGCAGATCGAGCGTAGCGACTATGTCTCAAGTCTAGCCATGGCCCTGGAGCGCCATGGGCTGGCACCTAATCTGCTGGAAGTGGAAATCACCGAGAGCCTGCTGATGGAAAGCCAGCAACAGGCGTGCGCGGCGCTTGCCCAGCTGCAGGCCATGGGCGTGGCCACGGCGGTGGACGACTTCGGCACCGGCTATTCATCGCTGGCTTACCTGCGCGCCTTGCCCATCGACCACCTGAAGATCGACCGGGCGTTCATCAAGGACCTGCCGGATGACGACGATGCGGTGGCCATCGCCCGGGCGATCATCGACCTGGGGCATGCCCTGGGCTATCGCATCACTGCCGAAGGGATCGAGACCCAGCAGCAGTATGACTTCCTGCGCAATGCCGGGTGTGACCAGGGCCAGGGCTACCTGCTGGGGCGGCCGATGCCGGCCGCCGAGTTGCAGAAGTGGGTGGTGGGCAACCCGCTCAGGGCGCGCTTGCCGCGTTAGGCCGGGCGCTCGATCGCCAGGTTGAACAGCTCATGAGCCGGTCGCTCGAAGGCCTGTTGACGTACTGACGGGTCAACGTCGATCACGGTCAGGCGGCGCCAGAACTCCGCACGGGCCCGCCGCGGGCGGGAAGCGAACGGTTCGAGGTCGAGCAGTTGCCTCAGGTCCCGTCGGTACTGCAGGGGCAGACGCTGCCAGAGCGCCTGTTCACCGGGGCCGGTGCCCTCGAAAAATTCATCATAATCGCTGTTGTCCACCAGCAGGTCCACCTGATGCGCCGCGTTGTAGGCTTCGATTTCATCGAGCATGCGCGGGCTGAGCCATGGGCTCTCAAGATGCATGGCCTGGGCGACTTGCTGCGCTACCTGAAAATTGGCAGGTAGCTGTTGCAGCTGGTTATCGGCCAGGTCGATCGTCACGGGTGTGAGGGTGATGCTTTCCAGTCCGCGCGGCAATTCGGTCAGCGAACAGTTGTCGAGGAACAGCGTGTACAGCCGCGTCAGCCGGCTCAGGTCGGGAGCGTGCAGCAGCGGGTTGCTCCCCATGTCCAGAACGCCCAGGTTGGTAAATTGGTCGAGCATCTGCTGGGCGTTGTCATCCCAGGTAATGCGGTTGTGGTCGAGGTCCAGCCAGGCCAGTGCCTGGGGATTGGCCAGGCGAGGCAGGCGATTGAAGCGGCAATGACTCAGAAGCAGACGCTTGAGCCTGGGGAAGCGTTCGTAGAACTCGGCGGGTAATTGGCTCAGGTTGCGGTTGCCTTCCAGCGACACATGTTCAATGTGCGTGAAATCATCCGGCAGGGCCAGGCTGGTCAGGTCGCGGTCCTCCAGGCCAAGGCGCGAAAGGTCCAGGCTGTAGATCTCGGCATCGTGACCCAGCGGCAACCTGGACAGGCGTCGCCAGGCATTGACGATGCGGGTAATGGCCTCCTGGCGTCGATGCCGGTAGTGCGGGTCGGGCCTTGCCCACTCGCCGAGGTCTCGGCGCAGGGTCTCCAGGCGCCGCTCGAGGTTGCGCATCTCCAACGTGGGTGAGCGCCCTTGCAGTCGCCAGTCTTCCATGACGCGGGCGAATTCCTGATCGGTTGCGGTGGGGTACAGGCGGCGGTAGCGGGTCGCCAGAGAAACTTGCAGAAAGCGGCCGCTGGGCACTGCTTCGCGACCGCCTCGCAGCCCCGCAGGGGCAACCCGACGCCGTGCACCTGTGCCCCAGAAGCGCTGAAGCAGGTCACTGCGCCGTGGTTCGGTCCAGGCCAGCACGCGCTGACGCAGGGTGTTGCCATCGGTGGTCGAGAAACCCAGCGCCTTGCGATAGGCGCTTGGCAGTGCCTGTTCAATCGCCCGGCACAGGTCCTGATCCTGGGGCGCCGGGACGGGGCGCTCACCCAGGTCGGCCTCATAACCCTCGGCGGACTTGATGACCCGGCAGACCCTGCCGGCCAGGCTGCTTCCGCTGCTGTCGAGCAGCGCGCCTTGGGGGCTGCCGGCGCGCAGCTCCAGGCGCAGGTCCGCAGGCCAGTCAGGCAGGTCATCGAGGCAGCTGAACAACAGCCGCTCGCTGTCGGTTGTCGCCTGCAGGGGCACCATCAATTCTTCCAGCGCGCTTACCAGCGGCCATTCGCGGTGACGCTGCAGCAGCTGTTGTGCGGCTTCGTCCAGGAGGGGCGCGACCTTGCGTGTTGCAATGCGTTTCAAGGTGCCGAGCAATAGCGCTGGAGCCGGTTGGCCTTCAAGGTGCACCTGGCGCAAGCTGGCTGCGTCGACACCGCAGATGCGCCCGGCCAACTCCAGTTGCTCCGGCGTATAGACTGCGTAAGCTTCGCCCAGACGTTTTGCCAGCACCGTGAATGGCCACTGCTGCGGCTGTTCATGGGCAGCGCGCCATGCGCCCTGACCGTTGTGCTCCAGCGGCGGCTGGTAAGCATCCGGTGCATCGGGATGGACAATTCGCCATTGCTGGATATTGGGGTCGAAACGGTGTTCGTAGAGTTCACCTGCCATGCGTATGTAATGGCTGCCGTCATGCAGGTATTGGCCCTGCGCATCAGGTTGCAGCCCTTCTGGGAGTTGCCGGAGGCTGCGATAGGGTTTCAGGTCTGGTTGCCAGAGGCGGTAACGGCCGTCGCTGCTGCGCACTTCCTGCAGGTTCTCCAGCAAGGGGCTTTTGAACAGCTTCGGCACGATGCGGCCCGCCGTTCCCAGGGCGCCGATCACGGCCAGGTTCAGGCCGACGCTTTCGAGGTGCTGCAAGGCCAACTGGCGGTCGCCTTGGTGCCAGGCTTCATAGCCTTCGTACACTTCACCCAGCAATTGGCAGGCGGTGACGGCCAACATCCAGGTGCCGATTGCCGGGATGAAGAAACCTGCCACGGTGAGCACGTCCAGCCCAAGACTTTTTGATAGTTCAATGCGTTTGGCGCGGGCCTCGGCGTCGGCGGTGGCAGTGGGCACCGCGAGGTGTTCGGCTTCGCTTTTCAGGCGGGCCAGGTGCAGGTCCTGATAGAAACCGAAGGGTTCGCCGCTGATGGCCTGGAGCTTGATGTGCAGGTTGGCCGGGTTGCTGCTGTCCAGGTTCTGTTGCAGCAGGTCGAGCAAGCGCGGCTGGTCAGCCTGGCTCAGGTAGGCCTGGAAGCGCTGACGGTTTTCTGGCTCCCGCAGCAGGGTTGCCAGCACCTGATTGAGGGCACCCAGATCGGCGCAGGCATGCAGGGCAGGGGTGTAGCCGGGCAAGTAGAGCAGCCAGCCGGCGTTGCCGGCATCGATCAGCATCACTTCGTACAGCAAGATGCCGAACAGGGTCAGTTGCCAACACGGCACCGGGCCGTCTTGCAGGAGGAGGTCGATCTGATCGCGTGCCGGGCCGTTGAGTTCCTGGCGCAGGTAGCCCAGGTCCGCTGCCAGGCGCAAACGGTCCTGTTGGACGGTAATGCCCTGGGTACGCACCTGGGGCGCAGTGAAACATCGCTGCAGGTGGGCCTGGTAAGCGCCTCCGAGGTCGAGTTCGCGGCAGGCCTGGGCAAATGCCTCGGGCGTGAGCGCCAGGCGCTCGACCTGATACTGCTCCGATGCCAGCTCAACTTGCGCGGTCGGCGTCTGCGGGCCAGTCACGACCCTGCCATGGACCGTGATGGGCGTCACATGAATGGCGTCGCTGAGGGCGATGGCGCTTTCGCGGGTGAACGTCTCGTCATCGGCAAAGTTCTGCAATGCGGCCTGCAGCACGTTGTCACGGCGGTGGCTGTAGAGGTAACCCAGCGCGCTCCAGCTCCAGCTGCGTTCGACGCGTAGCAGTTCGCTGCCGCGCAGCGGTGCCGTGAAGCCGAGTTCGGCAAGGCGTGCTTGCAGGATCGGTTCGGCGAACTCGGTGATCTGCTGCAGGCCTTGGAGCAGACGAGCCAGCCTGGCTTGCGAGTGCAGCAGGCGAGTGTGGCTGGCCTGCACGGCTTCTCGCAGGTCAGGCGCGGCATTGTTGCACCAGTCCTGATCAAAGGCTTCGAGGCGCAGGCTCTGGCGCAGCGCTTGCCAATGTGCGGGTGTGTTGTGGTGGGACCAGACGGGCAGTTGCGTTGCGATCAGTTCTTCATGGGGCGAAACGGTAGTTGGATTGTCCATGCCGAGGCTCCTTCGGTGAAAGGGGCCATCAAGCAGTATGGGCAAGCGCTTGCGGTGGTAGTGGAATAGCGCAAGTTGCAATGCCTTGATACACGGCTGATATATAGCAAAAGCAATACTTGAGGCGCCTGCGCGCGAGAAAAATTGGCGCCATTAATTACCGAGCAATACTGTCAAAATGCCGCTTGCCAAGCAGCAGACCTGCATCTTAAATTGTTACTTAATGCGAAGGCAGCATCCGAAGTTGATAGTATATAAATCAACGCGTTATGCAGGCTTTCAAGCTCCGCTCTATTGTTTTCCGATCAGCCCCGTTGACAACATCAAAGGACGTCGAAGAAGACATGAAAGAGAACTTGGCGGCTGTGGCGCGAAAAGTGATCTCGCCTTCCCTGCGCTACGAGATCCGGACTGTTTCAAGCAAGTTACGCGAGCTGCTGGCCCGTAACTGCTTCTGGCGCTGGGAAATCTCGCGTTTCCGGCTACAGCAGGCCAGCCCGTACGAAATCCTTTACATCGGCAGGAAGCAGCAGCGCGAAATGGCCAAGCTGCTGATTGGCGGCAAGGGCCAGCAGCAAGCGGCTGAAGCCGCCGATGGGGCTGCGCCAGCTTCGACCCGGCATGTTGTGCTGGTGAGCGAGATGCCCACGTCCGGTTCGTTGACCGTACCCCATTACCTGAGCGCCGTGGTGCCCCTGGGCCGTTCGCTCGAAGACATCACCGCCCGCTACGACAGCGAACTGCGCCGCAGCATTCGCAAGAACCGCCCGCTCTACCAGATGCGCCAGACGCTGGCCGATGACGAGATCGCCATGGCCGATCAACAATTTCTGCGGCCGTATGCCACTGCCCGACAGGGTATCCATGCGGCGCAGTTTCCAACCGACGAGGTGTTTCGGCTGGCCAAGGGGGTAGGGCGCCTCGATCTGATCACCTGCGGCGACGAGGTGATTGGCTGCCACCTGGGCTGCGAGATCACCCGCGACGGCAAACGCTACTGGAGCACCCTGCGTTTCGGCTATTGCGAAGCGGTGTTCTCAGACCCGAAAAGGCTGCGCGAGGTCAACTCGATCACCACCTTCATGGCCCTCGAATGGGCCTTGGCCAACGGTTACGACTACTACGATATCGGCCTTTGCCTGGCCCGGCCGGACGACGGCCTGCTGAAGTGGAAGCGCCGGCGCGGCGGTGATATCGATGCCTTGGGCAACCATGCCTATATGTTCATCCGCCTGCCCCGCACAGGTACTGCACAGTTCCTTTGGGACACACCCTTGTTTGCCATCGAGGGCGACAAATTGACGCTTCACCTGGGGCTGCCGGAAGGGCCAAGCGATGATGAGGTCGCCAGCCGCTACCACGAGATGGTGTTCGGTGGGCTGCACAAGATCTACCTCTATGGCGCCAGCAGTAGCGCCGAGTCATTCCTGCAGACGCTGCGCAGCCGTTATGCCACCGTGCAGTCCCCGCCCATGATGGAAAGGGTCGTCGTTTCCAGCTGAACCGCCTGCAAGGCAAGCCTGGAGTGCGTGCCTTGCATCAGGCCAGAGACCTGTCACATCGGGAGGGGCGCTTCATGGGTAGCGGCATTTCGAATTTCAGTGGCTCTTCGGCCGCCAGCCAGCACACCTGGACCCTGGCGGCCTACCGGCACATCGCGAGAAAGCGGCTGGCGCGCAAGGCAGACATCGATATCAAACGCATCGCCGAGAAGTCCTGGGATATCGCCCCTGGAGAAACCACGGTGTCGCCGCCGGCCTTCTATCTGCCCAATCAGCTGGAGCGGGTGACGGGCTGGGAGGCCAAGCGCTTTTATCCGTATGTGCATCCCGCCCGTACCATGGAAGGCGGGATCAGGGTCGAGCAAGGCCCCACCCGCGGCTACCTGCTCAAGGATGTCTGGCTGATCGACGGCGCCTTGTACAAAGGCAGCGCCAGCCACTGGTTGTCATTGAAGCCGAGCCGCTTCCCAGGCGTTGCGGTGGACCATGAAATCGACCGTGGGGCCATCTATTGCACCCAGAATGGCAATACCTGGTTCGGCACCTGGCTGATGGAAGACTGCCCGACCTACGCCCTGGCCTGCGACGAAGGCGTGCCGGTGACCACGGCGCCGTCGGCCCGTTACCCACTGTTCACTCAAGGGCCGGCGTATGAACGTTGGCTGGGCATGCAGCCATTGCGCACGCGAGGCGCGTTCTTCCATGAACTGGTGCTGTTCGATGACCTCAGCAACAACCGCAGCCGGTACGCACGCTACCGCGCCATGGGTGACAAGTTGCTGTCGCACGTCGACGCGGCGCCCCACCCCGGCGTGTTCATCCTGCGCGGCAGCGATGGCGACTTGCGCCTGATGCGCAATGAGCTGGAAGTTGCCGCGCACCTGCAGAAATACCGCGGCTTTCGTATCATCGACCCGATGAAAACGGATGTGCCAGGCATCGTCGCTGCCTGCGCGGGGGCCAGGACAGTGATTGGGGTCGAGGGCAGTCAGCTGGTGCATGGCGTCAATGTATTGCAGCCTGGCGGCTCGATACTGGCCCTGCAGCCACCAAACCGGTTCGTGAGCTATTACAAATACCTGACGGATCGCGATCACCAGCACTTCGGTTTCGTTGTCGGGATGCCGCAAGGCGAAGGCTTCACCATCGATATCGATGAAGTGGAGCGAACGCTGGATCTGTTCCCTTATTGATCCCGATGTGCCGGCAATCCACTGCCAGGCTGCGCGCCGCCATGCAGCCTTGGCAGGGCGTCGAACCCAGCAAATTCATGCTGACGGCATTTTGACGAAGCCAGCCGTATCCCATTGAGATTTATTATGGTGTCGGATCATTGACGTAATGTCATTGTGCCCATAAGCTCAAATCAACAGCGATCCAGTCTTCCGCCAAATCAATAACAACTTTCCTCTTTGCAGGAGGCGTCTATGCGCTCGACTCTGCTCATCAAGTCTTTCTTCTTGTTGGTATTGTTGACTGGTGCAGCGCGAGCGGCTGACTCTTATTTGACCGAAAATACCATTGTTCCGCTCTCCACGGCGGGGTGGTTGTTTGCGTCTGCCGTGATCGGTTTTATCGCGGTGGCCGGTAGAAAGAAGATCTAAGTTGTTCCCGCTTTATCGCGATGCCAATGCCTTGACGCTAAAGTGTGGATGTTTACGTTTTTCCGGGTGGTCCATGCTTGTGAATTTTACAGCTGTTGCTATATTCCAGTAGCCAGCGTCCTCGGCGCGAACAGCGGCAAAAAAGCAGGCAGGGCGGCATCGCGGTAAAGGGCCTCCAGGATGGGTGGGGCCGTCGCAGCACTCAAGCAAGCTGCGAAGCGGAGCGAGAGGTTCGTCGTTGTACTCATTCAGTGCTCTTAACCTGGGCCGACCGGCCGGAGGGATCCCTCATGGTACGTTTGCTGATGTCCGTTCTCTGCGCCCTGGTGGCCTGGTCTGGTACCGCCGCTGCCGACACTTCCTCTTCTGCCTACCTGTTAAGCCCCGGTGACAAAGTCATGATCTCGGTCTGGCAGGAAGACACCCTGCGTCAGGAAACCGTGGTCCTTCCCGATGGCAGTATCACCTTCCCGCTGGCGGGTCGGGTGGATGTCGCAGGCCTCGAAGCCACCGCCGTGGCGAAAAAGATCGAGACCGCGCTGAAGCCTTATCTGGCCCAGCCGAATGTCAGCGTGGTGGTCACCAGCACCGCTGGCAATCTGGTGTATGTTCAAGGCAAAGTGATCAAGCCCGGCCCGGTACCGATGGCAGGCCCTACGGCGGTGCTTCAGGCCCTGAGCATGTCGGGCGGAATGGACAAATTCGCCGACGAAAGCGCCATCAAGGTCATTCGCGGCCAAAAGGTCATGCCGGTGCGTTACAAGGATCTGGTTTCTGGGCGTGACATGTCCACTAACTTCCAACTTCAGGCTGGCGATACGCTGGTCGTACCCTGACTCTCCTAATAACTAAGAACGACTTGTGCCTATCAATAAAACGACGAGTGTTGTAACGGCAATCATGATGATGCCGTTCTCCGGAATGGTTGATGCCGCCAGCTGGCAGTCTTCAGTCGAGGTTCCCACGACTGTCGAGTACGACAGCAACCCATTGCTCCTGACGTCCAAGGAGAAAGGTGTGACGCGTACCATCATTGCGCCTGATTACACCCTGGTAGGTCAGTTCGATCGCGATCAGTTGCGCATGGGCGTGGGCATGCATGTGCTGCGCTCATCCGACCGCTCGGTGATGGATGACCGTGAAGACCCCAACCTCAGCCTGGGCTGGCAGCGCGAAACCGAAAGCGGCGGTTTTGGCTTGCTGGCGCAATACGATGAGAGCTCGACGCTTTCGGGTGCGGTGCAGGATACCGGCGTGGTGACCACCACCGATGGCACCCAGAAGATGTCCAGGCTTTCGGGCAACTGGAGCAGCGCGGTGACCGAGCGCAGCACCTTGGCCAACGAACTTCGTTACTCCCATGCCAGTTACGACATCAGCACGCTGACCGGTTACGACGAGTACGCCAACGACTTCACCTGGACCTATGCCTGGAGCGAGCGCACCGACATCATTACCGGTTTCGAAGCCCGGCGTTACGAGCCCGATGACACCAGCGCGGCGGTCGCCACCAATAGCTACGTCCCCAGCATTGGCGTCAAGTATCAGTTCTCCGACAGCCTGGTCGGCGCCATGCATGTTGGCGTCAACCAGACTGACGGTACCGGTACCCAGCGCCGTGGTGAAGGCGGCGCATCGCTGACTTACCGCGGTGCGCGCACCGAGGCCAGCTTCAGTGCCGACCGCAGCACGATGTCCAACGCCCAGGGCGGTGCTGCCGAGATGGACATGGTGCGTGGCAGCTGGAGCTACCTGCTCACTGAAACCACCCGGGTCGGTGCAGATGCCTGGTGGCAGGACAGCAAAGGACAGAACCCAAACACCCTGCAGACCTACAGCGTCTGGGCCAGCCGAGCGTTTTCGCCGGCTTGGGACCTGCGGTTTTCGTTGCTGTACAAGGAGCGCCAACAGGATGGCCTGCCCGATGCCGACGCTACCATCGCTGGCTTGACGCTGACGTATAGATACCCCGACATCTGATTATCGGATTGGTGGCCACTATGAAATCTGAGTACGAGCTTTCTATCAAAGATTACATCGCCATCATCAAGGACCGTGCCTTGCTGCTGGGGATCGTCATAGTGGTCGTGCTGGCGGCGACCATCGGCGTGGCAATCAGCGTGCCGCCGATCTATCAGTCGACCGGGACCATTCTGGTGGAGTCGCAACAGATCTCTCCGGACCTGGTCTCGGCCGGCAACAACACCTTTGCCGATGAGCGTATCGAGGTCATCCGCCAGCGGGTGATGACCCGCGAGAACCTGATGCGGATCATCGACAAGTACAACCTGTTTGCCGACCGTGGCAGCCGCTTCAGCGAAACCGACAAGGTCGAGCAGATGCGCAGTGCGATCGTGGTCGCCACGCTCAGCACCTACGTCAAGGGACGCGGCGAGGCCACCGTGGCCTTCACCGTTTCCTATGAAGACAAGCGCGCGGACGTGGCCAAGGAGGTGGCCGACGAACTGGTGTCGCTGTTCCTCAACGAGAACATGAAGCAGCGCACCGAGCGCGCCACCGAAACCACCGAATTCCTCTCACAGGAAGCCGACAAGCTCGGCGCCGAACTGGCCGACCTGGAAAACAAGCTGGCGGACTTCAAGCAGGCGCATTCTAATGCCTTGCCTGAAAACCAGCAGTTGCGCATGAGCATGTTGTCGCGCTCGGAACTTGAGTTCCGTGAGGTGGACCGTGACTACAAGGCTGCGCAGGAAGAACTGCGTTATCTGGAGCTGGAACTGGCGGCGGCCAATTCCGGCGTGCCGACTCAGGCGGCCAATGGCAGGGCCGTTGCCCCAGACCCTCAGGATCTGCCTGGGTTGAAGGCCGAGTACGCCCGACTGCTGACCAAATACACCGAAGCGCATCCGGACGTGGTGGCGATCAAGCGCAAGATCGACGCGCTCAAGGCATCGGATAACCAGGGCATTGCCGCAGCAGCCGGCGGCAACCTCGACGCCGCGCGCGTACGGACCAAGATGGCTGCTGCGCAGTCGCGCATCGCCTCGCTGGCCGATCAGAAGCGCCAGCTGACCACCAAGATGGAAGGCTACGAGGCTGACATCCTCGAGGCGCCGCAAGTCGAGCGCGGCTTGGTGACGCTGCTGCGTGACCATGACAACGCACGCAAGAAATACGAAGAAATCCGCAACAAGCAGATGGGCGCGAAGATCACCGAAAGCCTCGAGCAGGAAAACAAGGCCGAGCGCTTCGTGCTGCTGGAGCCGCCGCTGATGCCGGAGAAACCGGTCAAGCCCAACCGCAAGAAAATCGTCGCCCTCGGCCTGGTCCTGGCACCGGCCGCTGGCGGTGGCCTGGTGATGCTGCTGGAAATGCTCAATCAGCGCGTGCGCGGTGTCGGTGCCCTGGAAAGCGTGTTGGGCCGGCGTGTGCTGGTGGCGGTGCCGTACATCTCGACCAACGAAGAAAAGGCCAGGCGCAAGAAGCTGCTGTCGATGATGATCGGTGCTGGTTTGCTGCTGGTAGCTATCCTGTTGGTGGTCGTCCATATGTTCTACATGCCTTTGGACCTCCTGCTTTTCAAAGCTATGGCTCGGTTTGAATAGGGAGCGCAGCGATGGACAGAATTACGCCGGCTGGTAAGAACATTCACCAGGTTTCGCCTGCCACGTCCGAGACGGCGCAGGTACCTTCGGTAATGGACAAGCCCGGGGAGCTCGGGCAATTCGATTACATTCAGACCAAGGTGGTGCCGCTGAGTGCGGAACACCTGGAGCGTAACCGGATCGTCTCCTTCAACAAGAACTCGAACATGAGCGGGGCGATCGACCTGCTGCGTACCCAGGTGCTGCAGGCCATGGAGGACAATGGCTGGCGCACGTTGGCGATCACCTCGCCAACGCCCGAGGCGGGCAAGACGGTGCTGGCCGTCAACCTGGCCATGAGCATCGCCCACCACACCAACAAGACCGCCTTGCTGGTGGACTTCGACCTGCGCCGCCCCAGGGTTGGTCGCACCCTCGGCTTGCCGATGGATAAAGCCCTGAACGATGTGCTCAATGGCAAGGCCTGGCTCGAAGAGGCGCTTGTCAACCCGACGCTGCCGCGCTTTGTCGTGCTGCCGACGCGCGAGCCGGTACCGATGTCCACCGAGGTACTGTCGTCGCCCAAGGTGAACACCCTGATCGGCGAGCTGCGCGACCGCTATGACTCGCGGATCTGCATTTTCGACCTGCCGCCACTGCTGAGTTCGGATGACGCGATCACCGTGCTGCCGAAGTTCGACTGCGTGCTGCTGGTGGTGGCCAATGGCATGAACAGCAAGAAGGACATCGAGGATTGCCTGTATCACCTGGCGTCGTCGAATCTGGTCGGGGCGGTATTGAACAAGGCGGATGAGCAACCGCGGACGTATTACTGACGACCTCGCCTGAGCCGAAAGGCTTGTCAGCGCTATGCGCGGCTGCAGCCCGCGTCGATGTCGCCGCTACTTCGACGCGTTCATGTTCGCCTTTAATTTCTGGAAGGCTTTCGAGCTTCGGCCATCGATGAGCTCTATGTAAAAAGTGGCGAATGCATGCTCCAGCTCGTGATAGCCGCCCAAAGGCGTTTCGGTAAAGTACCGATGGCCAGGGATGTCTCGAGCTTCCATGGGTGACGTGATCTGATGATTGACTGCTTGCTCGATCAGCCCGCTCAAGGCCTGGAGCAATAAGGCTGCAGCCGGTTCATCGTACTCATGCTGCTCCAGCAGGCTGCGTAGCTTGATGGCCGCAAGTTTTAGTGCATCGAGGTTCATGCAGGTTTCCGGGGGTGGGCGAAAGTTTCTTTCCTTAACAGTAAAATTACTTCCAGGGATACTTCAACTCCCACTCCCACGCATGGCGCACGATCTGATCCAGTGCGGTGAGCGCCGGCTGCCAGCCCAGCACTGACCTGGCTTTTTCAGCATCCGCCACCAGCCGGGGTGGGTCGCCAGCCCGACGTGGCGCTTCAATGACAGTGATCTGCCGCCCGGTAACCGCCCGTGCAGTCTCGATCACTTCCTGCACCGAAAACCCTAATCCGTTGCCCAGGTTGAACGCAGTGGTCGCCCCCCCGGCCAGCAGGTAATCCACGGCCAGCGCGTGCGCCGAAGCCAGGTCGGCGACGTGGATATAGTCACGCATGCAAGTGCCATCCGGAGTGTCGTAGTCATGGCCGAACACCGTCACGGTCTCGCGCCTCTCAGAGGCCGCCTTCAGGATCAGCGGGATCAGGTGGGTTTCGGGCTCATGGCATTCACCCAGTTCGCCGTCTGGGTCAGCACCGGCCGCATTGAAATAACGCAAGCTCACCGAACGCAATCCATACGCCCGGTCGAAGTCTTCGAGCATCTGTTCAACCATCCACTTGCTGCGCCCGTAGGGGTTGATCGGCACCTTGGGATGCTGCTCGTCGATGGGCACGTACTGAGGGTCGCCGTATACGGCGGCACTTGAAGAGAAGATCAGCCGCTTGATGCCTGCCCGCACCATGGCCTCGAGCAGGCTCAGGGTCGCGCAGACGTTGTTCAGGTAATACTTGTCGGGGTCTGCCACCGACTCACCGACCTGGATGAACGAGGCGAAATGGAATACCGCATCGAAGTGATAGTCGCTGAACAGGGCGTCCAGCGCGTGGCCGTCGGCGATGTCCAGGCATACCCATTCGATGCCGGATGCCGGCGCCTGAAGGTCCGCCACCACCACCTCGTGGCCGGCACGCAGCAGGTGCTTGACCATGTGTGAGCCGATATAACCTGCACCACCGACAACCAAGTACTTCATCCAATCCTCCTGGAGCAGACGCAGCGTCGAATGCCTGGAATACAGGGCTTCAATGACTGTAGATGGCGATATGCCCTATTTCAAGAACAGCCAATTGGCCATGTGCTGGCCATCGAAGGTGATCAGGTAGCGCCCATCCTTGTAGCTCGCAGGCAGGGGATTTTCTTTGCCATCGGCACTGCGGCTATAGAGTTTCAGGCCCGCCGGTGCCTTGATGCTCAGGCTGCCTTGCAGGGGTTCGACATGGAATGGCGTTACGTCGTCGGGCCTGGGCACGGCGCGGCTGCCCAGTGAAATGAGCAGGTTGCGCGACTGCTTGAGCGGGTTGGCATCCAGGCTCTGCACCACGACGCTGGCATAGGCGGTTTTCAGCTGGAGCTGGAGGTCACCCACGGTGAGCGACTGGCCGCCCAACCAGCCGGTCGCCGCTTGGGTCATGGGCGTATCGATGGTGTAGAGGCCCTGCTGCCAGTTGTGCCGCAGCTCACCGGTGTCGGTTACCGCTTCGCTGGCATCGCCATCGATCAGCGATTGCCCAGGGTCTTTCAGCACCTGCGCATCGGCGGGTATCGCGCCGGCCTGCAGCCACGGCAGCTCTGGGGTTTGCGGCATGGCGATCTGCAGCCGGCCCTTCTCCATAGCCGTGCGCAGCATCACCGAGTTGGCCGGTGAGATGTCCTGGTTGAACAGGGTCGCCGCTGTGGGCGCGAACACGTAGCGGGTCTTGGCCTGGTGCACGTCCTGGCGCCGATAGAGCAGGGCGGCGGCGGGGAGGGTAGCGATCAGCCCCGGGTCGTTGTAGGCATTCCAGTTGTCGGCCCGGCGCCACGGTTCGAAGAATGCCTGCTGGCTGTAGGCGTATTGCATGATCGCATCCCAACCCTGGTGGCTGGCGGTGCCGGCCACGTACAGCGGCAGTGAGTGGCGATCGGGCAGGGGGAAGGGCTCGGCGTTCCACTCGGTGACGGTCATCGGCTTGCCCAGCACCTGGGCCGCACCCAGCCAGTTGATCATGCCATCGCTGCTCAGCGGGTTCTTCTCCAGCTGGCCGAGCCCGCCGTAGCTGTGGGCGTCGACCACGTCGCCAGCAGTCAGGGCTGGCAGCGAGGACAGGCCATTGAGGCCCCAGGTGCTGGTGGTGGCGATTGGTACCTTGACCCCGAGGTTGCGCAGGTAGCCGATCATGTCGACGTAGAAGCGCTGCTCCAGGTCATTGAGAAAGAGCTTCGAGGGGCCGTGCTCCCAGGCGCGCCAGGTCTTGTCCGCCGGCAAGTCGTGGCGCTGGGCGAAGGCCTTGGCCTGGTCCATGTAGAGCCGGCTGTGTTTCGGTACATCCTTGTCGGGCAGCAGTGCGTTGCCGAAGTGGTGGGTGACGTCGTTTTCGTTGGTGATCAGCACGGCGGCAATCGCCGGGTCGTCCTTGTAGGCGAGCCCGGTGTAACTGTTCACGTGGGTCAGGTATTGCTCGGCAAAGCGCTTCAGCGCTTGCTGCAGGGTGACGTTGACGAACAGGTAGCCCTTGAGGCCGGCGACACCATGGTCCTTAGGCAGCTCGTCGAAACCGTAGATGTTGTCGGCGGCCGTGACGGGCCGCGACACATGCAGGTCGAGCCAGACGTAGATACCTTCGTCCTTGAGGCTCTTGATCCACAGGTCGATCTTCTTCAGCGACTCGGCGCTGAGCGTTTGGGTGTCCTTGATCTTCTGCAGGTCACCGAAAATGTTGGGCGTTACCCAGGGGGAGTCGTGGTGGTGCAGGCGCACGAGGTTGAAGCCCAGGGCCGACAGGCGCTTGGCCTGTGCTGTGATTTCCTCGTCGGGCGTACGGAACAGCGAATAGGCCGACAGGTTGGTCCCCCAGAAACGCACCGGGGTGCCGTCGGCGAACACCAGCTGCTCGCCATCGGCCTTGACGAAGCCGCGCTTGCCGGCCGGTTTCTCCGGCGCGTTGAGGAACGACAGGTCGACCGGTGAGGTGCGCCAGTCGAGCTGGTCATCCGGCCATGTCGTGGGGTCGGTGATGCCAAAGCGTTCCGTGGCGGTCTGGCCGAGGGTGATATCGCCGGTCACGCTCAACTGCGCCTTGATCCGCTGTTGCCCGGCCTTGATCGGGTCGGCGTAGAAGAAGGTGCGTATCTGGTCGGTGTTGCCCCGTTCGAAATAAACCTTGGCCAGCGGCGGCTCGAAGCGCATTTCGACGTGTGGCCCTTGGGGGTTCTTGCCCCACGCCCAGCCGCGATTATCAGGCAACAGCACCGGGTCGCCCATTTCCCCGGCAATCAACGTGGGGTCGAAGCGCCAGACGATGCCGCCACCCATCACGTTGCTCTGCCTGCTGTGTGCCTGCAGGTCGAAGTCCCAGGTGAGGGTTTGCGCCTGGGGCTTCTGGATGTCGGCCTTCAGGTCGAAGTCCAGGTCCTTGTTGCTGCCAGTCAGTGTGTAGCGGTAGGGCCCCTCTACCTTGAGCGTTGGATAGAACCCGGTCCAGCCCCAGTTCGCGCCCCAGAAGTCGAAACTGGATACGAAGGCCGGGCCCCCCCCGTGGGTCAATGTCGGCAAGCCGTTCTGCTCGTCGACACGCACGATCCATTCCGCTGCCCAGCTGCTCACCGGCAAAGCCAGCAGGCCGACCAGGAGCGATGTGCGGGTCCATGTACACAGGGCAAGACTGGGCATCGAACTACCTCGGTTGAAGGCTGACGGCGGTTACCTGGCTGAGCTCCGTCGCGGGTTGTCGGCGCATCATCTGGATGTAGGCGACGCTGAGTCCGGCAAGCGACCAGTACACGATCGGGATGACCGTGATGCTGCTGACGGTGAAAATGGTCACCAGGATCCCCAGCAAGGTCGCCAGCAATACCCGCCCCAACAGGCGGTACGGGTCGGTGTTGTCGGTGAGCGTGCGCATCGCGTTGCGGATACCGAGCAGGATGCAGGCGAAGAAGCCCAGGAACAGCCCCAACCCCACCAGGCCGACGCGCAAAGCCAGGCCGACGTAGGTGTTGACGATGTCGATGATGCCTTCGCCCTGGATCATCGATTGCATTTCCGGTGTGCTGCGGTAATCGAAGGAGCCGAACAGCGGGTTGCGCTGGATGACGATCCATGAATTGTCGAGCAGGCGTTGGCGGTAGGTGATGTTTTCCGTATCGACCTTGCCAATGAACGGCAGCAGGTCGAGCACCTTGTCGCCACCAGGCATGACGCTCAGCAAGGGAATCGCCAGCACCCCGGCCAGGGCCAGCAACGCCAGGCGCGACACGGCGTGCCTGCCCAACGCGATGAACACCACCACGATCACGCCGGCACCTATCCACGGGCCGCGCGAGAGCGGGGCGAACAGCCCGGCGGCCAGCAACAGGGCGCCCAGATAACGGTGCGCAGGTTTCTGCACGAAGTGCTGCACGAACAGGAAAAGGCCCATGGCAACGGCCATCACGTAGCCGAGCACGATGGCTTGCCCGGTGGTGACACTGGCGCGCAACGAGCCGCCGCGGCTCAGGTAGGCCTTCATGTCCCATTGCAGGCCCAGAGCATCGAGCAGGGCGTTGTACAGCAGCCAGTGACGGACATACTCGGCAACCCCGAGCAGCGCCAGGAGGAAGCCAGCGAGGACGAATGCCAGCATGGCATCCTTGAAGTCACTGAGCTCGCGCAAGCCACGGCTGGCCACGTAGTAGGGCAGGAACACATCGATATACAGGCTCAGCACCTGGCGCAGCGTGTCGGTGACGGTGGTCTCACGCAACGCCAGCGCGCTGGTCAGCACCAGGCTGGCCAGCAACAGCTTGTCGGCCAGCAGGCGGCCGAAGCGAATGCTCTCGCTTTGCTTGCTCAGCACCAAGGCGGCCGGCAGCAGCACGCACAGGGTCAGGACGCGTTGGTGGTTGATGTCGAACAGGTAGTTGATCACGCCAAAACCGGGTATTTCGGTCATAGCCGGCGGGATCAGGAACAACAGCAGGAAAAACAGCGCCAGCGGGTTGTGCTCGCGGCGCCTGGCGACCAGCAGGATGACCGTGGCGGCGGCGGCATACAGCCAGAAGCTGTGGGCAAAGAATGCCACCAGGGTCAAGGCAAACCACAGGTTGCGGCGTCGCTTGTAGTCCGTCAGGGGGATCAGGTCCGTTGCCGGACGCCGGGCCATGAAGAAAACCACACTGGCCACAAACACAATGACGACCAGGGCTCGTAGATGTTCTGGCATGGGTTGTAGGCACCTATCCCTCGGTGGGCTGGATGGAGGCTAGCATCGTGGCTAAATGAAACTATAGTGACTTCTAGCCATTCGGTCAGAGATTGACGTCATGCAGTCGATTGAAGTTGTGGCGATGCGAAGTTTCCAGCACAGGCGCGTGGCGCTGGTTATGCCTATGATTGCCAAAGGGGCACTCTGTGCCGCTCGGTTGACGCGCTTTTTCGATTGACCCTGATGGTCGCCCGACAAGGCCCGCAGCAGAGCGCGGGGCATAATAAAATCAACGGTATGGGGCTGTGATCATGGGGAAGCTGCAGTTTTGTACGCCGTTGCTGGGGCGCAGAGGCTTCATTCGCAATTGTGTCCTGTTGGGTGCCGGAGCGGCCTTGTTCGGTTTGAATGACAATGCCAATGCTGCGCGCAAACCTGCGGCAAAGGGTGGCTTCGTCATCATCAATGGCTGGGTGTTGCCGGTTGGCTACTTCCAGGACGGCCAGGACGGACGCTCATGATCAAGGATTACGACGCCGACAAGACCCTGCGTCACGCTTACGACTTCTGCATCATCGGTGCAGGCCCTGCGGGGATCACGCTGGCCTTGCGCCTGGCGGGTGCGGGATGGAGCGTGGCGTTGCTCGAAGGGGGCGGGCGCGAATACACACCGCGCTCGCAGGTGCTGTACAAGTGCACCTCCACCGGCCTCGAGCTATATCCCGGGGAAGCCCGCCTGCGTTACCTGGGCGGCACCTCCAATCACTGGATGGGGCGTTGCCGGCCCTTCACCGAATCTGATTTTGCCGTGCCACCGCCAGGCGACATGCCCGGTTGGCCGATCCCTTATGCTGAAATCGAGCGCTATCTGCCGGGCGCCATGGAGATCGTCGACCTGCCCCAGGGCGCTGAGTTTCGCGCGGTGAATCCGGGCCTGAAAGGTGGCGATTTCGACGCCGACCGTTTCCTGCTCAGCCCGCCAACACGTTTTGCGCAGAAATACGCCACGGAGCTCGAGGAAACGCCTGGGCTGGATGTGTTCATCAACTGCAACTGCGTCGACCTCCTGTTCGATCAGGCCAAAGGCCAACTGAAAGCTGTTCAGGTGTCCGATTACGACGGCAAGCGTCAGCCGGTCATCGCGCGCAACTATATCCTGGCCATGGGCGCCATTGAAAACGCCAGGCAGCTGCTCAACAGCCAGTCGTTGGCCGACGCGGGCATCGTTCGCAAGGACGGCCTGGTCGGTCGCTGCTTCATGGAGCACCTGAATATCGACATGGGCAAGTTCATCCTGCGCAGCGGGGAGGACACCGAGCCGCGTCAGTACTTCACCACCGATGCCTTCGTCGCCGAATACCACGCCGGCAAGGGCAATGTACTGGCGTCTGTGCTGGAAGATGTGCGGACCTACGGCCGCACGGCCGAAGTAAAGCGCTTTCTGGAAAACCTGGCCTGTGAAATGGGCGTGGCCAGCAAGATCGAATTCGTAGCCAAGTTCAGCTGCCCGGGCGATGGCGTGATCACCACGCTGATCGAGCAGTTCCCCAACGTTCAGAGTCGTATCTCGCTGCTGGATGAAAAGGACGAACTGGGTGTGGCCAAGGTCAATGTCAACTGGGTATTGAGCGCCGATGACCGGCACACCATCAAGTGCATCGGCAACGAACTGGCCAAGCAGTTCGCCGAAATGGGCCTGGGTTTCATCAAGCTCAGCGATTACGTCTACGACACCAGCCTGCCGCTGATGCTGTCGCCGCATGCACATCACATGGGGACCACGCGGATGGCGGCCAGTGCCAAGGACGGGGTGGTGGATATCAACTGCAAGGTGTTCGGCATCGAAAACCTCTATGTCGCCGGCAGCAGTGTGTTTGCCACCGGCGGGGCCTCGAACCCGACAATGCCGCTGCTGCAGTTCGCCTTGAGGCTGGCCGACCACCTCAACGAGAAAATGCGCTCGGCAAACGGGGCAGCGGCCTGAACCGGTTGAACTGAAACTGAAGTAGCGGTGTGTAAGGGTTGAGTGCAACAGGGTCAGCACCCACAAGAACGAGACCTTGTTCGCCTCAGGGACAGTCCAGGATCGCTTGACTTGCGAGGCTTGCCATATGTTTGGATGGATACGCAATGCAGTGGCGCATTATGCCAACACCACTGGGCGAGGCGTTACCGCCTACCTGAAACTGTGCAAACCCACACCGAGGCAGTGGGGCGAATTTCAGTGCCGATGGGGCAAGTTCTATTCGGTGGGCAGCAACTTTCACATGAACGTCGGTTGCAACGTTACCGACCCGGCACTGGTACGCATCGGCAATAACGTCGGCTTGTCCGATTGCACCCTGATCGGCCATGACGGCGTGGTGGCGCTGATCGAAATCTGCTACGGCGGGAAGCTGGACTCGGTCGGTGTCATCGACGTCAAGGACAACAGTTTTGTCGGCCACGGCGCGATCGTCATGCCGCGGGTTACCATCGGGCCTGATTCGGTGGTGGCTGCCGGTGCTGTCGTGACCAAGGACGTAGCTCCGGGTACCGTAGTCGGCGGCAACCCGGCCAAGTTCATTTGCACCACTGCCGACCTGATCAAGCGGGTCGAGGAACGCTGCAACACCTACCCCTGGATAGACCTGATCAAGCAACGCAAAGGCTCCTTCGACCCTTCGCTGGAGGCAACATTGGCGATGCACAGGCGTCGCTATTTCTTCGGGGACGGCAGCAATGGATAAGAAGCCGGTCGATGTGATGGTGGTCAACTTCAACACCGCTTCGTTGCTGCAGCCGATGTTCGATGCGCTGCGCGCCGCCGGAGGCGAAGCCCTGGCCAGCTACCTGGTGGTGGACAATGCCTCGGTTGATGACTCGGTCGAGCGCCTGGGCAAGGTTTGCCCTGAAGCCCTGTTACTGAGCAACAAGGCCAATGTCGGTTTCGGCCGCGCCAACAATCAGCTGCTGGCGCACCTGCAAGGCAAGTACGCGCTGCTGCTCAATACCGATGCCTTCGTGGCTGCCGACAGCCTGCAGAAAACCATCGACTACATGGAAGCCCACCCGGATTGCGGCATTCTCGGTGTGCGCCTGGTGGGCCGTGACGGTGACCTGCAACCGAGTTGCCGCTATTTCCCGACACCCTTGAACGTATTTGTCGGGCGCACCGGGCTCGGGCGTTTCTTCCCGGGCCTGAAAATGGTCGATGAAATGGACTGGGACCACGCCTCGGTGCGTGAGTGTGACTGGCTGCCCGGTTGCTTCTACCTGGTGCGCCGTGAAGTGCTCGACCAGGTGGGCCTGTTCGACCCGCGTTACTTCCTCTATTACGAAGAGGTGGACCATTGCAAGCGGGTAAAGGCGGCCGGCTGGAAAGTGGTGTACTTCCCCGGTACCACCGTGGTGCACATCGGCGGTGAAAGCTCCAAGTCAGTGGCCGAACTTGAAGCGGCGAGCCGGCAGATATCCGGTTATCAGATCGAGAGCGAACTGCTGTACTTCCGCAAGCATCACGGCGCGGCGGGGCTGGCCTTGCACATGCTGCTGGTGAGCCTGGGCGACCTGGTGCTGGCGCTCAAGGCATTGCTCAAGGGCCGCGGCCTGGCTGCGATCAAGGCATGCTGGCGGCACACTCGCGCCACCTGGTCGCTGTTGTTCAAGACCCAGTTTGCCAGCCAACCCACACGGTAGGTGAAACCATGTTCGATAACATCCGCGCGGACTTGCGCGCTCACGGTGGTGATTGGGGCGCCCAGGGGTTCTGGGTGCTGCTGGTCTACCGCTTCGGTCGCTGGCGCTATGGCGTACGCCCGGCCCTGCTGCGCAAGGTGTGCTCCTTCGTCTACAAGGTGCTGTTCAAGTTCGTACAGATCATCACCGGGGTGGAGTTGCCCTGTGAGGTGGTGATCGGCCGCAACTTCGTCATCGACCACTTCGGCGGCATCGTCATCAGTGGCTATGCGCGTTTTGGCGATGACTGCCGGATCCGCAATGGTGTGGTGGTGGGCCTGAAGAATGTCGACGAACCCATCGCCCCGGTGTTCGGCAACAACGTGGATATCGGCGCCGGGGCCAAGGTGCTGGGCAACATACGCATCGGTAACAACGTGGCGATAGGCTCGAACGCGGTGGTGCTGACCGATGTGCCGGACAACTGCCTGGCAGTGGGGGTGCCCGCGACCATCAAGGTGCGCAAGCACAGCGATGCGATGCAGTACACGTGACTCAGCCCGCAGCTGAGGAGTGAGGCCCATGGAAACAGGCATTGGAGTGGTGGTGATCGGCCGCAATGAGGGCCAGCGCCTGGAGCGCTGCCTGTTGTCCCTGACGGGCCGTGCGGACCAGCTGGTGTACGTCGACTCCGGCTCCTCCGACGGCTCGGTGCAGCTGGCGAAGCGGCTTGGCGTCGAAGTGGTGGCGCTGGACATGACGCAACCCTTTACCGCGGCTCGGGCGCGCAACGAAGGCTTTGCCTGCCTGCAAGGCATCGTGCCCGGCATCCGCCATGTGCAGTTCGTCGACGGCGACTGTGAAGTGGATGCCGGCTGGCTGGGCAAGGCCCAGGCATTTCTCGACCAGCACCCGGACGTGGCAGTGGTGTGCGGGCGGCGCCGCGAGCGCTTCCCGCAGCGCTCGGTGTACAACCTGCTCTGCGATCTGGAGTGGGACACACCAGTGGGGGAAGCCAAGGCCTGCGGGGGGGATGCACTGATGCGTGTCGACGCGTTCATGGCGGTGTCCGGTTTTCGCCCGGAACTGATTGCCGGCGAAGAGCCGGAGCTCTGCGTGCGCTTGCGCGCTGGTGGCTGGAAGGTCTGGCGCCTGGCGGATGAAATGACCCTGCACGATGCCGCCATGACCCGTTTCGGGCAATGGTGGCGGCGCAGTCTGCGGGCGGGTTATGCCTATGCCGAAGGTGCCTACCTGCATGGGCAGACACCGGAACGCCATTGGCTGCGCGAATCACGGCGCGCCTGGTTATGGGGCCTCAACCTGCCACTGGCGATCCTGGCCGTGAGCCTGCTGTCGGGCGGTTGGGGGCTGTGGTTGTTGCTGCTCTATCCGTTGCAGATCGTGCGCCTGGCCCGCCGCGGCGAGCGTTCGACGCGGGAAAACTGGTGGCAGGCGGTGTTTCTGGTGCTGGGCAAGTTTCCCGAGATGCTCGGCCAGGCAAAGTTCCTGCTTAACAGGTATGCGTCCGGCAAGGCGCTGCTGATCGAGTACAAATGACATGTCGATGACATTCAGGTCGTTAGCCAAGAGTGTGCTCACCTTGCAGCCCGGCTATTCGCTGCGCGCGCTCAACAACAAGTTCAAGTTGACGGTATCGATGGCCCGCGAGTGGCCCGGCTTGCAGGCTTTCGCCCTGCGCATGTCACGGGCACTGGGCAAAGACCGCTTCGAGCGGCTGGGCGTCGACTGCATTGGTGTCGTGCAGTGGCCCTACATCAGCAAGTGCTGGAGCGCCCCACAGCGGCTTGAAGCGGTGGCGTCGCACTATGAAGTGGTCGCGGCGCACTGTGCCCCGTTGCTGCTGTTGCAGCGTGACGAGCACCGACTGCTGTGCGACCTGTCGGCGTACTCCAGCGGATGCCGCCTGGTGCTCGACCGGCCCATCTGGTTCAAGCGCGAAGGCGAGCTGGTGATCAACCTGTTCCAGGGCGAGCTGCGCGTGGCCTCGCTGGCCTTCACCCTGTGCCGCGAAGCGGCGGGCCTGTGCCTGTACATCGGCGCAGTGCAGGGCATTCACAAGGGGGTGGACAGCGAAACCTCGCTGACGATCTACCGCGACCTGACCAAGGACTTCGAGGGCTTGCGCCCCAGAAGCCTGCTGATCGAGGCGATCAAGTGCGTGGCAAGAACGCTGGGGACCGTGCGCATCTATGCGGTGGGGGATGAGTATCGCCACCATCGCCACCCCTATTTTGGCACCGACAAGCACCAGGACCTGGCGGCCAACTACGACGTGATCTGGCAGGAGAACGGCGCCGGGCCATCGGACCGCGAGGACTTTTTCACCATTCCGCTGGCACCCGCGCAGCGCGCGGTAGAGGAAGTCGCGGCCAAGAAGCGGGCGATGTATCGCAGGCGCCATGCGTTGCTGGATGACGTGTTTGCCCAGATACAAGCCGCCCTGGCTGGCAGCTCTGTACAGCAGAGCACGGCAGACCTGGCCATCCAGTAAACGGACTCAGATTCGGGGCACTATGCGCATTGCTTATTTCATCAATCAGTATCCCAAGGTCAGTCACAGTTTCATCCGCCGCGAAATACTGGCGCTGGAGCGCCAGGGCATCGAGGTTCAACGTATCGCCTTGCGCGGCTGGGATGCCGAACTGCACGACGCCGAAGACCTGGCAGAACGGGGCAAGACCCGCTATGTGCTGCAGGAGGGGTTACGGGGTTTGCTGAAACCGCTGTTCGAAGTGGTACGAGCGCGACCCAAAGCGTTTCTTGCCGCCTTGCGCCTGGCGCTTCGCCTGGGTTGGCGCGCTGATCGCCCATGGCCCTATCACCTGGTCTACCTGGCCGAAGCGTGCCGGGTGGTGCAGTGGTTGCAGGCCTCCGCTGACGAGCATGTACACGCGCATTTTGGCACCAACTCGGCAGAGGTGGTCATGCTGGCCAACGCCCTGGGTGGGCCTGCCTACAGTTTCACCGTGCATGGGCCGGAAGAGTTCGACAAGGCACAGCGCCTGCACCTGGGCGAAAAGGTGCGCCGGGCCGCGTTCGTTGCGGCCGTCAGCTCCTTCGGGCGCAGCCAGTTGTTCCGCTGGGTGGCGCACGAGCACTGGGGCAAGGTCAAGGTGGTGCATTGTGGCCTGGAACCCAGTTTCCACGAGGGCGCTGCGCCTGCGCTACCGGCGGCGCCAAGGCTGGTTTGCGTCGGGCGATTGTGCGAGCAGAAGGGCCAGTTGCTGCTGATCGAGGCCGCGCGCGTCCTGGCGAGCCGGGGCGTGGCCTTTGAACTGGTATTGGCCGGCGATGGCGAGTTGCGGGGGGCGATCGAGACGCTGATCGCCCGGCACGGCTTGCAGGGGCAGGTGCGCATTACCGGCTGGATCAGCAGCGCGCAGGTGCGCGACGAAATCCTCGCCGCGCGCGCGCTGGTCTTGCCCAGCTTTGCCGAGGGCTTGCCGGTGGTGATCATGGAGGCCATGGCGTTGCGTAGGCCGGTGCTTACTACTTACGTGGCAGGCATTCCTGAACTGGTGCGTCAGGGTGAGAACGGCTGGTTGTTCCCGGCAGGTTCGGTGCAAGCGTTGACCGAGGCCATGCTCGACTGCCTGCAACAACCCGTGACGGTTTTGCAGGGCATGGGCGAGGCGGCTTACCAGCGTGTGCTCGAGCGCCACGACATCGATACACAGGCGGCCAGGTTGGTCAGCCATTTCAAGGCGCCGACATGCTGACCTTGTTGAGCGGGTTGCTGGGGCTGGCGGCGCTGCTGGTGCTGTTGCCGACACTGGTGCTGTTCGCCCAGGTGGTGCTGGCCTGCCTGCCTGAGCCGGCGCGGGTTGCCCGGCAAGGTCAACGGGCGCGGTTAGCCGTGCTCGTGCCCGCGCACAACGAGGCCTCGCTTATCGCGTCCACGCTCGCCAGCATCCGGCCGCAATTGCGCGAAGGCGACCAGCTGCTGGTGGTCGCCGACAACTGCACGGACCAGACCGCCAGCCTGGCACGCGAGGCGGGCGCGCAAGTGGTCGAGCGCCAGGATCAGCAGCGGCGGGGCAAGGGCTACGCCCTGGACTTCGGGGTGCAGCATCTGCGCCAGTCACCCCCCGAGGTGCTGATCATCATTGACGCAGACTGCCAGGTAGGCGCGGGTGCGCTGGAGCACCTGGCGCGCTGTTGCGTCGACAACGCCCGGCCCGCACAAGCGCTGTACCTGATGCATGCCCCTGCCGGTGCAGGGTTGAAGGTGCAGGTCGCCGCCTTTGCCTGGCGTGTGAAGAACCTGGTCCGCCCGCGCGGCTGGGCACGGGCGGGTCTGCCCTGCCAGTTGATGGGCGCGGGCATGGCATTTGCCTGGCAACACGTGTCGGCCGTCAACCTGGCAACCGGGCATCTGGTCGAGGACCTGAAGCTGGGCCTGGAGTGTGCCGCGCTCGGCAAACCGCCGCTGTTCTGCCCGGACGCTGTAGTCAACAGTCACTTCCCCACCAGCCAGGAAGGCCTGAGCATCCAGCGCAAGCGCTGGGAACATGGGCACCTGGGGGTGGTGCTGGCTGAGGGCCCCAAGCTTCTGGCGCGCGCTCTGGTGCACCGTAACTGGCCATTGTTGGGTATGGCCATCGACCTGCTGGTTCCGCCGCTGGCCTTGCTGTCAATGCTGCTGATGGCGCTTTTCGTGGTCAGCTGGCTGGCATTCGGGTTACTGGGTGTGCTGTGGCCTGCATGGCTTGCCACGCTGGCGTTGGGCCTGTTGGGCGCTGCCGTCTTGCTGGCGTGGGCACGTTTTGCGCGGGCGTTGATCCCGTTTTCGGTGCTGATGTACGCGCCGTTCTATGCGGCGAGGAAAATTCCCCTGTACCTGGGGTTCCTGCTCAAGCGCCAGGTCGACTGGGTGCGTTCGAAACGGGATGACAGCTGATGGGAGACTGGGCCTGGCTGCAACGCTGGAAGACGATCATGGGCAAACTGCACCTGGTTCAGGATGCGGCGCATGAGCAACGGCTGCTGGCGTCGCTTTGTTCAGCGCAGCGGGTAACCGTGCTGGGGTTCGTCAATGCCCATGCCATGAACCTGGTGGCCGGCAAGGCGGATTACTGCCAGGCACTGGCATCCGCTGACGTACTGCTGCGTGACGGCGCCGGCATGGCGATATTGCTGCGGCGCCTGGGGCTGGCCCCGGGGCTCAACATGAACGGCACGGACTTCATCCCCAAGCTGCTGGCGGCCTTCACTGGCAGGCGCGTGGCGTTCTGGGGCACGCGCGAGCCGTATTTGTCCGAGGCCGCCCAGCGCTGCGAAGCGCGGTATGGCGTGCAGGTGGTGTCACGGCACGATGGTTTTGCCGAGGCCGACACTTACCTCGGGCTCGCCCAGGCACAACAGCCCGAGCTGATCGTGCTGGGCATGGGGATGCCCAAACAGGAGCAGCTGGCGGCTCGGCTGGCGGCGCTCGACAGCCCCTGCCTGATCGTGTGCGGTGGGGCCATCGTGGATTTTCTGGGCGGCAAGGTAACGCGAGCGCCGCACTGGGTGCGGCGGCTGAACGGGGAGTGGTTGTTCAGGCTGCTCAAGGAACCCAAGCGCCTGTTCGCACGCTATGTACTGGGTAATCCGCTGTTCCTGCTGCGAGCGTTGGTTTATGTGAGGGCGCCCGCGCAGCGCGTGCAGCGGCGCAGCTGAGTGCTGCCTGTCGGGGCGCTCGATCTGCCCCGCAGCAAGCGCCGGGTGCTGCTACAGTGATATCAATTGACGCGAAACGCCGTGCTGCAAAATTTCAAAGGTTTTTCAGGTACCTGAGGTGAGTTTCCATCGCTTCGTTGTGATGGTCAGGCATTTGCCACACACAGATCAGTGAGGCCTTACGATGGTTTTCGAACCCAGAAGCAGTCGGTCGTTGCTCCAGCGTAGAAGTAGCGTCAGCAACGCCGTTCAAGCGGGCCTGGACGGGATCGCCGTCACCAGCGTTGCGTGGTACCTGATCTACGACCAGTTCGGCTACATCACTTCCGACTACGTGATCATGCTCCTGCTGCTGATCGGTGCGCTGGCGGTCATCTATGACCACTACGCCATCTACCGCAGCAACGTGGGGCTTTCGGTAAAGGCCTTCAGGTTGTTCAAGGCCTGGTCGGCGACCTTCTGTTTCCTGGTGGTCATCGCCTTCCTGACCAAGCAGAGCGAAACCTATTCACGGCTGCTGGTCGTTCAACTGTTTGTCATTGGTTATTTCGTCCAGCTGTTCCTGCATGTGGCCGTGCGCGAGTTGCAAAAGCGCTTCACGGCCCACGCGCGGCTGGATAACGCGTTGATCATCGGCAATGGCGACCTGGCCAACTTCCTGTATCAGAAGATCAGCAACAACCCGTGGTTCGGCGAGCGGGTGATGGGTTGCATCTGGGTCGATCAGGAAGACGATCAGGGGCGCGAGGGCCAGCAAGATGCAAAGCAGCGCCTGCCGGTGTTGGGCAGCATTGCCGACCTTGACGAGATCATCGCCCAACATGGCATCCGCACGGTCTACCTGGTTACACCTCTGGGGGGCTCTGCCGTCATTCAGGATGTTTACCTCAAGTTGCTCGACAAGTGCATCGCGGTCAACTGGGTGCCGGACATCTTCTCACTGCGTCTGATCAACCACAGCGTGCGCGAAATTGCCGGGATTCCGGTGCTGACCCTGTCGGAAACGCCGCTGACCGGGACCAGCCTGTTCCTGAAGAACCTCGAGGACCGCGTGCTGGCCGCGCTCATCCTGCTGTGCGCCTCGCCGGTGTTGCTGGCGGTCGCGTTGATCATCAAGCTCGACAGCCCCGGGCCGGTGTTCTTCCGCCAGGACCGTACGGGTTGGACCGGGGAGTCGTTCCGTATCTGGAAATTCCGCAGCATGCATGTGCACCAGCCGGAAAACGGCGTGGTCGAACAGGCACAGCGCAATGACCCACGGCTGACCCGGGTTGGGGCATTCATCCGGCGCACCAGCCTCGATGAGCTGCCGCAACTGTTCAACGTGCTGACCGGCGACATGTCGCTGGTCGGCCCGCGCCCCCATGCCTTGCAACACGACACGCTGTATTCACAGGACATTGTCGATTACTTCGCCCGCCACAACATCAAGCCCGGCATGACCGGCCTGGCGCAAGTGCGCGGGTACAGGGGCGAAACCAAGGACCTCGAGCAGATGATCCAGCGGGTCAATTCCGACATCGAGTACATCAACAACTGGTCGTTGTGGCTCGACTTCGTGATCCTGGTGCGAACGGTCAATGCCTTCACCGGCAAGCAGGCTTATTGACGCCGCAAACCTGGGTGGCGTTCAGGGGGAGGCATGGGCAGCGTGTCAGCGGGAGGGGCAGGAGCCGCGAGGCTATTGAAAGCCGAGTGGCCCTCGCTGGTGCTATGGGCGTTTCTGTTGTCGCCGCTGTTCGCCAGGCTGTTGGCGGATTGCCAATGCGCGAAGATCGACTTGCTGGTGTTGTACACCTTTGCCCTTTCAGTTTTGTGGCTGGTGGCAATCCGCTTCGTATCGGCCAATCAGTTCAGGGTGCACGTGCTGCTGATGCCCTTCTATCTGCTGGCGAGCATCGACCTGTTCGTGGTGCTGAACTTCGGTTCGCGCCTGACGGCGGCCTACCTGTTCATAGCCCTGACCAACTACAAGGAAGCGACAGACTTTCTCGCGACTTACTGGCGCTCGATCGTCGGCATACTGGCCTTGTTTGCACTGTGCTACGGGGTAGGGCTGGCCGGGCTGCATGGGCGCCGCCTGTACCGCAACAAGGCCATTTTTGCACTGGCCCTTGGCGGCTTGCTGCTGGGCTATGGCGCTTATTTCTACCAGACCGTCAAGCTCAACGCGTTCGGTAAAGGTGCAGTGCTGGATCTGATGGCCAAAGACCAGAGCACGCCGGTCGGCTACCTGTCGCAGATCGGCCTGACGGTGACCTTGTATGTGGAATCCAAGGGCTATATCAAGCAGCGCATGGAGTCGCAGGTGAAGATCACCAGCATCTCCGACCAGGCCGACATCGAGACCCTGGTGTTCGTCATCGGTGAATCTTCGCGCCCGCACAACTGGTCGTTGTACGGCTACAACAACAGGACCACGCCCTATCTCGACCAGCAGCCGGGGTTGTTCAAGTTCAACCGCATGTGCACGACCGCGCCCTATACCTCGGTTGCCGTACCTTCGTTGCTCAGCCTGGAACCCATCCGCGACTGGGATCTGATCGCCTCGAACAAATCGTTGGTAGGGATCTTCCGTGCGGCCGGATACGACACGTATTGGCTGTCTTCACAGGAGGTGGACAGCTTTGGCGGGATCATTCCGCAGATCGCCGCAGAAGCTCAATACCGCCAGTATCTGGAGCGCAGCTATGACGGCGCGCTGATACCGGTGTTACAGGAGGTGCTGGGCAAGGCCAATGGCCACCGGCAGGCGATATTCATACATATCAAGGGTAGCCACTTCGAATACGCGCGGCGTTTCCCCGGCGACTTTGCGCAGTTCAAGCCTGCAAGCGCAAGCCAGAAAGACCGGGTCACGGCCGATTATGACAATTCGGTCCTGTATACCGATTGGCTACTGTCGACGATCATGCAACAACTGACGGCCAGCCAGAAAAAAGCGCTGCTGGTCTACGCATCGGACCATGGCGAGAACCTGCTGGATGACAGCCGGGCACTGCTGGGCCATGGCATCGGCAATGAATATGACCTGTCGACCTCGGCGTTTGTCTGGTCCAGCGGCAACCTCTCGCCGGAACAATCGGGCAAGCTGCAGAAGTTGAAGGCCAGGGAGGATCAGCAGGTCAGCGTCGCTTCGTTGCCACACACGTTGCTGAACATCGCCGGGATATCGATGCCGGGGTATGACAGCGCGCAGGACTTGCTCAGCGATGAGTTCAAGGCCTCGGAATGCCCGCATCTGCTCGCTACCGGGTATGTGCCGTCGTTCAATTTCGACATCAAGCACATTGCCGCCGAATGATCAGGCCGACAGCGCCAATGGGTGCAGGGCGCGAAAGCCTTGTGCTTCTTCCACCAGCCAGTCATGCACCGCGCGGGCGCCAGGCTGATTCAACCCACCCGGCGGGTAGTGCACCATGTAGCGCTTGTGATTGGCGATGGGGTGGCCGAACGGCACGATCAAGGCACCGCGCTCAAGCTCGTCATTGAGCAGCGTACGCCGCGCAATGGCCACGCCGATGCCCGCGATCGCCGCTTCGATGGTCAGGTGGTTGCGGTTGAAGGTATGCCCGCGGCGCACGTCCAGCCCTGTGGCGCCGATCCCCTCCAGGTAGAACTCCCATTCCGCGTATTCCGAACTGCCGCGCCAGGCGGTGATGTCATGCAGCAGCGGGTAATGGGCCAGGTCGACCGGGCCATGCAACGGCGGGCGGCCACGCAGCAGCGTGGGTGAACAGACCGGGAAGATCTGTTCGTCCAGCAACGGGGTCGACAGCATGCCGGGGTAACTGCCGTCGTTGAGGTCGATGGCCAGGTCGAAGTCGCCAGGGTGCAAGGCCTGGGCGCTGTCTTCGGCGACCAGGCGCAGCTCGATGTCCGGGTAGCGCTGCTGGAAGCGCGGCAGCCGCGGGGTGAGCCACTTGGCCAGGAACGACGGGATCGAGCGCAGGCGCAAGGTGCCGCGGATTTCGCCGGCGTCCAGGCGCAGCAGTTCGGCTTCGATGCTGCCATAGGCCTCTGTCACTGTCTGGGCCAGGCGCTGGCCCTCGGCGCTCAGCTCCACACCCCGCGCCCGACGCAGAAACAGTTTGTAGCCCAGGCGTTCTTCGAGCTGACGCATCTGCTGGCTGACCGCACCGGGGGTGATGTGCAGTTCTTCGGCGCAGCGGGTGAACGACAGGTGCCGCGCCGCACAGGAAAAGACATGCAGCCAGACAAACATCTGGCCATTGAGTTGCCGTCGCATCGTTTAGTACCGCTAAAGCCTTGCTTAGGAAGTTTCGTTGGTCATCTGCCGATGAGCACGGCAGTATCGCGCAAATTGGCAATACCGTTCAATTTTCTCAGACAGCCGTGCGCGGGCGTAAAGCGCCGACACGGTCAGGCATTAGTATGGCTATCAGTGTTTTTGACCTTTTCAAGATTGGCATCGGCCCGTCCAGTTCCCACACCGTAGGCCCGATGCGGGCAGCGGCGAGCTTTGCCCAGGCGTTGCGTGAGCAAGGCCTGTTGGCCCAGGTGCAGCGTATCGAAGTGCGCCTGTACGGCTCGCTTTCAGCCACCGGGGTAGGCCATGCCACTGATCGCGCCTGCCTGCTTGGCCTGATGGGGCAGTGGCCGGATCGCATCGACCCGGCCACCATCGAACCACGCATCCATCAGCTGCTGCAGGAGCAGTGCCTGATGCTCGACGGCAGCCATCCGCTGGCGTTCCAGTATGACCGCGACATGCTGCTGCTGGACGAAAGCCTGCCTTATCACCCCAACGCCATGACCCTGGAGGCATTGGGCGGGCAGGGCAGCCTGTTGCAGCAGACCTACTATTCCATCGGTGGCGGCTTCATCGTCGAGCAGGGCGAGATCGATGCGCCGCAAGTAGAGGCCAACGCCGTTCAGCTGCCGTACGAATTTTCCAGCGGCGCCGAACTGCTGGCCCTGTGCAAGGCCAACCAGCTGAGCGTGGCTCAATTGATGCTGGCCAACGAGTGCGCCTGGCGCCCGGAAACCGAGGTGCGTGAAGGCCTGTTGCGGATCTGGGCGGCGATGCGCGATTGCGTTGACAATGGCCTGCGCAACGAAGGCATCCTGCCCGGTGGGCTCAACGTCAAGCGCCGTGCCGCACGGTTGCACCGCAGCCTGCAGGAGGCCGGGCAGCCCAACGTGATCGGTTCGACCCTGAGCGCCATGGAGTGGGTCAACCTGTTTGCCCTGGCGGTCAACGAAGAGAACGCCGCTGGCGGGCGTATGGTCACCGCGCCCACCAATGGCGCGGCTGGCATCATCCCGGCCGTGTTGCACTACTACATGAAGTTCAACCCAAGCGCCTGCGACGATGATGTGGTGGCGTTTCTGCTGGCCGCTGCTGCAGTCGGCATCCTGTGCAAGAAGAATGCGTCGATTTCCGGGGCCGAAGTCGGCTGCCAGGGGGAGGTCGGTTCGGCCTGTTCGATGGCCGCTGCGGGCCTGGCCGAAGTGCTGGGCGCCACACCACCGCAACTGGAAAACGCTGCCGAGATTGCCCTGGAGCATAACCTCGGGCTGACCTGCGACCCGGTCGGCGGGTTGGTCCAGGTGCCGTGTATCGAGCGCAATGCGATTGCCGCGGTGAAGGCGATCAATGCCGTGCAGATGGCCCTGCGCGGTGACGGTGAGCATTTCATCTCGCTCGACCGGGTAATCCGTACCATGCGCGACACTGGCGCCGACATGCATGCCAACTACAAGGAGACTTCGCGCGGCGGCCTGGCGGTGGCGTTCGTCGAGTGCTGATGGGCGTTGCGCCGGCAAGTTGCCTTGCCGGCGAACGTTGCTTGCGGGTTACACGCTTTCCAGCTGGCTGATGGCTGCCTTCAGCCGCTGCGCCAGTTGCGGACGGCCCTGGTGGGTCACATCCGGCGCCTTGCGCACCCGCCCGTGCTGATCGACCCAGTGGCCGTTACTGAAGTAACGGTAGCTGGCCGAGCCACTGCTCCAGCCGGTTTCCAGCAGGCCGTGCAGGTGGAAGGTCTGCGCGATCTGGCTGAGTGGGCCGCTGGAGCTGCCGTCCAGGCTGAGGACGATCGATGGCGCGCCGGCCGGCGCGAATTGCAGTTCGCTGTAGTCACCCCACACGTTGGCCTGGAATTGCTGCAACGGGTAGGTGGCCTGGCTGGCGCGGGCCTTGCCCGAAACCTTCTTGGTCACCGTGTTGACCAGCAGGTCGAGGGTCAGGACCGGGGCGCCGAGCAAGCCGTTACTGACGTTCAGGCGAACATGGAACAGTCCGATTGCCATGGTGTATCTCCTTGCCTGCTCAGGCTTTCTTGGCGGCCTTGGTGGCCGGGGACTTGGTCGCTGCGATGGCCTGGTCGAGGCCGCTGGTGGCCAGCTGCTTGAGCTGCGCGACATCGCCGTTGGCGATCACTGCCTCCAGGGTGGCGTTGTGCAGTTCGCTGTGCAGGTCGACATTGGCAAGTTGCTGGATGCGCTGGCCTTCCAGGGTGACCGGGACGTTGTCCACGCTCACCCAGCGCTGGCCATTGAAGTACTCGTAGTCGGCCACGCCGCGCTGCCAGCTTGGGTCGAGCAATGCCCTGAACTTGAACTGCACCGGCGAGTTGGCGTGTGGCCCACCGTGGTTGCCCTGGGCGGTGATCAGGATCCTGCCTTCGCTCGGTGGCTGGACGCTGAGGTAGGTGTAGCTGCCCCAGACGTCCAGGTGCAGGTCCAGTGGTGGGTTGATGGCCTGGGTGATCTGCGCTGTGCCGCTGAGGCTACGGTCCGGGGTGTAGACCAGCAGGTCCAGTTGCAGGCGCGGGGCGCCAGCGGCGTTGTTGCCGATCTGGTAGGACACCGGGAACAGCCCTACCGAAGGTGCGAGCAGTGAATCAGACATGATTGCCTCCATTGCATTCGATGAATGAAAAACCGATACACAGCTGCGAAGGCGGGCGGAAAAGGCGGGAAGAAGAGGGAACCGGGCGGTGCTGATGCTTGCCCGGAGCGAGCGGCTGTTGTCAGCCTGCTTGTGCAACCAGTCCCTGGTCTGCGGTGCCACCTGCCTGGCAGCCCGCTTGAGTAAAGCAGGGCTGACAGGCAGTGATGGCGTTTTTCAATGATCTCCGACGAGCGGAGCGGCTTTGGCTTATTTGCTCTTGTTCTTGAGGGTAATGAAGCTGGCGCGCATGTCCTTGGCCCAGCCATCGAGCACTGGCTTGACGTCGTTCAGGGTCAGCTTGGTCTTGTCATTCTCCAGCTCCTTGCCCGTGCCCTTGCGCACCACCTGGGCCAGCACCTTCTGGTTGCCGCCATCGAGGAAGGCCGCTTCGACACCGACATCCACTTGCTGGTCGCGACCGCCCATGGCGGTGTTGACGCCTGCCGAAACCAGGGCGATCGGGATGAATTCGTAAGGCTTGAGGCCTTCATTGCTGGTAGACACCGCGGTGATTGCCGGGCGTACCACGAGGGTGCCTGGGCCGGGCGCCTTGGCCAGGGGCAGCACGCTACCCAGTTCACGGCGCAGGGCATCGTTGAAGTAGCGGGTGATTTCACTCAGCGTCTGCTGGGAAATGACCGCAGTCGCTTGCGGCTTGGGGTAGAACTGGCTTGGCTCGATGAAGACCTGCGAGTACTGGTTGACGTTGACCTTGGGGTCGATCCAGCGCATCACCGGTGCGCCGGATGGGCTCTTCGCTTCCTGCAGGCGACTGTAGTCCTTGAGGAAGCCGGAATAGTCCTTGGGGTCCACGCGGTTGCTGGAGCAGGCAGCCACAGCAAGCAAAGCGGCGCACAACAGGGTAACGCGGGGCAATGATTTCATGATGGTCAGGCATCCATGATGGGTCGGCTTGAACAACGCTAGCAGGTGCTTGGCAGTTGGCCAGTGGTCGCTGTAAAAGCTGGCTGATTCAACTTCATGTCGAACTTAACTCAAGGCGTGGGGAGTGCTGAGCCAATGACTGAGAACCGCAATTTTACGCGCTGTTAATGTAGATTCTAGTTTATACATATTGTTTAAAAACAATATATTAGGAGTTTAAGTTGAGGTGAAGTGTATCTTTAGTGCATGCCTCAAGAGATGCAGCGCCTGTGAGATCGAGCGCCGCCCGCGCGGCGCATCGCGGATAAATCCGCTCCTACATTTGTTGCAACGTGGCCATGCCTGTGAGGCCATGGTTGTCAGCCTTGTTGGCATGACGGGATGTGAAGGTGTGCATTGATGCCGCCTCACATGACTTGAGACATGCGCCAGGCAGGCGACCATGGCGCCACAGGTTCGGCACGTTGCAACAAATGTAGGAGCGGATTTATCCGCGATGCGCCGCGCGGGCGGCGCTCGATCTCGCAGGCGCTGCATCTCTTGAGGCATGCACCCCTTGAGGCATGCACCTCGCTAGCCCAACACCTCGCGCAACCGGTACCACAACATCCCCAGTGCCAAAAGCGGCGAGCGCAGTGCCTTGCCGCCCGGGAACGTCAGGTGGGGTACGGCACTGAACACATCCAGCCCCTGGCTCTGCCCCAGCGCGATGCCTTCGGCCAGCAACTTCGCCGTCCAGTGGGTCACGTTCAAGCCGTGCCCTGAATAGCCCTGGGCATAGAACACGTTGGGGTGCTGGCTCAGCCGCCCGACTTGCGGGAAGCGGTTGGCGGTAATGCCGATCATGCCGCCCCACTGGTAGTCGATGCGCACATCGGCCAGTTGAGGGAACACCTTGAGCACCTTCGGCCGCATGTAGGCAGCGATGTCCTTGGGGTCGCGCCCGGAGTAGTGGCAGGCGCCACCGAACAGCAGGCGGCGGTCGGCCGTGAGGCGGTAGTAGTCCAGGCCGACCTTCTGGTCACACATGGCCATGTTCTGCGGGATCAGCTGGCTGGCGAGTGCTTCCGGCAGCGGCTCGGTGGCCACCACATAGCTGCCGGCGGGCAGCACTTTGCCGCTCAGGCGCGGCTCCAGTTCATCGAGGTGGGCATTGCAGCCCAGCACCAGACTCTGCGCCCGCACCTTGCCCCGTGCCGTGTGCAGGGTCACGGTGGGGCCATGTTCGATGCGCAGCACCGGGCTTTGCTCGAAGATGCGTACACCCAGGCCGTGGGCCACGCGCGCCTCGCCCTGGACCAGGTCGAGCGGGTGCAGATGGCCTGAGCCCATGTCCACCAGGCCGCCGGCGTACTGGTCGCTGGCGACGATCTCGTGCATGCCCTCGGGCCCGACCAGACGGGTTTCGTGGCGGTAGCCAAGGCTGGCCAGTTCTTCCTGTTCATCCTTGAACGCAGCGAACTGCGCGGGGGTGTTGGCCAGCTCGCAGAAGCCCCAGCGCAGGTCGCAGGCGATCGCATATTGTTCGATACGGCGAGCCACCAGGGCCACCGACTCGATGCCGGCCTGCTGCAGGTAGCGCACGCCGTCCTGGCCGACGTAACGGGCAAAGCCGCTGACATCATGGCCGATGCCACGGATCAGCTGGCCGCCGTTGCGCCCGCTGGCGCCCCAGCCGATGCGCCGGCCCTCCAGCAGCACCACGGTGAGCCCGCGTTCGGCCAGTTCCAGCGCGGTGTTGACCCCGGTCAGGCCGCCGCCGACCACGCACACGTCGGCCGTCAGTTCGCCGTCGAGGCAGGGGTAGGGTGCCGCGTTGCGCGCCGTGGCGGCGTAGTACGACGCGGTATGTTGGGTATCGAAAGGCATGGCGCGTTCTCGGTTCAGCGGTTGGACTTGATCTTGCTCCAGGAGCGGGTCATGACGCGCATGATCTTCGGGCTTGGGGTGCTGGAAATGTACAGCTTGTCCAGTACCGCCTGGGGTGGGTAGATCTCGGGGTTGTCGACCAGCGACTTGTCCATGTAGGCCTGGGCATCAGGATTGGCGTTGGCATAGCCGACCGTGGCGCTGACCTTGGCGATCACTTTCGGGTCGAGCAGGTAGTTGATGAAGGCCAGGGCCTGTTCGGGGTTGTTGGCGTCCTTGGGGATCGCCAGCAGGTCGAACCACAGGTTGCTGCCTTCCTTGGGAATGCTGTAGGCGATCTTCACCCCGTTCTTCGCTTCCACGGCCCGGTTGGCCGCCTGGAACACGTCGCCGGAATAGCCGAAGGCCACGCAGATATCACCATTGGCCAGGTCCGAGACGTACTTGGAGGAGTGGAAGTAGGTGATGTACGGGCGCAGTTCGAGCAGGCGTGCTTCGGCCTTGGCATAGTCGCCGGGTTTTTCGCTGCGCGGATCCATGCCCAGGTAGTTGAGCATCGCTGGGAACAGTTCGTCTGGCGAATCCATGAAGGCCACGCCGCATTGCTTGAGCTTCTTCAGGTTTTCCGGCTCGAACAGGGTCGCCCAGGAGTCGATATGGTCGACGCCCAGCGCGGCCTTGACCTTTTCGACGTTGTAGCCGATGCCGTTGGTGCCCCACAGGTACGGCACCGCATATTGGTTGCCTGGGTCGTTCTGCTCAAGCTGCTTGAGCAGCTTCGGGTCCAGGTGCTGCCAGTTCGGCAGCTTGCTGCGGTCCAGTGGCAGGAACGCACCGGCCTGTGCCTGGCGGGCCAGGAAGTGGTTGGACGGCACCACCACGTCGTAGCCGGTGCGGCCGGCAAGCAGCTTGCCTTCCAGGGTTTCGTTGGAGTCGAACACGTCATAGACGACCTTGATTCCGCTGCTGGCCTGGAAGTCGGCCAGGGTCGTGTCACCGATGTAATCGGTCCAGTTGTAGACGCTGACGCTGGGCGTGGCCTGAGCGGTGGCGCCGAACAGCAGGGCGAATGTGGCGGGGATCAGGGCTTGCAGATGACGCATGTCGACACCTCATAGGTCTTGTTCTTTGAGTTCGATGCAAGGGGGGCGCCTGGCGCCCCCGGGGGGATCACACGCTCAGCAGCAGGAACTCGCGTTCCCAGGAACTGATCACGCGCTTGAAGTTCTCGTGCTCGGCGCGCTTGACCGCCACGTAGCCCTGGACGAACTGCTTGCCCAGGTACTGCTGCACGGTCTGGCAATCTTCCATGTGCTGCAGGGCATCCTCGATGGTGATCGGTAGCCGCAGGTTGCGCCGCTCATAGGCCCGGCCCTGTACCGGCGCGCTCGGCTCGATCCTTTCGACCATGCCCAGGTAACCGCACAGCAGGCTGGCGGCGATCGCCAGGTAAGGGTTGGCGTCGGCACCCGGCAGGCGGTTTTCCACCCGCATGGCATCCGGGCTGGAGGTCGGTACGCGAAGGCCGGCGGTGCGGTTTTCCTCGCCCCACTCGACGTTGACCGGTGCCGAAGTGTCCGGCAGGAAGCGGCGGAACGAGTTGACGTTCGGCGCGAACATCGGCAGCAGCTTGGGGATGTACTTCTGCAGGCCGCCGATGTGGTGCAGGAACAGCTCGCTCATGCTGCCGTCGTCATTGGCGAACACCGGCTTGCCGGTGGCGATGTCGACCACGCTCTGGTGCAGGTGCATGGCGCTGCCCGGCTCGTCGGTGATCGGCTTGGCCATGAAGGTGGCTGTGACGTTGTGCTTGAGCGCGGCTTCACGCATGGTGCGCTTGAACACGGTGATCTGGTCGGCCAGGTCCAGCGCGTCGCCGTGGCGGAAGTTGATCTCCATCTGCGCCGGGCCGTCTTCGTGGATCAGCGTGTCCAGGTCCAGGCCTTGCAGTTCACACCAGTCGTAGACGTCTTCGAACAGCGGGTCGAATTCGTTGGCGGCGTCGATCGAGAACGACTGGCGCCCGCTTTCGGCGCGGCCCGAACGACCCAGCGGTACCTGCAGAGGCAAGTCCGGGTCTTCGCAGCGCTGGGTCAGGTAGAACTCCATTTCCGGCGCAACGATTGGCTGCCAGCCTTTGTCGGCATACAGTTTGAGCACCTTCTTCAGCACGTTGCGTGGCGACAGCTCGATCGGGTTGCCCTGCTTGTCGAAGGTGTCGTGGATCACGATGGCGGTAGGTTCGATGGCCCACGGAATCTGGTAGACCGCCGTTGGGTCGGGGCGGCAGACCATGTCGATATCGGCCGCATCGAGCAGGCTGTAGTAGATCTCGTCATCGACATAATCGCCGGTGACGGTCTGCAGCAGCACGCTTTCGGGCAGGCGCATGCCGCGCTCGTGAAGGAACTTGGCGGTCGGTGCGATCTTGCCGCGGGCAATGCCGGTCAGGTCACTGATCACGCATTCGACTTCGGTGATGCGGTGTTCTTTCAGCCAGGTGGACAGCTGATCGAAGGGGGCGTTCATACAGACCTCTTGGTTGGGTTTTTGTGTGCGCGGCAGGTGCCGGTGACTTCCCAGGTGGCGCGCTGGAGACTATCTTGGGCGCAGGCCCGCTAAGCCATCTATCCACTTTCTTCGGCAATGAATGCACCAAAAGAGTGCAACTAGGACAAAGCGTGACAACGCCCAATGCCTTGCAGGTCCAGGCTTTCCACACCACCGATGTCACCGAACAGGTGCGCGCCACCCCCGGTTGGCAGCAGCAATACCGGCAGATGTCGCCCGGGCATTTCAGCGGCCAGCTGCGCTGCCTGGGGCTCGATGGCGTGGACGTGTACGAAGAGCGCCTGAATACCCGGGTTGAGCAGTTCTTCCGTGCGCCAAGTGGTTCGCTGGCGTTCTGTTTCGACCAGAGCGAAAACAGCCTGTACCTGCTCAACGAGCAGAGCCGCAACATCTGGATCACACCGGAGAACTACCAGGAAGTGGCGGTGGTGTTCGACCAGGCGTTTCTTGCCCGCCATGGCCTGGACCCGCAACGGCTCGAAGGGTTGTTCATGGTGCCGCTGGGCAGCGGGCAGAATGCGTTGTTCGGCAGCTGGCTGAGCGCCACATTGACCCGCCTTGGCCAGGCGGATTGCCCGGTGCAAGGGCAGGCACTGGCCGAGCAGTTGCTGGAGGACTGCCTGTTCATCCTCGACAACGCCTGCCAGCGCTTGCAGGGCGGGGCGCTCGGGCGGCGCGGCGAGGAACGGGCGATCATGCAACGGGTCAGCGAATGGGCGGCAGATTGCCCGGAAGAAACCCTCAATCTGCTGGAGTTGGCCGAGGTGGCCGGTGTGTCGCTGCGCCAGCTGCAGCAGGCGTTCAAGGCGTTCACCGGAATGCCACCGGCGCACTGGTTGCGCTTGCGTCGGCTCAATGGTGCCCGGCGGGATCTGTTGCGCGGCGGCGAGGTGACCGTGGCCGAGGTGGCGATGCGCTGGTCGTTCTGGCATTTGGGAAGGTTTTCAGAGAGTTACCGGCAGTTGTTCAAGGAGTTTCCTAGCGAGACGCTCAAGCGGGGCAGGGGCTGATTTTTTGTTGCCTGCTCGGGCCTCTTCGCGGGGCAAGCCCGCTCCCACAGGACCCACACCTTGTTCAGCTTTGTGGTGATCCTGTGGGAGCGGGCTTGCCCCGCGAAAGGGCCGGTACAGACAACCCAGCAATCCCACTGGAAAATTGCTATCGTGCCCGGCAGTTTCCACCCGAGGTCCCGATGTTCTACCTGCCTTTGCCCAGCGACCAGGCCGACCGCCTGGCCAGCGCGCCCACCGCCACCGCCTTCTTCCCGACCGCCAGCCTGCTGGAGGCGGCCGCCGTGCTGTTCGTGCAGAACCTGCCGCGCCAGCCGGCCAGCGCTTCGGCGGATGCGCAGGAGCGCCGCTTCGCCGAGATCGTGCGCATCGCCAATGAAGTCGAAGGCGCTGCTCCGGGCCGTTTTCAGGGGCAGGTAGCGCAGCATTTCGACCGTGAAGCATTCGCCATGGGGCTGGGCATGCTGGGGGAGAACGGTGTTGCCCTGGTATCGGCCGACACCGAGTACCAGGCCGACGAGTTCCAGGACGCCGAAGGCCAGTGGAATTTCCAGTTCGCCGACAACTACCGCCAGCGCGTGACGCCGCTGCACCCGGTGTACCTGCCGTCGCTGGCCAGCGACCTGATGCTCAGTGACCAACAGAACCGCCTGCTGCGCGAGTTCCTGTGCGGCGTTGACGAATCGGTTGCCGTGCAGGGGTTCGCCGGCACCGGCAAGACCTTCCTGATCCACCAGTTCGCGCGCCTGCTCGACCCTCAGCGCACCTTGCTGCTGGCCCTCACCGAAGGCCAGCTGCGGGCATTGCAGGCGCGGGTGAAAGATGCCCAGGCCTACACCGCGCTGACCTTCGGTCAGCTGGCCGACGAAATCCTCAATCGAGACCTGACCAGCAATGGCTGGCGGCTGCGCGACCCGTACCGCACCAAACTGTCCTGGCGCCCGCAGGAGGCGCAGGTGGTGCGCTGGCTGAACATCCCCGACATCGGCCCGCTCGCCGCGCGCGATGTGGTGGCCTTGTGCATCAAAGCCGTGCGCAGCTTCTGCCGCAGCGGTGACAGCCAGTTGCAGCTGCATCACCTGCCCTGGGCCGGGCCGGGGACCACGCCACTGGACCAGCAAGTGCTGCTGGAAAAGGCCCGCCTGTACTGGCAGGAGTTGATCCGTCCTTCGGCGCGGGAGATCCAGCTGCCGGTACGCGATTATCACCGGGTCAAGCTGTTGTCGTTGACCGCCGAAGTGATCGATAGCCGCTACAGCCACATCATCGTCGACGAAGCCCATGAGTTGTCCGCGCCCATGCTCGCGGTGCTCGACCGCAGCCCGCAGTCGGTCATCGCCCTGGGCGACGAGCTGCAGAACCTCAATGGCCTCAGCCCACACCATGGCAATTTCATCCGCCAGCGCTACATCGACCATTCGTTGCGTGCCGGCCCGGCCATGGACGGCGTGCTCAACCCGTTGATCCAGGCGCACCCGGCGGCCATCCAGGCCGCCTTCAGCGGCAGTGCAGAGCATTACACGCGGGTGAGTTTCTTCGACACGGTGACGGTGCCCGAACAGCCGACCGCATTGATCGTCGATGATGAATGGGGCCTGTTCGGCTGGTTCCAGCGCCTGACTCATCAAGGGGTGCCGTTCGTGCTGCTGCAAAGCGCGCGCAAGGACTTCGAGCTGTTCGTCGAGGATTGCATCGAGCTGTACCGCTACGGCACCCGGGCACGCCACCCGATGCTGTTCCGTTACCCCAGCTGGCAGGCGCTGGAGCAGGACAAGGGCGACGACAAGGCCTTTGCCGCCGTGGCTGGCATGCTGCGCAAGGGCTACACCCCGGAGCATTTTGCCAAGGCCAAGAGCCGTTACCGCTGGGACAAGGCGCCGAAGCTGTTCCTTGGGCGGGTGCGGGATGTGAAGAACATGGAGTTCGCCCGGGTGATGGTGTCGCCGGAGCTGATGGTAGCGCCGACCACGACGGGCAATCGCAACGAGCGGGCGCGGATGCTGGCGGGCTTGTATACCGCCTGTTCGCGGGCGCGGCATGAGCTGATCGTGCCGGGGGGGATGCTGGACTGGGTCAAGGACCAGGTCCGGGATTGAGCGCCTGGGGCCGCACAGCGGCCCCAGGGCATTGAATCAGTTACGATCCAGCCAGACAGTCTGGGCATTGGTGAACTCGCGCACACCAAAGTGCGACAGCTCGCGCCCGAAACCGCTCTTCTTCACGCCACCAAACGCCACGCGGGGGTCGGAAGCGCAGTAGCCGTTGATGAACACGCCACCGGTATCCAGCGCCGCGGTCATGCGCTCGGCCAGCGCATAGTCGGCGGTGTAGATGGTCGACGCCAGGCCGAACTCGCTGTCGTTGGCCAGTTCCACCGCATGCTCGGCATCGCGGGCGGTGATGATTGCCGCCACCGGCCCGAACAGCTCCTGCTTGAAGGCGGTCATGTCCGGCGTGACGTTGGCGAGCACGGTCGGTGCGTAGAAGTTGCCCACGCCTTCGACCTTGTTGCCGCCCAGCAGCAGGGTAGCGCCTTCGGCCAGCGTCGCCTGGACCTGGCCATCCAGCTCGTCACGCAGGTCGTAACGGGCCATCGGGCCGATGTAGGTGTCGTCCTCCAGTGGGTTGCCAACTTTCAGTTTGCGCGTGGCTTCGACGAACTTGCGGGTGAACGCCTCGACAACGCTGGCTTCGATGATCAGGCGCTTGGCGGCGGCGCAGACCTGGCCAGTGTTCTGGTAGCGGCCAATGACGGCAGCCTGCACTGCGGCATCCAGGTCGGCATCGGCGAGCACGATGAACGGGTCGGAACCGCCCAGTTCCAGCACGCATTTCTTCAGCGCTGCACCCGCCTGGGCACCGATGGCCATGCCGGCGCGTACGCTGCCAGTCAGGGTCACGGCGGCGATGCGCACGTCGTTGATGGCGCGGGTGACGCCGTCCGGGGTGACGTTCAGTACCTCGAACACGCCTTCTGGGAGGCCGGCGTCCTTGAACAGCTCACCGAGCAGGTAGGCGCTGCCCATCACGTTCGGCGCGTGCTTGAGCACGTAGGTGTTGCCCGCGAGGATCGCCGGCACCGCGCCGCGCAGCACCTGCCAGATCGGGAAGTTCCATGGCATCACGGCGAGGATCGGGCCAAGCGGGCGGTACTCGATGCGGGCTTTCTCGACCTGGGTCGGCTCGGCGGCGAGCATTGCTGGGCCGTGCTCGGCATACCAGCGGCACAGGCCGACGCATTTGCTGACTTCACCGCGGGCTTGGGCGATCGGCTTGCCGATTTCGCGGCTGATCATCTGCGCGAAGGCTTCGGCCTTGGCTTCGAGGGTGCTGGCCAGGGCGAGCAGGTACTCGCTGCGCTGACCCAGCGACACTTGGCGCCACTGGCCGTAGCCAGCCTTGGCGCGTTGCAGCGCCGCTTCCAGTGCAGCGTCAGTGTCGAAGGGGTAGGCGCCAATCTGCTCGCCGCTGAAGGGGTCGACGGAGATGGCGTGGGTCAGGCTGCTGATCGCACTCATGGCTGGAGACTCGCGTTGTTGTTAATCAGTGACGCCAGACTAGTGGGCTATGGCTTTAATGAAAACTGAATAATAATGAGCGAAACATTCACGTTTGGAGAATGACTGTGGACCTGGTGCAACTGGAGATCTTCAAGGCCGTGGCCGAGCAGGGCAGCATCAGCGCCGCCGCCCAGCATATCCATCGGGTGCCGTCGAACCTGACCACGCGCATCAAGCAGCTGGAGGAAGACCTCGGTGTCGAGCTGTTCATCCGCGAAAAAAGCCGCCTGCGCCTGTCGCCGGCCGGCTGGAATTTCCTTGAGTACACCCGGCGCATCCTTGACCTGGTGCACGAGGCGCGGCTGACCGTGGCCGGCGAGGACCCGCAGGGTACCTTCGCCCTGGGTTCGCTGGAGAGCACGGCGGCGGTGCGTATTCCGGCGCTGCTGGCCGCCTACAACCAGCTCTACCCCAAAGTCGACCTCGACCTGTCCACCGGGCCTTCCGGGACCATGCTCGAAGGGGTGTTGTCGGGGCGCCTGGTGGCGGCCTTTGTCGACGGCCCGGTGCTGCATCCCACGCTCGAAGGCATGCCGGTGTTCGAAGAGGAGATGGTGATCATCTCGCCGCTCAACCACGCCCCGGTGACCCGTGCCCAGGACGTCAACGGCGCGAGCATCTACGCCTTCCGCGCCAACTGCTCGTACCGCCACCACTTCGAGAACTGGTTTGTCCAGGATCAGGCGGTGCCTGGCAAGATCCACGAAATGGAGTCGTACCACGGCATGCTTGCCTGTGTCAGCGCGGGTGCCGGGCTGGCCATGCTGCCGCGCAGCATGCTCGACAACATGCCCGGCTGCAGCACGGTCTGCGCCTGGCCGATGCAGGAACAGTTCCGCTACCTCAAGACCTGGCTGGTGTGGCGGCGCGGCACGGTTTCACGCAGCCTGAGCATGTTCGTGAAACTGCTTGAAGAGCGCCGCGCGGCGTGAACATCAGCGGTATATGGGGTCAAACATTAGGTAAGCCATCTCCTTGAGGAGGAGCTGACCATGCGTAACCATCACTATGCTCTGGGCGCCACGCTGCTGATCACACTGGCGCTGCCCTGGACCCTGGCCGCCGCCGCAGAAGTGGACGACCACAACGCCCCCATCGACATGCAGGCCGTGCAACTGCAGCCGCAGGAACAAAATGGCGTGCGTTACCTCGAGGGCGGTATCGGCCAGGACGAAGCCAATGCCCTGCGCCGTACCAAGGGCTATGACCTGCACGTCGAACTGTCGACCGGCGCCCACGGCCAGTTCGAAAGCGGCGCCGCAGTCGATATCCAGAACGCACAAGGCAAGTCGGTACTGAGCCTGCAGGATGCCGGCCCGCTGGTGTATGTCCAGTTGCCGCCCGGCCAGTACAAGGTCATCGGCCAAGGCCAGGGCAGAACGGTCCAGCAACAGGTCACGGTGAATGGCAAGACGCCTGTCACCGCGAGTCTGAACTGGCACTGATCGGCAATGATGGGTGGAGTACATCTGTACTCCGCCCGAGCAGGAGCCGTCAGGCATGAACCTCGACCCCCGACTGCAAGCGCTGGAGGAGCAGGGCTACGTGCTGTTGCGCGGTGTTCTCGATGGCGTGCGCGTGGCCTTGCTGCGCTGCGCCATCGACGACCTGCAGCCACTGCACTGGGACTATCAAGGGCTGTTGGAGCACTACAAGTGCGTGTTCAATCGTGACCCGCTGTGGTTGCCCTTTCTCGACCTGCCGCCGTTGATCGACCTTGCCGAAGCTGCGCTCGGTGCAGACTGCCACGTGATCGGCCAGACCGCGTGGCGCAGCCACCCTGGCTACCCAGGCATGGAGCTGCACCTGGATCACCTGCCCATGACGTTGCCGGCCTGGCTGGTCGCGCGTGACGACTTTTGTCAGCCCATGCAGATTCTGACTGCCCAGCTGTACCTGAGCGATATCGACCTCGACATCGGCCCCACCTGGATAGTCCCAGGCAGCCACCGCGCGGCGCGTGCGCCGCAACCCGGCGAACAGCAATGGCAGGGGCGGAAGGCCCAGCCGGTACTGTGCAAGGCGGGTGACGTGCTGGTGTTTCGCAGCGATGTCTGGCACAGCGGCGGTGCCAACTGCAGCACTACCCGCGAGCGCGACATGTTGCAGGTGCACTATGGCCGGCGCATGGTGGCGCAGAAGTTCTCCCCCTACCTGAATTGGCAGTTCAATCCGCGGGTACTGGAGGCGGCTACGCCGCGGCAGCGGCGGCTGTTGGGCGAGCATGAGGAGGCCGAGTACGACTGAGGCGGTTGGTTAGGCTGGGTAAATTCAAGCAATGCTGGCAATTCACTTTCAACTTTCTGATTATCTGGACAATAATCAGAAAAGTATTACTTCGTGTGACCGGTTGGATGCACCGTTCACCGCAAAAATCGAGGGGCCCAAGCCCCCACTTGCCCGCGTTGACCATCAGGAGAAGTCATTGATGAAAACCCGTCTCGCCAGCACGCTGGCCGCCGCCCTATTGGCCCTCGCCGGCAGCCATCTGGCCCACGCCGCGCAGGTTTCCGGTGCCGTGGGAGCCACCGGCCAGGGCGACATGACCTACCGTCTTGGCATGTCGTTCGACTGGGACAAGAAGTGGCTGCAAACCGACATCGGGTATGTGACGGGCTATTGGGATGCGGCCTACACCTACTGGGAAGGCGGCGATGCCAGCGGCGCCCACTCGCTGTCGTTCAGCCCGGTGTTCACCTATGAGTTCAGTGGTTTCACCTACACCCCTTATGTCGAAGCGGGCATTGGCCTGGCGGCCTTCTCCAAGACCGAAGTGGGCGACCATGACCTGGGTTCGGCCGTCAACTTCGAGGACCGCATCGGCTTTGGCCTGAAGCTGCCTGGTGAGCAGAAAGTGGGGGTGCGTGTGATTCACTATTCCAATGCCGGCATCAAACAGCCGAACGACGGCATCGAGTCGTACTCGCTGTTCTACAGCAAGGGCTTCTGATGCAGGGGGGCCGCAAAGCGGCCCCAGTGTTCTAGAAGGTGTAGGAAACCCCAGCCTGCACCGTGCGCGGCGCCCCTGGATAGACGTAGGTATTGAATGCGCCCTCGTCATACCCCTTGTTGAACACGTTCTTCACATCCAGGTTCAAGCGCACGTGCTCGTTGACCTTGTAGAAGCTCAGCAGGTCGACCACGCTGTAGCGCTCCATGGTGTAGGTGCTGGCCGCCGTCTGCCCGGCGCGGTCATCCACGTACTTCACGCCAACCCCCAGGCCCAACCCCTTGGCCAGCCCGTCCTGGAACTCATAGGTATTGAGCAGGCTGAAGCTGTTGCGCGGGATGTTCGCCAGGTGGGTGCCGGTGGGGATGCTGTTGTCCTTGGTCACCTCGGCGTCAACGTAGGCATAGCCGCCGATCATTCGCCATTCCGGCGTCAGGTTGCCTGCGACGTTGATGTCCAGGCCGCGGCTACGCACTTCGCCTGCAGCGACGCTGTAGGTGCCGCTCGGGTCGTTGGGATCGCGGGTCAGCACGTTTTCCTTGACGATGTGGTAGATCGCCGCGTCCACGCTCAACTGACGGTCCAGCGCCTCCCATTTCACACCCAACTCGTATGACTTGCCCTTTTCCGGGTCGAAGCCCGTGCCTTGCAGGCTGGCGCCGCTGTTGGGCTTGAACGAGCGCGCGGTGTTGGCGTAGACGGCAACGGTATCGGTCAGGTCGTAGATCAAGCCAAAGCGTGGGGTGACGCCGTTCTCGCCTTTGTTGAAGTCACCGGCATTGTTCAGCTTGTTGTCGTAGTCATGCTCGTAGCGCTCGAAACGTACCCCGGCGAGGGCTTTCAGGCGCTCGGTCAGGGCCACCTGATCCTGGATGAAAGCCGCCCAGGTCTTGAGGTTTTCCTTGTCATGGGTGGTGGTGCGGGTCAGGGCCGGGCGTGGCTGGCCCAGAACTGGGTCGAAAATGTCGATCGGGTAGGCATTGGCGCCTGCGGCCGAACGCTGGATGATCGAGTTGTAGTCGTAGTCTTCGTACTCGATGCCGGTCAGCAGCGTGTGGCTGAAGCCTCCGGTGTCGAAGTGGCCGGTGAGGTTGAGTTGGTAGTCGCGGTCGGTCCATTCCAGCTTGCGGTGGTTGAAGTTGCGCCCCAGCGTGCGGCCGTCGGCCTGCAGGCCGTTGGCTTCCACGGCATTGCCCTTGAGCGAGCCGTCCAGCCATTGCATGCCGCCGCCCAGGGTCCAGTTGTCATTGAGCAAGTGCTCGAAGCGCAACTGGGCCATGTTGTTGTCGTTGTGCAGCAGGTTGTCGCTGCCTTTTTCCCAGATGTTGGTGTCGCGCGAAGCCGTGCCGAGCTGGCCAGGCAGGCGGGTCAGGCCGCGATCCAGCGGGTGGTTGTTGCGCATGAAATCGCCTTCGAAGATGACCTTGGTGGCATCGTTGACCTGCCAGCTGATCACCGGTGCGACGTCGTAGCGTTCGCTCTCGACGTCGTCGCGGAAGCTCTCGCCGCCTTCGCCCAGCACGTTCAGGCGGTAGGCCAGCGAGCCGTCGCTGTTGAGCGGGCCAGTGGCGTCGAGGGTGGCGCGGTGCATGCCTTGGTCGTCGAACTGGCTGCCGAGGGTGACCTTGGGCTCGCTCAGCGGTTGCTTGCTGACCACGTTGAAGGTGCCGCCGGGGTCACCACGGCCATACAGGCTGGTGGCCGGGCCACGGATCACTTCCAGGCGTTCGACGGTGTTGGCGTCGGGGGCGTTGGGGTAGCCGCGGTTGATCGGGAAGCCGTTGCGGTAGAACTCGCCGGTGGTGAAGCCGCGCACGGTGAAGGTGGTCAGGCCCTGGCCGCCGAAATTGTTGGCGCGGCCGACGCCGCCGGCATAGTCCAGGCCATCCTGCAGGCGGGTAGCCCCGGTGTCTTCGAGCACATCCTTGGGCACCACGCTGATCGATTGCGGGGTCTCGTGCAGGGCTGTGTCAGTGCGTGTGGCACTGGCCGAGCGGCTGGCCTTGTAGCCATCCACCGGGCCATCGGCGCGCTCGCTGTCGGCGCTGCTGGTGATGTTCAGGGCCTGGAGTTCGATCTGGGCAGAGTCGCGGAGCGGTTCAGGCTCGGCAAAGGCCAGCGGGGAGATAGCTTGAAGCACACAAAGCGAAACGAACGTGCGACGCATCGACGGTACGATCCTGGAGTAGGGCGCTGAAGGAAGGTGGGGGAAGCGCCGGAAAACTACTACGAATCATTATCAAATGCATTCTTTTTAATTAGGACTGGTGTGCCAGATACCATGTGATGACCTTTGCCGGCCTGTTCGCGGGTAAACCCGCTCCCACATGGCCCTCGCAGCTCTTCAAGCTGTTGGTATACCTGTGGGAGCGGGTTTACCCGCGAAAAGGCCAGTGCGGTCAGTGCAAGATTCAGCGGGTGCCCTTGATCGCCAGCACATTGCACAGCGGATGCTCCAGCACATGCGCGGTGGTGCCACCCAGGAACGTCTGCATCGCATCATGCCGATGGCTGCCCATCACGATCACATCCACCCGGCTGTGGCTGACGAACTGGGCAATCGCCCGGATCGCCGCACCCTCCACAAAATGCCGCCGCTCCAGCGCAATCTGGTGGTGGTCGCCCAGTCGGTTGAACGCCGCCCGCTGCGCCGTGCGCACGCTGGTATCGAACCCCGGCATGGTGACGGTGCCAGCACCAAAGTCGGCGATATGGGTCTTGGCTGCATCACACACATGCAGCAGGTGGAGTTCGGCATTGCATTGCAGGGCCAGGGCATGGGCGCTGTGGATCACCTGATCGTCCAGGTGTTCGCCCGCACCGTGGCAGTTGAGATCCACCGCCGCCGCAATCTGTCGGGGCAGTGGCAGGCGGATGTCGCTGACCAGGTGCACGGCCACCGGGCTTTCCTTGAGCAATTGCCAGTCCAGTGGGGTAACCAGCAGCCGCTTGAGCACCGGTTCGTGCTGCACGTCCTTGATCAACAGGTCGCAACCCAGCTGTTCGATACGCTCGAGCACACTGCCCAGCGGGTCGCGTGTCAGCAGCAGTTCGGTGGAAACGTCGAGCCCGGCGTTGCCCAACTGCTCGGCCTCGTCGGCCAGCCACTGGCGGTTGTCGGCGAGCAGCCGCTCACGCTCGTGGCCATCGCTCATCAGGCCGAAGGTGTCGACATCGTCGACGAACACATTGATATCCAGCAGCGCGCCACTGGACTCGGCCAGCGCCGCTGCGCGCTGCAGTGCCGGGGTATGGCGCATTTGCGGGCCGAGCATGACGAACAGACGCTTGAACTGGCTCATCGCACACCTCCACGTGTGGCAGCCCCCCGGTTCATGCCATGTCATCTGGTCTGTACAGTCTAGACCCGCTAGCGCCAGGCAAAACCCATCATGCTTTTTTCACCTGGCGCTGCTATCATCGCGCCACTCTTTGGGGAGTAGCCTGCCTTCGCACCCTGCGAAGGCGCTCTGGTCAACATATTTGGCAACCTGCCATGGCCAGCGCATCCACCCGGATTGGCGAGACCAACGACCTTCCTGCAGCCAAGCCGGGCCTGCAGGTCGTCTGTCGTTGACTCGTTGCCCGGCTGGAGTCTGATCGTTGAATCCCATTTCCCTTGTCTTTCTCGCCTTCGCCATGTCCACCGATGCCTTCGCGGCCGCCATCGGCAAGGGCTCCAGCCTGCACAAGCCACGTTTGGCCGAGGCCCTGCGCACCGGCCTGATCTTTGGCGTCATCGAGGCCATCACCCCGGTCATCGGCTGGCTGCTGGGCCAGGCGGCCAGCCAGTATGTCGAACAGTGGGACCACTGGATCGCCTTTACCCTGTTGCTGCTGCTCGGCGCGCACATGGTGCATGCCGGCCTGAAACCGGATGACGAAGAGGAACAGAAACAGAGCCAGCACTCGTTCTGGATCCTTGCGGTGACCGCTGTGGCCACCAGCATCGATGCCTTGGCGGTGGGCATCGGCCTGGCGTTCGTCGATGTGAACATCTGGGTAGCGGCAGCAGCGATCGGCCTGGCAACCATGACCATGGTGACGATCGGCACCATGCTCGGGCGAGCGTTGGGCTCGGTGGTGGGCAAGCGCGCCGAGATCATGGGGGGCATCGTGCTGATGCTGGTGGGTACGACCATTCTCTATGAGCACCTGACAGCGGTGTAATTGGCGGGTTGTCGGGTATGATGCAGCCCCGACATTTTCCACGAGGCCTGCCCCATGTCCCTGAGCGCTGAACAGATCGGCGAATTCCAAGCCTTCGCCGAGCAGCTGGCCGATGCTGCTGCTTTGGCGATCAAGCCGTACTTCCGGGCCAGCCTGGAGGTCGAGGACAAGGGCGGGCGCCTGTACGACCCGGTGACCGTGGCCGACAAGGCGGCCGAGGATGCCATGCGTGAACTGATCCAGGCGCGTTACCCGGAGCACGGCATTCTCGGTGAAGAGGCCGGCGTGGCGGTGGGCAGCAGCCCGCTGACCTGGGTGCTTGACCCGATCGATGGCACCCGGGCCTTCATCACCGGCCTGCCGCTGTGGGGCACGTTGATTGCCCTGAACGATGGGACACGGCCGGTGGTGGGGGTGATGAACCAGCCGTTTACCGGCGAACGCTTCGTGGGCACCCCGCAAGGTGCATGGCGCAGCGGCACGCCCCTGAAGACACGTGCCTGCGCCGACCTGGCTGCGGCCACGCTGATGTGCACCACGCCGGACATGTTCGACACCGCCGCGCGCAAGGCTGCGTTTGAGTCCGTGGCTGGCAAGGCACGCTTGATGCGCTACGGCGGTGATTGCTATGCCTATTGCATGCTGGCCTCAGGCTTTGTCGACGTGATCGTCGAGGCGAGCCTGCAGCCGTATGACGTGCAGGCGCTGATGCCGATCATCGAAGGGGCGGGCGGGGTGATCACCGCTTGGGATGGCAGCAGCGCGCAGAATGGTGGGTGCGTGGTGGCTTGTGGTGATCCGGTGTTGCATGCGCAGGTGGTGGAGATGTTGCGTCACGCCATGTAGTTGATGTGTTGGCTGTACTGGCCCCTTCGCGGGTAAACCCGCTCCCACAGGTACATCACAGTTTCTGAATGCTGTGCTGTCTCTGTGGGAGCGGGTTTATCCGCGAAGGGGCCAGCACAGGTATCCCAAATGGCCAATCACCGCACTTTTTCCGATTTCCGGGCTCTATGCTTGGTCAGGCCGCACTGACCCCCGGTGCGGCCGCCGAATATCGACCCGGTGCCGATGGTTGCAAGCAATCCCCGATTTTTCCCACGCCTGCTGCTGGCAGGCGCCCTGATAGGCCTGACTGGTTGCAGCCAGCAGCAAGGCCACGACATCGTCAGCCAGTTCGGCGACGGCAAGCCCAGCGAGCTGTTCCAGACCAGTGTCGATCGTATGGCCACGCTGGCCATGCGTGACAACCTGCAGAGCCTGTACCTGCTGATGAACAAGCTGTACCTGCGCAACCCCAACCAGTTGAAGATGTCCGGCTACCTCGACGCCGCCACGGCCGAGCGGCAGATCCGCATCGCCATCGAACAGCGCCAGCCCTTGCCGCATCTGGGAAACCGCCGCGACCTCGCCGCCCTGAGCTATGCCTTGGGCCCGGAATTTCGTGGCGACCGGGTCGGCGCTTTCATCTACGCCATCGGCAGCATGCTGATCACCGCGCATGGCGGGCGTACCGAGTTCTACATGACCGATACCATCGACCCGCTGTTCGTCAACAACGCGGCGCGCAATATCGAGAAGGCAACGTGGATGCTCAGCCAGCGCCAGGATGCCAACGGGGTGCTGTTGCTGTTCTCCAATGAAATATCGGAGGAGGGCAGCAACCTGAGTTTTGCCGTGGAATTCGGCAAGATCGTGGCGCGGCTGGATCTGCTGGCGGAGCTGCTGGATGAGCGGTATCGGCGAATCGGCCTGAATTACGCGCAGAGCCTTTTGTTGATGAATTTCCTGCCGGTGCAGTGAGGCAAAGGGGGCCGCGCGCAACAGGTGCAGGAATAAATGGCCCGAAACAGATGTAGGAGCGGATTTATCCGCGATGCGCCGCGCGGGCGGCGCTCGGTCTCATAGGCGCCGAACAGGGTGCGGCGAGCACCTGCCGGCCCTCTTCAAATGGCCGACAGCCGCGGCTAGTCAAGAATCGGGAAGGTGCGATGACAGGGGATTGATTGCGATTGAGATTGCGTTGGGGCTGCCGGGGGCCTGTCTTGAGTTTGCATCATGGCGACAAGGTGGACGCCTTGGGTTCTATGGCGCCTGTGAGACCGAGCGCCGCCCGCGCGGTGCATCGCGGATAAATCCGCTCCTACATCTGTTTCGGGCCAATTACGCCTGTGAGGCCAACAGTGTCCGCCTTGTTTGTACCCTTCGATATCGGTGTTGCATGCAAGACAAAAAAATTTATGCTGTTCGATAATCGCCCGGATATGCTAGGCCGCCGTCCGCTATCCGCCCACCCAATCCGAACATCTCATTGCCCAACCCCCGCCTTTTTGCTTAGTGTGTGACTTGTACGCCAGTGGTCAGCTGCCCGCAGATTCCCGACCGCGGCCCGATAGAATGACCGTGAACGACCGCATCCACAGGCCCCGGGGCCAGTAGGAAGCGGCGCCCAGAACAATAACGATACCGAGTGCCTTGCCTATGGAAAGCCGCCTGCTGAGCGAGCGCAGTAGCGTGTTCCATCACGCCGACCCTTATGCGGTGTCCGACTACGTCAACCAGCACGTCGGCCAGCACTGCATCGGCCTGGCGCGCACCACCCACCCGCAGGCCAGCCTCAGCCACCGCAAGTTCGCCGAACTCGACCTGTGCCGTATCAGCTACGGCGGCAGTGTGCGGGTCACCTCGCCGGCGCTGGAATCCATCTACCACCTGCAGGTGCTGCTCAACGGCAACTGCCTGTGGCGCGGGCACCAGCGCGAGCACCACCTGGTGCCCGGCGAGCTGTTGCTGATCAACCCGGACGACCCGGTCGACCTGACCTATTCCGAAGACTGCGAGAAATTCATCCTCAAGGTGCCGACTCGGCTGCTCGACACCATCTGCGACGAACAGCGCTGGCAGCGCCCGGACGGCGGCGTGCGGTTCTTGCGCAACCACTACCGGCTGGACGAGCTGGATGGCTTCGTCAACCTGCTGGCCATGGTGTGCCACGAAGCCGAAGTCAGTGATTCGCTGCCGCGCGTACAGGGCCATTACAGCCAGATCGTCGCCAGCAAGCTGATGACCCTGATGAGCACCAATATCCGTCGGGAGAGCCTGGGTACGCCGGGGGCGAGCCTGGAGCGGATCCTCGATTACATCGACCGCAATCTCAAACTGGAGCTAGCCGCCGAGGCGCTGGCGGAGCAGGCCTGCATGAGCGTGCGTTCGCTATATGCACTGTTCGATCGGCACCTGGGCACCACACCCAAACAGTATGTGCGCCAGCGCAAGCTGGAGCGTGTGCATGCGTGCCTGAGCGATGGCAGCTGCGCGGTGCGCAGCGTCACCGAGCTGGCCATGGATTACGGCTTCCTGCACCTGGGGCGGTTCTCCGAGGTGTATCGCCAGCGCTTTGGCGAGCTGCCTTCGGAAACCTTCAGGCAGCGCCATTGAGAGGGATTACAAGGGGTAGTGCTTGAGTTCGCGGGCGATCAGCATGCGCTGGATTTCGCTCGACCCCTCGTAGATCTGGGTAATGCGCGCATCGCGGTAGTAGCGCTCGACCGGATAGTCCTCCAGGTAGCCATATCCGCCATGCACCTGAATGGCCATCGAGCACACCCGCTCGGCCATTTCCGATGCGAACAGCTTGGCCTGCGAAGCCTCCGACAGGCACGGCTTGCCCGCTGTGCGCAGCCGCGCGGCATGCAGGATCAGCAAGCGCGCAGCGTTCACCTGCACCTGCATGTCGGCCAGCAAGTTGGCGATGCTCTGGTGCTCGTTGATCGGCTTGCCGAACTGGATGCGATCACGCGAATACACCAGTGCAGCCTCGAATGCCGCGCGGGCGATGCCCAAGGCCTGGGCGGCGATGCCGATGCGGCCGCCTTCGAGGTTGGACAGGGCGATGGCCAGGCCCTTGCCACGTTCACCGAGGATGTTGGCTGCCGGGATACGGCAGTTGTCGAAGGTCACCGCGCAGGTGTCGGAGGCGCGGATGCCCATCTTGTGCTCGCTGCGGTCGACCTTGAAGCCCGGGTTGTCGGTTGGCACCAGGAACGCTGAAAGGCCTTTCTTGCCAAGGTCCGGGTCGGTGACGGCGAACACGATGGCCAGGCCGGCACGGCGGGCGTTGCTGACGAACTGCTTGGACCCGTTGATCACCCACTCGCCATTGACCAGCTCGGCACGGGTGCGCAGGTTGTGCGCTTCGGAGCCCGCCTGGGGCTCGGTCAGGCAGAAGCAGCCGATCACCTCGCCAGTGGCCAGGCGCGGCAACCAGTCCTGTTGCTGTTCGGGCGTGCCGTAGGCGAGCAGGGGGCCGCAACCGACCGAGTTGTGGATGCTCATCATCGCGCCGGTCGCGCCGCAACCGGCGGCGATTTCCTCGACTGCCAGGGCATAGGCCACATAGTCGGTGTAGCTGCCGCCAAAGTCTTCGGGCACGACCATGCCGAGCAGCCCGAGCTCGCCCATCTTGCGCACCACCCCATCGTCGATCCAGCCGGCCTTTTCCCAGGCCTGGGCATGCGGGGCGATTTCGCCACGGGCGAAGTCCCGGGCCATGTCGCGGATCATGATCTGTTCTTCGCTCAGTTCCAGGTCTTGCATCTGTGTACTCCCGGGCTCACAGGCCTTCGAAGAATTGGTCGACCCGCTGGCGCGACAACCCGGCCAGGGTCGGCGGGTTCCAGCGCGGCTGCTTGTCCTTGTCGATGATCAGGGCGCGCACGCCCTCGATGATGTCGCCGTACTGGAACCATTGGCGGTCGATATGCAGCTCCATGGCGAAACAATCCTCCAGCGCCAGATGGCGACCGCGGCGCAGCATCTCCAGGGTAACCGCCATGGCCAGCGGCGAGCGGCTTTCCAGCTGGTCGGCAGTGGCTATCGCCCAAGGGTGGCTGTCGCCAATGCTCACGGCGCGCAACTGCTCGATGATCGCCCCCAGGTCGGGCTGGGCGAAGAAATGGTCGATGACTGGGCGCAGCTTCTGCAGCGGCGCATTGTCCAACACCTGGCTGCCGAGCCTGGCCAGCAGGTTTTGCAGGTCCTTGAGCGGGTGGGCGCCGAAGCGCAGCTGGTCGAGGCCTTCATCCAGGGCCGTGAGCTTGTCGCTGGTCAGGTACCAGTCGGCGAGCCCGCAGTACAGCGCATCGGCGGCCTGGATCTGGGTGCCGCTGACGCCCAGGTAGGTGCCCAGTTCACCCGGGATGCGCGACAGGAAGTAGCTGCCGCCAACGTCCGGGAAGTAGCCGATGCCGACTTCGGGCATGCCCAGGCGGCTGCGTTCGGTGACGATGCGCAGGTCGCAGCCCTGGGCCAGGCCCATGCCGCCACCGAGGGTGAAACCGTCCATCAGCACCAGCACCGGCTTGCGGTAGCGGTGGATGGCCAGGTCCAGGGCGTATTCCTCGACGAAGAAGTCTTCGTGCAGGGTTTCGCCGGCTTTGTAGCTGTCGTGCAACGAGCGGATATCACCGCCGGCGCAGAAGCCCTTGGGCCCTTCGCCGCACAGCATCACGGCCTGCACCTGAGGGTCTTCGGCCCATTGGTCGAAGTGCTGGCGCAGGCTGCGCACCATGTCCAGGGTCAGGGCGTTGAGGCCTGCTGGGCGGTTGAGGGTGAGGTGGCCAATCTGATTGCGGACCTCGGCCAGTACATGAGCCGTTGCCGAGGTATGAGCGTGCGCGGTCATCGCGTTCTCCCTGCTTTGTTATTGATTTTCCAAGTGAAGTCTGGAGTGCGCTGGAGGATCGCTGGATCCTGGCATGCGAAATTATCCTGCACAATGGACAAATCTGCAGGGGGATCGTGCGTTTTTGCCTTGAGCCATTCAGCGCCTGTGAGATCGAGCGCCGCCCGCGCGGCGCACGGTCTAAAAGGCGCCGAAGACCCCAAGGCCAACACATCGAAGCCTAACTTTCATTACCCTGACCGTAACGATCACCCCCCCAGCTTGATTGATCCCCCACTCCCACCCGCCCTAATGTGCCCCCACGACAGCGAACCCGTGGAGTCACCCAATGATCATAACGAAGAATCCACCGCCGCAATGGTCCAGGCGGCGCGCCGAGAAGCAGCGCCGCCTGGACCGCGTCCGCCATTTGGCCGATGGAGTGGTGCTGCCCACCGAGCGGATCGTCGAAGCCCTGGAACTGCTGATCGCCCCCGGCGACCGGGTGGTACTCGAAGGCAACAACCAGAAGCAGGCCGACTTCCTCTCGCGTTCGCTGGCCAAGGCCGACCCTGAGCGCCTGCACGACCTGCACATGATCATGCCGAGCGTCAGCCGCGCCGAGCACCTGGACCTGTTCGAACGCGGCATCGCCCGCAAGCTCGACTTCTCCTTCGCCGGCCCGCAGAGCCTGCGCATCGGCCAGCTGCTGGAAGACGGCCTGCTCGAAGTCGGCGCCATCCACACCTATATCGAGTTGTACTCGCGGCTGCTGGTCGACCTGATCCCCAATGTCACCCTGGTCGCCGGTTTCATGGCCGACCGCGAGGGCAACCTGTACACCGGCCCCAGCACCGAAGACACCCCGGCGCTGGTCGAACCTGCCGCGTTCAGCGACGGCCTGGTGATCGCCCAGGTCAACCAGCTGGTGGACCGCGTCGACGACCTGCCGCGTGTGGATATTCCGGCGTCCTGGGTCGACTTTGTGGTGGTCGCCGACCAGCCGTTCTACATCGAACCGCTGTTCACCCGCGACCCGCGCCACATCAAGCCGGTGCATGTACTGATGGCAATGATGGCGATCCGCGGCATCTACGAGAAGCACCGGGTGCAGTCACTGAACCACGGCATCGGTTTCAACACCGCCGCCATCGAGCTGATTCTGCCTACCTACGGTGAGTCGCTGGGCCTCAAAGGCAAGATCTGCCGCAACTGGACCCTCAACCCGCACCCGACACTGATCCCGGCCATCGAGACCGGCTGGGTCGAGAGCGTGCACTGCTTCGGCACCGAACTGGGCATGGAGGACTACATCGCCCAGCGCCCCGACGTATTCTTCACCGGCCGCGATGGCTCGCTGCGCTCCAACCGCATGATGTGCCAGCTGGCAGGGCAGTACGCGGTCGACCTGTTCATCGGCGCCACCTTGCAGGTCGACGGCGACGGCCATTCCTCGACCGTCACCCGTGGCCGCCTGGCGGGCTTCGGCGGGGCGCCGAACATGGGCCACGACCCTCGCGGCCGGCGCCATGCAACCCCGGCCTGGCTCGACATGACGGTGCCCGAGACCCTGCTTGAGCGTGGCCGCAAGCTGGTGGTGCAGATGGTCGAGACCTATCAGGAAGGCGGCAAACCCACCTTCGTCGAAACCCTCGACGCGGTGGAAGTGGCGAAGAAAGCCGGCATGCCGTTGGCACCGGTGATGATCTATGGCGACGACGTCACCCACCTGCTCACCGAGGAAGGCATCGCATACCTGTACAAGGCGCGCAGCCTGGAGGAGCGCCAACAGATGATCGCCGCCGTGGCCGGCGTCACCGCCATCGGCCTGCGCCACGATCCCAAGGACACCTTGCGCCTGCGTCAGCAAGGGCTGATCGCCTTGCCCGAGGACCTTGGCATCCGCCGCACCGACGCCAGCCGCGAGCTGCTCGCCGCGCGCAGCATTGCCGACCTGGTCGAGTGGTCCGGCGGCCTCTACAACCCGCCCGCACGGTTCAGGAGCTGGTAAATGACGGCTTACGCAACCCCTGTAGGAGCGGCTTCAGCCGCGATAAGGCCAGCCCAGCAAACCCAGCTCTCCTTGGCTGAGCGCCTGGCCGATCTGGCAACCGAGGCCCTGATCGACGAAGCCGACCTGTCGCCCAAGCCCGGCCTGGTCGATCGCCGCAGCAGTGGCGCCCACAGCGACATGACCCTGGCCCTGATGCACGCGTCGGCGCTGGCCCTGTGGCCTTGTCTGCGCCAGATGGCCGAGGCCGCGCAGGCCCATGGCGAGATCACAGCACTGCTGCGCGCCGACCTGGGTCGTATCGGCCGCGAAGGCGAACAGGCCATGCTCGCCACCACCGGCGGCATCAATACCCATCGCGGTGCGATCTGGGCCCTTGGCCTGTTGGTGGCCGCGCAAGCCCTCGATGCCAAATCCGATCCCTTGGCAGTTGCCGCCCGTGCCGGGCGCATCGCCTTGATCGACGACCCGGTGGCGCCTGCCGAGCACAGCCATGGCACCCAGGTCCGCCACCGCTACGGCGCCAGCGGTGCCCGCGAACAGGCCCAGCAAGGCTTCCCCGCCGTGCTCGAACACGGCCTGCCACAGCTGCGCCGCAGCCGCGCCAACGGTGCCAGCGAAAGCCATGCTCGGCTGGATGCCTTGCTGGCGATCATGGCCGCGCTCAGCGACACCTGCGTGCTCTGGCGCGCCGGCCCGCAAGGCCTGCAAACCCTGCAAGCGGGCGCCCGCGCGGTGCTCGATGCCGGTGGCAGCGCCACCCTCGACGGCCGCCGCCAGCTACGCCAACTGGAAGCGCAACTCCTGCAACTGAACGCCTCACCGGGCGGCGCCGCCGATCTGCTGGCTGCCTGCCTGTTCCTCGACAAAGCCGGAAGCCTGTGAAATGGAAACCTTGAACTTTCAATTCCCCGCCGCCGAGCCAGGCCGTGGCCGCACCTTGGTCGGCTGCGTCAGCTCTGGCGACCTGGAAGTGCTGATCGAGCCCGGCAGCGCCGGCCGCCTGGACATCCAGGTGGTCACTTCGGTCAACGGCAGCAGCGCACGCTGGCAGCAGCTGTTTCAGCGCCTGTTCGATGGCCGCACGTTGCCCGCGGTGAAGATCGACATTCACGACTTTGGCGCCACCCCGGGGGTCGTGCGCCTGCGCCTGGAGCAAGGTTTCGAGGAGATTGCCCATGACTGACACCGCCCGCCTGCTGCAAAGCCGCAGCTTGGTCGAGCTCGGCGCCCGCCAGCGTGCCCGCGCCTTGCTCGACGCAGGCAGTTTCCGTGAACTGCTCGGCCCATTCGACCGCCTGATGTCGCCGTGGCTGCCGCGCCAGGGCATCGTGCCCCAGGCCGACGACGGCGTGGTCATCGGCAAAGGCCTGCTCGCTGGCCGCCACACGGTGATCGCCGCCATCGAAGGCGCGTTCCAGGGCGGCAGCATGGGTGAGGTGGGCGGCGCCAAAATTGCCGGCGCCCTGGAGCTGGCCATCGAGGACAACCGCAACGGCATCCCCACCTGCGCCGTACTGTTGCTGGAGACCGGTGGCGTGCGCCTGCAAGAGGCCAACCTCGGGCTGGCGGCGATTGCCGAAATCCAGGCAGCGATCGTCGAGCTGCGCGCCCATCAACCGGTGATCGGCCTGATCGCAGGCTCGGTCGGCTGCTTCGGTGGCATGTCCATTGCGGCCGGGCTGTGCAGCCACCTGTTGGTTACCCGTGAAGCACGCCTGGGCCTCAACGGCCCGCAAGTGATCGAGCAGGAGGCGGGTATCGCCGAGTACGACGCCAAGGACCGCCCCTTCATCTGGAGCCTGACCGGTGGCGAACAACGTTATGCCAGCGGCCTGGTGGATGCCTATGTGGCAGACGACGTCGACCGCATCCGCCAGCAGTTGCTGCAACTGCTGGACAGCCCATCGGCCAACCGCGCTGGCCGCCATGCCTGGTACCTGGAGCGCCTGGCCAGCCTGGGCGCCGATTGCCCGCAACTGGACGCTGCTGCCGTGCGTGCCCTCTATCAAGGAGAAGCCTGATGAACCGTGCCCTGAACTGGCTGCCGGGCATGGCCGGTGGCGAACCGCTGGCGGGTTATCCCGCCTCGTTGCAGGTGGTCGACGGCGAACTGGATAACCGCTTGGCGCGCTTCATCGCCGTGGTACCGGACGCGCACAACCCGTTCCCACGGGCGCGTACGGGCGAGGTCGGCCTGCTGGAAGGCTGGGGCCTGGCCAAGGCCGTGAGCGATGCGATGGCGCTGGACCGCGAAGGCGAGAAACGGGCCATCGTCGCGATCATCGATGTGCCGAGCCAGGCCTATGGCCGCCGTGAAGAAGCCCTGGGTATCCACCAGGCACTGGCCGCTGCCGTGCAGGCCTACGCCCAGGCGCGCCTGGCGGGGCACCCAGTGATAGGCCTGCTGGTCGGCAAGGCCATGTCCGGCGCCTTCCTGGCCCATGGCTACCAGGCGCAACGGCTGATCGCGCTGGATGACAGCGGGGTGATGGTGCACGCCATGGGCAAGGCGGCGGCGGCGCGCATTACCTTGCGCAGTGTCGAACAGCTCGAGGCGCTGGCCGCCGAGGTGCCACCGATGGCCTATGACCTCGCCAGTTATGCCTCGCTGGGCTTGCTGTGGCGGAGCCTCCAGGTCGAGAGCGCCGACGCGCCGAGTGCCAGCGATATTGCGCAGGTTCGCGCCTGCCTGGCCGAGGCGGTGCGCGATATCGGCCATTCGACTGACCTGCAATCGCGGCTGGGCGGTGAAAACCGCAGCGCCTCCCGGGACGTGCGCGCACGTTTGCGCAGCCAGTGGCAGGAGGCCTGAGATGAACCTGCCGCAGCCACATGACCTGCTTTGGGGCATGCCCGCAGCCGAGCTGCCTGCCGATGCGCCTGCCTGGGCCGTGCAGGCACTGGCTGCCGGGCAGCCGGTGGTGGTGCGACGTGCCGCCTGCGCCCCCGGCTGGGTGGCGGTAGGCGTGCGCGGGCAGGGGCGGGAACAGCGCCTGGGCGTGCTGATGCGCTTGCGGGATATCCAGCGGCAAGTGCGCCCAGAGGCACTGCGCTGGGCGGCGCAGAATCCCTGGCCAGCCCTGCAGGCGCTGGCCTCGGTGACGCCCGTGCTCGATGCTTGCGGGCTGGCTTGGGGGCCGACGGGCAGTGTGGGTTACCAGTTGGCCACCGGCTGCGAGGTCGTGCATCGCGCCAGTGACCTCGATCTGCTGGTGCGCACGCCACTCATCATGACGCGGGCAAAAGCACACGAGCTGCTGGATATCCTCGATTGCGGCCCGTGCCGTATCGATGTGCAGCTGGAGACACCGGCGGGCGCGGTGGCCCTGCGCGAGTGGGCCGGCGTGGCGCGCCGGGTCTTGCTCAAATCGGCCCACGGCGCACGCCTTGTCGCTGACCCCTGGAACGCGCTGGAGTGCGCAGCGTGAGCAGCCTGTTCGCTTTCCCAGGCCAGGGCGCGCAACAGCCAGGGATGCTGCAGCACCTGCCTGAGGGCGGCTCATTGCTGCTGGAGGAGGCCAGTGATGTGCTGCGCGAACAGGTACTGGCGCTGGACAGTGCCCAGGCGTTGCAGTCGACCCGTGCCGTGCAGCTCTGCCTGCTGCTGGCCGGGGTGGCCTGGGCGCAATGGCTGCTGCAGCGCAGCCCGGCACCGGATTATGTGGCCGGGCTGTCTATCGGCGCTTATCCGGCCGCCGTCACCGCCGGGGCACTGGCGTTCGCCGATGCGCTGCGCCTGGTGGCGCTGCGGGGCGAACTGATGCAGCGGGCCTACCCCCAGGGCTACGGCATGACCGCCCTCAGCGGCCTCGACCTGAGCAGTGTTGAACGCTTGCTGGCTGAAGTGGGCGGTGAGGTGTACCTGGCCAACCTCAACAGCGATAACCAAATCGTCATCGCGGGTAGCGACACCGCCATGGCCGCGGTCGCCGCCAAGGCGCGTGCTCGCGGCCAGGGTGTGGCCCGGCGCCTGGCGGTGAGCGTGCCGTCGCACTGCTCATTGCTCGACGGCCCGGCTGCCGAACTGGCCGCAGCCTTTGCCAGCGTCGAGCTGCGCCGCCCGCGCATCAGCTACCTGAGTGGCAGCTGTGCGCGGCCGATCTTCGACCCGCAACGCCTGCGCGATGACCTGGCCGGCAACATGGCCAGGCTGGTCGACTGGCGTGCTACGTTGCGCAACGCCTATGAACGCGGCGTGCGTCTGCACCTGGAGATGCCGCCGGGCAGCGTGCTCAGCGGCCTGGCCCGCCCAGTGTTCGAACAGGGCAGGGTGGTTGCCCTCGAAGCCACCCGCTGGGACACCGTCGATGCGCTGTTGCGCCAGGAGGTGGCCGACAACCGATGACGGCGCTGCAACTCGAAGAACAACAACAAGCAACTTCGACTCAAGCTGAGGACAACAACAATGATCATCTATGGTGTGGCTCTGCTGGCGGTATGCACGCTGGCCGGCGTAATCGTCGGCGACTTCCTGGGCGTGCTGCTGGGCGTCAAATCCAATGTGGGCGGGGTTGGCATCGCCATGATCCTGCTGATCTGCGCACGGCTGTACATGCACCGCAAGGGTGGCATGAGCAAGGAGTGCGAGTTCGGCGTCGGCTTCTGGGGCGCCATGTACATCCCGGTGGTGGTGGCCATGGCCGCCCAGCAGAACGTGGTCACCGCACTGCACGGCGGGCCGGTGGCAGTGCTGGCGGCGATCGGTGCGGTGCTGGTGTGCGGGCTGACCATTGCCGTGATCAGCCGTAGCCATCGCGGCGAGCCCTTGCCGGCGCCTGATGCGCCAGAAGTCTCCAATGCGCAGGTCGCCCCTGCAGGAGGGCGCTGATCATGTGGCCGATCATTGACAATGCCTTGGAGCACAATGGCCTGATCACTGCCTTTGCGGTGGTCGGCGGGATCATGTGGTTGTCGGTGCTGCTGTCGAAGTACCTGACCTTTGGCCGGGTTCACGGCTCGGCCATCGCCATCGTCATCGGCCTGGTGCTGGCCTGGGTGGGTGGCACCGTGACCGGCGGGCAGAAGGGCCTGGCCGACATGGCGCTGTTCTCCGGCATCGGCTTGATGGGCGGGGCCATGCTGCGCGACTTCGCCATCGTCGCCACGGCCTTCGAGGTGCAGGCCACCGAAGCGCGCAAGGCCGGGCTGATTGGTGCGGTGTCGCTGCTGCTGGGGACGGTGCTGCCGTTCATCGTCGGTTGCGCGGTGGCCTACGCCTTTGGCTACCGGGATGCGGTGAGCATGACCACCATCGGTGCCGGGGCGGTGACCTATATCGTCGGGCCGGTGACCGGGGCGGCGCTGGGGGCGAGTTCGGATGTGGTGGCACTGTCGATTGCCACCGGCTTGATCAAGGCGATCCTGGTGATGGTATTCACGCCGGTTTCGGCGCGGCTGCTGGCGTTGGACAACCCGCGCTCGGCGATGGTGTTTGGCGGGTTGGCGGGGACGGTGTCGGGTGTTACAGCCGGGCTGGCGGCGACGGATCGCAGGTTGGTGCCCTATGGTGCGCTGACAGCGACCTTCCATACTGGGCTTGGGTGCTTGATGGGACCTTCAGTGCTGTATTTCTGCGTCAGGGGATTGGTTGGCTAGTACTGGCCTCATCGCGGCTAAATGTTCAAAGCTGGCGCGATCCAGCCCTGTGGGAGCCGCGCTTGTCGTGGCGACGAACCGCGGCGATGGGCCGCAAATCGGCCCCAAGACTTCAAGGTTGTTGCAAATATCGCCGGGGCCGCTTCGCGGCCCATCGCCGGCAAGCGCGTCTCCCACAGGTACAGCGCATGCCTGGAAGCTGGTGATAATCCTGAGATTCAAGGCGTCTTCATCATGCCCAGTTCGGCATCATCGAGTAGTGCCTTGGCCAGGGCGCTGAGATAGTGTGAGGCCCAGAGCAGCTGGGGTTTGTCTTCCATCAGGCCGTCGATGGTCAGGTCGCGGACGTAGCCCATCAGTTCAGAGGCCTGTTCGCGGGCGCTTTGGCAAGGGATGCCGGGTTCGATGCGGAAGAGGGGATGGGACTGGTTTTCACCTTGGTAGAAGGTTGTTTTGCCGACTGTGAATTTGGTTTCTTCTGTGGCCATTGGTTGATCTCCCTGAAGTTGTAACTGCCTGGGCTGGCCCTATCGCCGGCAAGCCGGGATCCCACAGGTTCACCTCACGCCTAAGGGTCGTCTACAACCTCAGGCTTGGTGCTGTGCGAGGGCGTTAGCCTACGAAAGCGTCAGGCCAGGCAAGTCATGATGCGGATTAATGCAGCGTCTGCGGATCGGCTGGCTTTTGAATTTGAACCAGCGCTGATTCGAGCAATTTGCGCAGGGTTTCGAGCTCGTGCATTGAGGTCATGATCAACAGCGACACGGGTGACTTGGGCTGCATCAACATAGCCTGCTGGGCAACGACTTCCGCACAAAGTGCGTAGTCAGCCGCCATCATCAGCGTGTCTTCGAGGGAGTGGAGAATATGGGGTGGGTCTGGAACTATCTTCAGCATGCTTACGCTTCAACAATGGTTGAGCTGCGATCCACCTCGCTGTCAAACGGGAGGGTGGCAGCTGTACGCGGGTTGACAGACCGAGATTGTTGGCACTCGGCGCACAATAATGTGCCCGCACGTACAGCCGCCATAAGCGTGTGCACACGGACAACAATCGACGGTCTGTCAAAACCGATCGCTGAATTGGCAGCGACCGGCCGAGACTAGAATCCACATTGAGCATGTGCAACGAAAAATGGGCGTCGGCAGTATCTTTGGGAAACGTCCTACGAGGAAGGGACTAAATCTGATTTTTTCACCGGCTAGGCGTAACAGCATGTAACGTTTGAGGCGGAGAGTTTACTCAACTTGTCGACTATACATCCGGCACTCAGCCAACAACGCCAACAAATTCGGCTCCCGCTCCCGGGCCTTGAGGAACACCACCCCGATATGCTGCTGCAAGCGATAGCGCGCCTGCAGCGCAATCAGCTTCACGCGGTTCTCGTACACCGCTGCGATCCGCCCCGGCAGCAGGGCGAACCCCACTCCGGAACTGACCATGCTCAGCAGGGTGAAGATGTCGTTCACCTGCATCGCCACCTTGGGCTCGAACCCCGCCTGCTGGAACACCCGTGCGCCATCACGGTGGGTGGCGAAGCCCTGGGTCAGGGTGATGAAGGTGGAGTCGGCCAGGTCGGCCAGGTCCACTTCCTGCTGCTCGGCGAACGGTGAATCGGTCGGCACGGCGAGGAAGATGTCGTCGGAGAACAGCGGTAGCTGTTCGCAGGCCGGGTCGGCCACGCTCTCGTCCAATGACACCAGGATGGCTTCCAGCTCGTGGTTCTTCAGGCGTTGCAGCAGGTCGACGTTCGAGCCCAGGGTCAGGTCGATGTTCAGCTCGCTGCGCCGCAGCTTCAGGCCCATCACCAGCTTTGGCACGGTTTTGACGGTCAGCGAATACAACGCGCCGAGGCGGAAGCGCTCGGCATAGAAACCGGCGGCTTCGCGGGTCTGGCGCACCATCTGCTCGGCGTCCTGGATCAGTTGGCGGGCTTTCTTTTCCAGCACGTAGGCGCTTTCCAGCGGGATCAACTGGCGGCCTTCGTGCTTGAACAGCGGGCAGCGAAGGGCGCTTTCCAGGGAGTGGATGGCGCGGTGCACGCTGACCGCGCTGGTGGACAGTTCAGCGGCGGCGCGGCCGAGGTTGCCGCTGCGCATGAAGGCGAGGAAGGTTTCGAGCTTTTTCAGGGTCAGTTCTTCGTCGATCAGCATGCCGATGCGCCAGCGGGAAGGGGGCACTGATCATGCCACAGCAACAGGCCTCATGGCGGTGGCAGGTGGCTCGGCAGCAAGCGTGCCCGGCGCAACTGCGCGAGGTTGCGCGAGCCTGTACAGAAGCCCGCGCACCCTTGGCGCATGGCCGGAGATAGGTGGAGCGGCAGCAGCGACACCATTCGATTATGAATGGGGCAAACAAGGCGGACAGCGGTGACCTCACAGGAGGGATTGGCCCGAAACAAACTGTAGGAGCGGATTTATCCGCGATGCGCCGCGCGGGCGGCGCTCGATCTCACAGGCGGTGAAGATGTTGTGGCAGGGACGTGGTGGCCTGGAGGTGTGGGCTTTGGGGTGTCTGACTTGAGTTTTTTGGTGATGCACAAATCGAGCGCCGCCCGCGCGGCGCATCGCGGATAAATCCGCTCCTACATCTGTTTCGGGCCAGTAATTCCTGCGCCATTGGCGCGCGCACCCTTGGCGCATGGCCGGAGATAGGTGGAGCGGCAGCAGCGACACCATTCGATTATGAATGGGACAACCAAGGCGGACAGCGGTGACCTCCAGGAGGGATTGGCCCGAAACAAACCGTAGGAGCGGATTTATCCGCGATGCGCCGCGCGGGCGGCGCTCGATCTCATAGGCGCTGCAACACTTTCGGCAAACACCTGCCAGGCAACAGTTGACCCCCCGCCACCCCCCGCGTAGCCTTGCGACTTCGAGGTTCTTCGGCCAGGCCGAAGCTAAGACGGGAACGCGGTTCAAGCCGCGGCTGCCCCCGCAACTGTAGGCACCCATAACGGATCGACACAGCCACTGCGCCAACGCGCGGGAAGGCGTCATCCCGCCAGCCTCTTGCAAAGAGCTGGAACGGTGCAAGCCAGGAGACCTGCCTCGAGACGATTTCGACTTTCAACCGGGCGGGGTGATCCGGTGGCGAACGAGCCCGGCCGGCCTGGCCTGCGGCTTTCGTCCCGTGTGCCCGCGCCAACCTGCCAAGGGCAACGCGACATGAAAACACTGGCCAAGCTCCCCGTCACCATCGTTACCGGCTTCCTCGGCTCGGGCAAGACCACCTTGCTCCGCCACATGCTCGACAACGCCCAGGGCCGCCGTATCGCGGTCATCGTCAACGAATTCGGCGAGCTTGGCATCGACGGCGAAATCCTCAAGCAATGCAGCATCGGCTGCACCGAGGAAGAAGCCAGCGGCCGCGTCTATGAACTGGCCAACGGCTGCCTGTGCTGCACCGTGCAGGAAGAGTTCTTCCCGGTGATGCGCGAACTGGTCGCACGCCGCGGCGACCTCGATCATATCCTCATCGAAACCAGTGGCCTGGCACTGCCCAAGCCGCTGGTGCAAGCCTTCCAGTGGCCGGAAATCCGCAACGCCTGCACCGTTGACGCGGTCATTACCGTGGTCGACAGCCCGGCCGTGGCCGCCGGCACCTTCGCCGCCTACCCGGAGCAGGTCGACGCGCAACGCAAGCTCGACCCTAATCTGGACCACGAATCGCCGCTGCACGAACTGTTCGCCGATCAGCTGGCCAGCGCCGACCTGGTGGTGCTGAACAAGGCCGACCTGATCGACGCCGAAGGCCTGGCCAAGGTCCGTGCCGAAGTGGCCGAAGAGCTGCCGCCTGCGGTCAAGGTGATCGAGGCCAGCAGCGGCCGGCTGCCGCTGGAGGTGTTGCTGGGCGTGGGTGCAGAGTCCGAGGCGCACATCGACGGCCGCCGCACCCACCACGATTCCCACCATGACGGCGACGATCATGACGATCATGACCACGACGCCTTCGACTCGATCTCCATCGACCTGCCCGAAGCCGACGAAAGCCTGCTGCTCGATGCCCTGACCCAGCTGGTGGTGGAGTTCGGCATCCTGCGCGCCAAAGGCTTCGCGGCCATCCCAGGCAAGCCGATGCGCCTGCTGGTGCAGGGCGTGGGCACCCGTTTCGACAAGCACTTCGACCGCGCCTGGCGCGCCGACGAGCCACGCATCACCCGCCTGGTACTGATTGGCCAGGACCTCGATGCCGCGCAACTGGAAATGCGCCTGCGCCAGGCCCTGGGCGCCTGACCCATGCACCTGCTGCGGACCCAGCCCGGCGGCTTCGTGCCGGACGACAGCATCGCCGACCTCGGCCAGACACCCGCCGAGCTGGTGATTCTCTGCAGCGGCGATTCGCACCTGGCATTGCTCGCCGAAACCGCCGAGCAACTGCCGGCCGACTTCCCCAGCCTGCGCCTGGCCAACCCGATGCAGGTGCAGAACCATGCTTCGGTTGACCTGTATGTGGACGAGGTGCTGCGCCATGCCAAGGTGATCCTGGTGTCGCTGCACGGCGGCGTCGGCTACTGGCGCTACGGCGTCGAGCAGCTGGTCGAACTGGCCGCGCGCGGTGTGCAGCTGATCCTGGTGCCCGGCGATGATCGCCCTGACCCGGAATTGACCGACCTGGGCACAGTCACCGGCGAGGCGGCCGAGCGGCTCTGGCACTACCTGCGCCAGGGCGGCAAAAGCAATGCCGTCAACCTGTTCAAATGCCTGGCCAACCAGTGGCTGGGGCGCGATTACAGCTGGGACGAACCGCAGCCTTTGCCGCGCACGTCGGTGTATCACCCGGGCAAACCCGGTGCGCTGCTCGAGGACTGGTACAGCCAGTGGCACAGCGAATACCCAGTAGCCCCGTTGCTGTTCTATCGCTCGCACCTGCAGGCCGCCAACACCGCCTTCATCGACGTGTTCTGCGAGCGCTTGCAGGCGGCCGGGCTCAACCCACTGCCCATCGCGGTGGCCAGCCTCAAGGAAAGCGCCTGCCTGGAGCAGGTCGAGGCCTGGCTGGACGAAGTGGGCGCCGAGGTGTTGATCAACACCACCGGCTTTGCCCTGTCCAGCCCAGAGCGCCCCAACTTGCGGCCGTTTCGCCGGGATATCCCGGTGCTGCAGGCCATCTGCGCACAGGACAACCAGCCCGGCTGGGAAGCCAGCGAGCAGGGCCTCGGTGCCCGCGACCTGGCCATGCACATCGCCTTGCCGGAACTGGACGGGCGCATCATCACCCGCCCGGTGAGCTTCAAGGACATGGCCTGGCGCAGCGAGCGCAGCCAGTCCGACGTGGTCTGCTACCGCGCTCACCCCGAACGCATGGATTTTGTCGCCGAGCTGGCACGGCGCTGGGTCGAGCTGGCGCGCCTGCCCAATGGGCAGAAGCGTGTGGCCCTGGTGCTGGCCAACTACCCGACCCGCGATGGCCGGATTGGCAATGGGGTCGGCCTGGACACCCCGGCGGCAGCCCTGAATATTCTCGAGGCACTGCAGGCCGAGGGCTATCCGCTCGCGCAACTGCCAGGCAGCGGCACGCAATTGATTCACCAGTTGCTCGGTGGGGTGACCAACGACCTCGAGCACCTCGACCAGCGCCCCTGCGCCCAGAGCCTGAGCCTGGCGGATTATCAGGCGGCGTTCGAACGCCTGCCCGAGGCCAACCGCCAGGCTGTGCTGGAGCGCTGGGGGCCGCCCGAGCAGGACCCGATGTACCGCGCTGGTCGCCTGATGGTGGCCGGCCTGCGCTTTGGCCTGACCTTCGTCGGCATCCAGCCGGCGCGAGGTTATCAGGTCGACCCCAGCGCGGTATACCACGACCCTGACCTGGTGCCGCCGCATGGTTACCTGGCGTTTCACTTCTGGCTGCGTCATGCCTTTGCCGTCGATGCCGTCATCCACGTCGGCAAGCACGGCAACCTGGAATGGCTGCCCGGCAAGGGCGTCGGCCTGTCCGCACAATGCTGGCCGGACGCGCTGCTCGGCCCGTTGCCGAACATCTATCCGTTCATCGTCAACGACCCAGGCGAAGGTGCCCAGGCCAAGCGCCGCACCCAGGCGGTGATCATCGATCACCTGATGCCGCCGCTGACCCGCGCCGAAACCTATGGTCCCCTGCGTCACCTGGAGCAGCTGGCGGACGAATTCTACGAAGCCCAGTTGCTCGACCCACGCCGCGCACGTGAGCTGCAGCGCGACATTCTCGAGCTGGTCAAGGCCAACCACATCGATCGTGAGTTGCAGTTGGAAGGCCAACTGGACGATGCCGCGGTGTGGCTGCCGCGCCTGGACACTTACCTCTGCGACCTCAAGGAATCGCAGATTCGCGATGGCCTGCATGTCTTCGGCCAGTCGCCGCAGGCACGCCTGCGCATCGATACCTTGCTGGCCTTGCTGCGCGTGGAGCGTGGCGATGGCCGCGGTGGCAATGCCAGCCTGTTGCGCACACTGGCCAAGGCACTGGCGCTGGGCTTCGACCCCCTCGATTGCGACCTCGGTGAAGCCTGGTCAGGCCCGCGTCCGGCGCTGTTGCAAGCCGTGAGCGAAGGCGCGTGGCGCACCTGTGGCGATACCCGCGAGCGCCTTGAGTTGCTGGCGTTGCGCATCATCGAGCAGGCGCTGCAGGGGCAGGTGCAGTTGCCCGAGCAGCCCGAATGGCAGCCGGTGCACGATGTGGTAACAGCCCTGCGTGAGCAGGTAGCGCCTGATCTGGATGCGTGCGGCGCGGCAGAAATCAACGGCCTGCTTGCCGCGCTGGCCGGGCGCTTCGTGCCGGCTGGCCCCAGCGGTGCCCCCAGCCGGGGTCGCCTGGATGTATTGCCGACCGGGCGCAACTTCTACACCGTGGACGTGCGCAACCTGCCAACCACCACGGCCTGGCGGCTGGGGTTCGCCTCGGCCAACCTGATCCTCGAACGGCACCTGCAGGACCATGGCGACCACCTGCGCCAGCTGGGCCTGTCGGTGTGGGGCACGGCGACCATGCGCACGGGGGGGGATGACATCGCCCAGGCCATGGCGTTGATGGGCGTGCGCCCGGTTTGGGCCACCGGCAGTCAGCGCGTCGACGACTTCGAGATCCTGCCGCTGAGCCTGCTTGATCGCCCGCGGGTGGACGTGACGCTGCGTGTGTCGGGTTTCTTTCGCGATGCCTTCGGCAACCTGATCCGCCTGTTCGACGCTGCGGTGCAGGCGGTGGCGGCACTGGACGAGCCGGACGACCTCAACCCCCTGGCCGCGCGGGTGCGTCACGAACGCGCCAGCCTGCAGGCACAGGGCGTGGATGCCGAGCAGGCGGCGCGCCAGGCCGGCTGGCGGGTGTTCGGGGCCAAGCCTGGTGCCTATGGTGCCGGCGTGCAGAATGCCATCGATGGTCGCCTGTGGCACATCCGCGACGACCTCGCCGAGGTGTACCTCAACCATGGCGGTTACGCCTACGGTGCCAGCGACGAGGGCACGCCGGCGCGTGCCCAGTTCGCCCGGCGCCTGGGCCAGGTGCAGGCGGTGTTGCAGAACCAGGACAACCACGAGCACGACCTGCTCGATTCCAATGATTACTATCAGTTCCAGGGTGGCATGCTGGCGGCGTCGGAGACCTTGTCCGGCGGGGCAGTGGCCAGTTACCACGGCGACCACAGCCAGGTCGACCGGCCGCGGATCCGCACCCTGAAGGAAGAACTCAACCGCGTGATCCGTGCCCGGGCGCTGAACCCGAAATGGATCGACGGGGCGAAACGCCATGGCTACAAGGGTGCGTTCGAACTGGCAGCGACGGTCGACAACCTGTTTGCCTTCGACGCCACCACGCATCTGATTGATGACCATCACTACCAGTCGCTGGCTGATGCCTATGTGCTCGACCCGGCGACTCGCGACTTCATGCGCGAGCACAACCCCGAGGCCCTGCGTGACCTCACCGAACGCTTGCTGGAAGCCCAGCAGCGTGGGCTCTGGGAAGCCCCCGGTGACTACCGCGAGGCCCTTGAGGCGCAGTTGCTCGACGGCGAGGAACAGGCTTGAAATGAGTGAACCCGTGCAATTTCCGCTGGCTGCCGTGGTCGGTGCCGACGACCTCAAGCTGGCCCTGTGCCTGACCGCCATCGACCCTAAGATCGGTGGCGTGCTCATCGAAGGCCCGCGTGGCATGGCCAAGAGCACCCTGGCCCGCGGCCTGGCCGACCTTTTGGGCGAGGGCCCGTTCGTGACCTTGCCGCTGGGTGCCAGCGAAGAGCGCCTGGTCGGCACACTGGACCTGGATGCCGCACTCGGCCAGGGCAAGGCGCAGTTTTCTCCCGGTGTGCTGGCTCATGCCGATGGTGGTGTGCTGTATGTCGATGAAGTCAACCTGCTGCCTGACACCTTGGTTGACCTGTTGCTGGATGTGGCCGCCAGTGGCACCAACCGCATCGAGCGCGATGGTATTTCCCATCGGCACAGTGCCCGTTTCGTCCTGATCGGCACCATGAACCCCGAGGAAGGCGAGTTGCGACCGCAGTTGCTCGACCGCTTCGGCCTGAATGTGGCGCTCGAAGGCCTGCCAGCCCCTGAGGCACGTCAGCAGATCATTCGCAGGCGGCTGGCCTTCGACAGCGACCCGCAGGCGTTCTGTGAGCAGTGGGCCAGCGCCCAGGCGCAACTGCGCGAACGCTGCCAGGCGGCGCGCCAAGGGCTGGCGGCGATCGCCCTGGATGATCAGGCCCTGGCCTGGATCACCGAGCGCTGCTTTGCTGCCGGCGTTGATGGCCTGCGTGCCGACCTGGTCTGGCTGCGCGCCGCCCGTGCCCATTGTGCCTGGCGTGGCGGGCAGGCGATCGAGGAAGGTGATGTCGACGCCGTGGCGGAGTTTGCCTTGCGCCATCGCCGCCGCACGGCGCCTGATGCGCCAGCCTCTGCGCCGCCGCCAGCTGCAGCGGATGGGCGCGACCGGCCGAGCGAAGGCGGGCAGGGCGACTGGGGCGCGCTGCCGGCGCAGCCCGTCAGCAGCGGCGCACGGCGAGAGGTGCCGAACTGGGCAAAAAAGCCCTGAGCATCCGTCAATCAGGTTTGAAGATGGCGGATGCCATGCCCCGGGTTGGTAACCTGGCCGGTGCCAGTCGTGGCCGCGCCCGTGAGGCATCCTCGGGCCGGGTGGCCTGGCTGCCGACCTTGCTCAAGGGGCGCCCGAAGCTGCGCCGGGACCTTTGCTGGCAGCAGCGCCAGGCCCAGGCCAACGAATTGTGGCTGGTCATCGTTGACGCCTCGGCTTCGACCCGGCGCCATCAGGCGCTGGCGCAGTGCAAAGGCCTGCTGGCAGAGCTGTTCGACCAGGCCTATCGGCAACGCGCACGTCTTGCCTTGCTGACCGCCAGCGGTGGTGTACCGCAATGGCAGCGTCATGGGCTCAAGGCGTCGGCAAGCCTGCAGCCCTGGTTGCAGGCGCTGGGGGCTGGCGGTGGCACGCCTTTGATCGCGGCGCTTGAACAGGCTCGGCGCTGGCTGCAGGCCCGGCACAAAGCCCACCCTCATGAATTGCAGCGCTGCCTGGTATTCACCGATGGTCGCCTGCAGCGCTGGCCTGCCGTGCAACCGCTACCTTGCGCCACTGTATTGGTGGACATGGAATTGGCACCGGTTCGCCTGGGGCGGGCACAACAGTTGGCCACTGAGCTACGGGCCGAGTATCAGCATCTTGAGCTATTCAAGGTATTGGTGTGAGGGCAGTGGAAAGGATTGGCGCGACACTTTGTCGCAATAATGAAAGTTGCCTGGCAGGCCATTGAAAAAGTTGTTCAAGTGCGTGCCAGGCACGCACTTGCAGGGGCGCAGCGATATTATGTGGGCATCGACCAAGGCTGCAGGTCGTAACCCTTCTGGCACAGTTCGGCACGCACTTCTTCGATCAGGCTGGCCCATTGTGCAGGGTCCGAATAGATACGCGACGACACTTGCTTGCTGCCAATGCGGGTGTTGGTCCGGTCGATGACCGCAAGGCTCAGTTCACCGGTACCGTTGGGCGCATCCCAGGCAACGCACTGGAACGGTTCGAACGCGTGGTCGGCAATCAGCAGAGCTTCGTTGACACGGAGCGGGGCATTCATGGTTCGGTCTCTCTATGGTCCCAAACATCGAAATAAGGTCCGCTTAACTGCTACGTCGCTTCAGGTTTTATCGCGATCCGCAGCGCGGGGTTATTCGTACTGATGCTCCAAGTTAGGGGTGGAGTCACACAGGTAATGTAAATTTTTTTGCCGGTTACAGATTTTTTGTTTCCAGCGCCGGCTGTGACGCCAATAAATATGAAAAATTCCCGAACGGCTCCGGCCCGGCAGAATCGGGCAGACAGACGGTCGTGGGTAGCGTCAAGTTCGTTGCTACTGTTAATTCGGCGCCGCAACTTACTGTTTTCACGTAAAAAACCAACAATTGGCGCCAAGGAACGGTCATGCACGAGACTGCCGCTCTGCGTCGCTTGCTCATCGTCGATCCCTGCGACGATTGCCACCGTCTGTTACCCGGCCTGGAGAGTGCCGGCTGGGAGGTTCACAGCTGTGGGCTGGACCTGGCCCTGGAGCACCGATGCGATATCGGCCTGCTGCGCCTGCAGGCATCACACCTGCGGCACCCGGACGCGGTCAAGGACATGATCAAGCGCAGCAATACCGAGTGGATTGCCGTGCTCAACGCCGAGCAGTTGCGCATGCAGAATGTCGGTGACTTTGTCTGTGAGTGGTTTTTCGATTTTCATACCTTGCCATTCGACTTTTCCCGCGTGCTGGTGACCCTGGGGCGGGCGTTCGGCATGGCCCGCCTGCGTGGCAAGGGCGCGGTGAGGGTGGATGGGCTGGAACATGAACTGCTCGGTGACAGCCGGCCGATCCTGGAATTGCGCAAATTGCTCGGCAAGCTGGCACCGACCGAATCCCCTGTCCTTATCCGCGGTGAGAGCGGCACGGGCAAGGAGCTGGTGGCGCGCACCTTGCACCGCCAATCACAGCGCAGCGAAATGCCGTTCATCGCCATAAACTGCGGGGCGATCCCTGAAAACCTGATCCAGTCCGAGTTGTTCGGGCACGAGAAAGGTGCCTTTACCGGTGCCCACCAGCGCAAGGTGGGGCGGATCGAGGCGGCTCATGGCGGCACCTTGTTCCTCGACGAAATTGGCGACCTGCCCCTGGAGTTGCAGGCCAATTTGCTGCGATTCCTCCAGGAAAAGCACATCGAGCGGGTGGGTGGAAGCCAGCCGATACCGGTCGACGTGCGGGTACTGGCGGCAACCCACATGGACCTGGAAAAAGCCATCGAACAGGGGCGCTTTCGCGAAGACCTGTACTACCGGCTGAACGTGCTGCAGGTGGTGACTGCCCCACTGCGTGACCGGCATGGCGACCTGTCGATGCTGGCCAACCACTTTTCGCACTTCTACAGCCTGGAAACCGGCCGCAGGCCACGGTCATTCAGTGACCATGCGCTGGCAGCAATGGGGCGCCACAACTGGCCGGGCAATGTCCGTGAGCTGGCCAACCGGGTAAGGCGTGGCCTGGTGTTGGCCGAAGGGCGCCAGATCGAGGCCCAGGACCTTGGCCTGCAGGGCCTGGAGCAGGAAGAGCAGCCGCTGGGCACCCTCGAAGACTACAAGCACCGGGCTGAGCGCCAGGCGCTGTGCGATGTGCTGGACCGCCACAGCAACAACATGAGCATTGCCGCGAAGGTGCTTGGGGTATCGAGGCCGACGTTCTACCGGCTGCTGCACAAGCACCAGATTCGCTGATCAGCTGGATTGAGCGATATGCCCGTCAGACAGGTCATCCAACGGCTCTTCTTCGCCTGGTAGCGCGGTAATCACGCTGAAATCACTGATCTCGACTTCACCGCCGCCATAACCGAGCAAGTGGAAGGAGAATGCCTTGCGCACGGTAGGGTTATCGAAGCCGAATTCCATCTCCAGCGGTTCGTCGGTTGTCACCCGGATCTCTTCGGGCAACCCCAGCGGCACATCCTGCTCCAGCTCCTTGGCCTTGAGCTGGATATAGGCTGCGTGCTGCGGGTCCAGCGCCCGTACCTTGACCCGCACACGGGTGTGCGAGCCTTCGGGCATTTCCAGGTACTGGGCGCCGATCAGGTTGTCTGCCCAGTCGTCGCGGATGCGCGCCTGCAATTGAATGGCGGAGGGGCTACCGAACTGGTAACGCAGGTTCAGCGGTGTTTGCAGCAGAGACTGGTCGAGCACCCCGGCCAGCGCACCGATCTGTGCGCCGAGGGTGCTGTCGCCGGGGCCGAGGTACCTGGCCTGGTCGGCGATGAAACCTGGGCTGTCGTAGCGCCGGCAGCGCTGCTGGAAGTCGCATTCGGTGAAGACGCCCTTGCCATCGTGGTAGCGCAGCATGCCGTTGGTGTAGGAAATCATCTCCCGGCCGTTGTCGTAATCGCGGTACAGCGAACGCCCACCGAGGGCGACCGGGATCGGCAGGGCAAAGTAGTCGAGCAGGGAGGTGGCCAGGTCGATGTGGCCGTAGGTGCCGTTCTTGATGCGCGGCAGTTGTGCCTGTTCCGGTGCCAGGGTCAGGTTGAAGCCCCAGGACGAGGCCAGGCGTACGCCATCGATACCGTGGGATTCGTCCGAGGTGACCACCACCAGCGTGTCCTTGAGTACGCCCTGGCGCTCGAGGTTGTCGAGGAACGCACCGATTGCATCATCGAGGTAGGCGACCGCTGCCTGCTTGGCGGTGTCGTAACGCTGCAGGTAGTCTTCGGGGGCGGAGTAGGGCTGGTGCGTGCCTACGGTCAGCAGGGTGAGCATCCAGGGGCGACCCTGCTGGCGCAGCTGGCCGACATAATCCAGGGCCCCTTCGAAGAACGCCCGATCATCCTTGCCCCACGGGAATTCCAGGTAGTTCTTGTTGCTGAACCACTCCAGCCCGTGCACCGAGTCGAAGCCGATATGCGGCATGATCCGGTCCTTGGCCATGAAGCGCAGGCCTGCGCCTTGCAGGTAGTGAGTGGTGAAGCCGGCCTGACGCAGCTGTGCCGGCAGGCAGGCCTGGTTGCGCTGGTGCTGGGTGAGCAGCTCGACCCCTTTGGGCGTGCCGTTGGCGAGCTTGTCGTAGTCGCCGCACAGCATCGCATACAGGCCGCGGATGGTCTGGTGCGTGTGCAACACATAGTCCGGGGTGTTCATGCCGCGTTCAGCCCACTGGCTGAGCCTGGGCATCAGGTCTTCATCGAAACGGCTGTGCAGGGCCTGGCGGTTGGGGCGCACATAGGCGCCGGGGATGCCTTCGAGGGTGATCACCAGCAGGTTGCGGGCCTGGCCTGGCGCTGTCAGCAACTTTTGCCCGCTCAAGTCATGTTGGGTCAGGCCAGCGCTTGGCAGTGGCGTGACCGTGGGGGCGTGGCCCGCCCAGTGCTGGACGTGACGTTGCAGGTCGCCGGCGGCGGCAGACAGCAACTGATGGGTCAGGTTGTATTGGCGCCATTGGTCGGCTTCGCTGGGCGCCAGGTGCTGGCTGCCCCAGTGGGCAGCGAACAGCAGCGCCGGGATAGCCCAGGCCTTGCGCGCGAATTTCGCTCCGGGTTGCCTGCGGCTGTGCCAGGCGCTGCCCAGCCAGACCAGCAGGCCGCCCGCCAGCAACACGGGCAGCCAGGCATGGGCCAGACCGCCACCGGTGGAGTTTTCCATGAACTGCGGGTCGAACAGGTAGCCCAGGTCGGCACTGTTCGGCAGCCTGCCAACGGCGCTGACCAGTTCGGCCGAAGCTACCCACAGGGTGGCCCAGGCCAGCAGAACCGGCAGCGCCAGCCACCACGGGCGGCGCTGCAACAGCAGCACCAGCAGGCAGCCCAACGCCAGGTCCGACAGGTAGCCATAAGGGTTGGACCAACCCAACAGGGCGCGCACGACCAGAGGGATCACCAGCACCAGGGTAATCAGGGCGAGTAGCCGGGTGCGTGGCGGGCCTTGCAGGTTCTTCACGAAAACTTTCCTTCTTGCCATGAAATCGTCACATATTTGTGCGCGATGATAACAGGCCGATACCAGGAAAGCCGTTGGCTACAAGGTTGGTAACCAATTGGGGGCGCGATGCGCCCCGGCTGTCAGAAGTAATACGGGAACTTCAGGCTGAAGGAAAAGTCCGGCGCATCATCTGTCAGGCCAATCGACAAGTTCGGCACGATCGTCAGGTTGTTGGAGGCTGCAAAGGTCAGGCCGACGTTGAAGTTGGCCGCGTTATAGTCGCTGTTGGTGATCGATTGCCAGTCGCCGCCGTCGGGCTTGATCTTGCTCTTGCGGGCGAACTGGTCGGTGACCGAGAACGACATGCTCATTTTCTCGTTGAGGGCGAAGGCAATACCGCCGCCGATCTGCCAGGAATCACCGAGTTTCACGTCACCCGGCACCTTGGTGTTCACCTGCGGGCTGATGTCGCTGAACGAGTCCTGCATGTTGTAGGTGTACGACAGGCTGCCGAACAGCACGGCCGGGTCGAAGGTCTTGACCAGCGAGATGCCAGGCGTGATGGCCCAGACACCGTTGCCGGTCGGCAGGTCCTCGGGCACCGACAGGTTGTCGTTGCCCGCCACCTGTTGCAGCTTGATGCCGTAGGGGTCTTTGCCGGTTGGCGCCTTCACGCGCAAGGTGGCGACGGCATCTGGCCAGCTCTCCGACTCGTCGAGGAACTTGTAGGCGATGCCGAAGTTGACGTCGCCGATGGTCGGGTCGCGGGTAACCGATGCGTCGGACGTGGTCCCGGCGGCCCCGCCTGCACCACCTGACGAGTAGGTGGAGTCGCGGTAGACGATGGGCACGTTGATGTCGAACTGCCAACGTTGGTCGACGTTGTAGCGCGCCGTCAGGTCCAGGGTCCAGTTGTCTGCCTTGATGCGGTCGATGTTGATGTTGCCGAGGAAGATCGAGTCCAGCGCCAGAAACCCGTTGAGCACCAGGGCGCGGGTGTCGTAGTGGGTGTAGGTGAGCCCGGTTTCGACGCTGAACTTGCCGCCACCGAAGAAACCGCTCGCTTCGTCATACAGGTTGGACACGCTCTGCGCCGGTTCCGAGTTGTCCTGCAGTGACTGCCCGTAAGAAGCGCCACTGCTGCCCGGCGTACCGGTGGCAACGGTCTGGCCACCTTTTACCCCCTGTGCTGGGGACTTGGTCAGGCGTTTCGGTGCTGGCTGGGCGGGGGCCTCCTCGACCTGCTTGAGCCGCTGTTCCAGCACCATCAGTGCGTTCTGTTGGGCTTCGTAGCGCTGTTTCAGCGCAATCAGTTCCTGTTTGAGTGCTTCGACCTGTGGGTCGGTTGCCGCCTGTAGCAGAGTGGCCGGGGCCAGTGTGGTAATGCAAACGATAGCTCTGAACGTCAACAAACGGTGCATGGATTAGCCGTCCCTTCTGACTACATACGATGAGACTTGAGCGTAGATCAGTATCCGAGATTGCGAATGCCTTTGAGTTGTTCGAGATTGGCACCCACGGATCCGGCCATCGGCGCATTGTCGCGCAGCACGACATTGAGGGATGTCAGGTTGCTGACACGGTTGCTGGCGCCCAGCAGGGTGGTGTTCTGCATCAGTCCGCCCTGGCCCAGGCTTTGCATTGAATTACCTTGGTTGCCGTTGGCGACGATATTCATCTGCACGCCACTGCTGGTCGACGACACACTCAACGAGCCCGCGCCATTGCTCCCCACCAGGGTGGAGCCAGCCGCCAGGGCCTGGCCCTGGGGTTGCCCGGATGGCGCCTCGTTGCCCTTGGTGACGTTGATGTCGACATTGTTGTTGGCCGCGTTGAAGTCACCCGCCGCACGTACCACCTGGGTCACGCCCTGGGTCGTGTTGAGGCCGCTACCGCCGCTGACGGTGCCGGTGCCGGTGCTGCGAGTCTGCGCGCTGCCGGTGCCCTTTTCATCGATCATCGAGACATAGAACTGTGGCTTGATGGTCGATTGCTGGATCTGCATCGCCGATGTCGCGCCAATCACTTCGCCGTTGGCGTTCTGCCAGGTGCTGGTCATGACCACGCCAAAGCTCACGATCCGCCCTGGCATCACATAACGCCCACGCAGGCCGGCCAGTTCCTGGTCTTTCAATTCGATCGGCTTGAACGTTTCTGCCTGGGTTGGCAGGCTGGCGGCCAGGCAAACCACTGCCAGCCAGAGGGAAGTCTTCATGGGGTTCTCCCGGAGCGTCTTGCCCTACGTCGTTAAGAAAGTCATTAGAAGAAGTCGCTTTGAATGAAACCGAAGTCCATCAGCTCTGCATCCGGCACCGGCGTGAAATTGCTGACGCGGTTTCTGGCGCTCAACGGTAGCGGCGGGTCGAGCAGGATGTTGTTCTTGTCGTAGCCCTTGCCAATGACGGCGAAGATGATGCCGTTCCAGCCTTTGATGAAATCGTCGAGCTTGAAGCGTTTGTGTCCCAGTACCGGATCACCGATATACACCCAGCCTCTGTCGACCTTCTGCATCACCACAAAGTGCTTGTAGCCGCGGATATCCATCAGCACGACCACGGGAATGCGGATGCTTTGCAGCGTGTCGGGGGCTACCTTGTAGCCGCGTGCACGCATGCCCAGGCTTTCCACGTAGTGCTTCATGTCGAGCATGGAGAAGCCCTGGGTACGTACCAGGTCCTGGTCGGCGTGGGCCAGCATGCCCTCGATCACCTGGTTTTCATCCACGTCCAGCCAGTAGGCCTGGCGCAGAATGGTCGCCAGGGATGCCGCGCCACAGCTGAAGTCGGTTTTCTGCTGGACCAGGTCGGCGAACTTGCGTTCGCGGATGCTCTGGACCGGTTTGTAGATCACTGCACCACCTGGCAGCACGGACAACGGCATCTGCGAGGCTTCGCCGACACTGGCGATGCACAGCAGAAATGCCAAGGCGATAATGCGCATGTTCGACGCCCCCTGCCTTTTTCTTGTTAGAAAGAGGCTCCCCGAAGGGAGCCTCCAGACCGCCGTTGTTACATCGAGGTGTTGGAGATGGCCAGCGAGTTGCTTTGCTGGTTGCCTACACCGGCTGCCACGTTCACGCCCAGGTTGCCGCTGCCACCGTTCACCGAACCACTCAGGGTGGCGGTGTTGGTCACAGGGTTGGCCCAGCCGGTCGGGGTCAGCACTTGCCACGACACGGTGTTGCTCAGGGCATACTCGCTAGACTCGCTGAAGCTCTTCGAGATGCTGTCCGACGATTGCGAAGCTTTCTCGCCGGCTTTCTCGTAGGCCGAGGCGCTGGCTTTTTCCCATGCCGACTGGTTGGCCTTCTCGTACGAGGTATTACGAGACTTGTCATAGGACGAGTCATGGCTACGGTCATACGAAGAATCGTAGGCCTTGTCGAAGGACGAGCTGAACGACTTGTCGAACGACGAGTTGCTGGCCGACTCGTGGGACTTGTCGATCGAGGCATCCAGCGATGCACTGAGCGATGCGTCGAAGTCGGAGCTGCGCGAGCGAGTGAAGTTGCCGAAGGTTTGCGACGACGATGCACTGCCATTGGCACTGGCATCGAGCGATGCGCTAACCGTGGTATTGGACGACGAGCTGTGGTTGTTGCTGGCGCTGCCGTTTGCTGCGTAGTTGTTGGAACCGCTGGCGCTCATGCTGTTGCTGCCGCTGGAGCTGCTGCTGTTGGAGCCGCTGGCGGTCATGCTGGTTGAACCGCTGGCGCTGCTGCTCTTGCTGCCGCTGGCACTGGCGCTCTTGCTGCCCGACGCGCTCCAGCTCGAGCTGGAGCTCTTGTCGACACTGGCATCGAACGAACCGCTGCGCGAGGCCGAACCGCTCTTGGAAACGGTCAGGCTCAGCGTATCGATGGTGTAGGTCCGGTCGGCACGGTTGTTCACCGTCAGGCCAGGGCCGTTCTGGTCGGCCGAAGCCGTAGCGCTGGAGTTACCGATAGGCGCGGCGTTGTTGGCGATCGCCATGGTATTTTTCTGCTGGTTCAGGTCGCCGCCAGCAATGTTGATACCAATGTTGCCGCTGCTGCCGTCGGCCGAGCCGCTCATGACGGCGGAGCTGCGGGTCGCCCAGTTGTTGACGGTGTTGTTGTTGCTGCGCTGGGTCACTTCAGCGTTCGCAGTGGCGGTGCCGAAGACGAAGCTGTTGTCGATGTCGGCATTGTCGGACGACGTGTTGGCGATGGCCGCGGCGTTGTCCTGCTGGTTGCCGTTACCGGCCGCCACGTTCACGCCCACGTTGCCGCTGGCACCGGCACCCGAGCTGCTCATTTCAGCTTCGTTGACGGTGCCTTCGTTGTAGATGGTATTGCCGGTGCTTCTTTGCGAGTCAGTCGCTTCAGCAGAGGCGCTGGTGAAAACAGCCCTGTCCATTTGCCGGTGGTGGTTATTGTGGTTGTCGTGACCACGACGATTGTTCTGATCCGCTTGTGCAGCAACAGCCATGACCGCAGCAATTGCGAAAACCAGAGGCTTGATTGCCATCGAGGGTTTCATGGTGTTTCTCCGTCTTTAGGTTAAGTGTTGTTCTTACCTGTTACCTGCTGGGTCAGTTCGCGACCCGTACGCTCAGGGTGTTTGCCGTCTGGTTACCCACCCCGGCGCTCTGATTCAGCTGGATGACCCCGCGGCTACCGGTGAATGCCTGGTCACCGGTGGTGACGTGGCGATAGCCGGGTGAGGTATCAGATGGATCGGAGCTGTTGATCAGCGCCACGTTCTGTTGCAGAAGGACGCTGTCATCGATGCTTTGCGGTTGTGTACTGATGCTGATGCGCAGGGCATTGGCCTGCTGGGTGGCAGCGCCCGCACTCTGGTTGACGCCCAGAGCGCCGCTGCCATGGCTGAAGGCGTTGCCCTGGATGCTGGCACTGGCGCCCATGTTGGGGTCGACGATGGACAACTGGCGCTGACGGATCAGCGTGGTTGCAGTGGCCTCGTGGCCTGTGGCGAGCGCCCGGGCGTTGGCTTGTTGCTGGCCATCACCGGCGGCCTGGTTGACGCTGAAGTTGCCTTGGTACTGCGCGCCGGAACTGTCGATGTTGGCGTCGTTGATCACCGGAACCGGTGACTGCGCCAGGGCCGTGGCACTGCCCAGCAGGGCCAGGATGAACAGCGTCTGCCTCATGTCATTTGCCTCCCGTGAGGATCTGCAGTGGGGCAAGACCGCGCTGGACGCTTGAGTTGACCATGTTGGAAATACCGTTGCCTGAGCCTGTGCCACGGCCGGCAGCCTGGTTCGCCAATTGCGTCTGGTTACCGATGTGGCCGCCCAGGTTGTCGGTCTGCTGGGTGACCAGCGAGGAAATCCCCGTGCCGCTGGTGATGCTGGCAAAATCGCCGTCGCTCAGTTCGTTGGTCTGCTTGAGGACTTGCGCGGAGGGGTTGGCGTTGGCGGTGGTAGGGTAGGGGTCGGGCGCCAGCGGCGCTCGAATGGCCATGCGCGGTTGCACATCGCGGGTGATTACGATGATGCCGTTGTCGGCGTGTACGGGCAGCGCCGAACCCAGTGCACAACCGACCAGCAGCAGGCGAAAAATGCCTTTATCCAGTTTCCCCATGACGGCTACTCCTTCTTGATGCGCTGGTCTTGTTCAGCGTTGCGAAGGAGGAGAGCGAAAGCCGTGCCGTTTTTGGATATTTCTTTTAAATCAGAGCGTTGGACGCACTGTCTGAACCAACTGTGAATTTGCTGTATCAGCGCTGAGACAAATTTTCAATGAATCGGCGTTTGGCCCAGCATTTGCGTTACTCGAAGGGGCTTTTCAACGAATGTTTCATAACCTTGACACTGCCCCCCGCAATTGGATGTGAGCCCACAGAAACGGGGGCTTGGCCTCACCTGGGTGTGTCATGGGATTAACACTCGGTTGGGCAAACCGGGGTTTTGCCTGCCAACAGGCGCTGCACGGCAAGCAGGGCCGTTGCGCTGCGCTGCGGCCAGTCGCCTTCGATGATCTGCAGCGGTTGCCCATGGCGCTCCAGCCAGCGGCGGCTGTCCTCGAAGAACACCTGGCGGTCGGCCAGGTCCGGCTGGCTGCGCTGACCATCGGCGACCCAGCCCACCCCTTGTGGACTGAGCAGCAGGTGCAGGTCGTATCGGCGGGCAAGCAAAGCCTGTTCCAGCCAGGGTGGGCAAGCACCGAACAGGGCGTGACTCCACAGCATGTTGCTGAGCAGGTGGGTATCGAGAATCAGCAGTTCGGGAGCCTGCTGGCGGGCCTGGTCTTCCCAGGCCAACTGGCCGCGGGCGATGGTGGGAATATCGGCATAGCAGGTGTCGCGGCACTCCTGGTCGATGAAGTGGCGCACGTATTCGGCCACCACGATACCGCCGAAATGCGCCTGGATTTCACCGCTTAGCCAGCTTTTGCCGCTGGACTCGGGGCCGCACAGGACTAGGACCTTCATGGGTGCACCAGCGCAGGGTCACGGCGCCATTCCAGCCAGCCGCGCACTGCGATAAGGGTCAACACGGCAAAGAAACCGGCCGTGAAGTACAGCTGTTGGTGCAGGTACTGGCCGACATAGACCACATCCACCACGATCCACAGCGGCCAGCACTGCACGCGCTTCTGCGCCATCCACAGTTGCGCGACCAGGCTGAAGCCGGTCAGCGTGGCATCCAGCCAGGGCAGGGCGGCATCGGTCCAGCCGGCCATCGCCGCACCCAGTGCCACGCTCAGCAGCAGCCCAGCCGCCAAGCCGCCGAGCAGCGAGCGTACTGGCAGGCGCGAGACCTGGCGAGCGTCCTCTACCCGATCCGGGCGTTTCCACTGCCACCAGCCGTACAGCTGCAGCACGGCGTAGGCCAACTGCAACAGCATGCCCGAGTAAAGCTTCACCTCGTAGAACAGCCAGCCATAGATGAGCACCATGACCAGGCCAATCGGCCAGCACCAGGCGTTCTGTTTGACGGTGAGCCACACGGCGGTCACGCCGAGCACGGCGGCGATGAGTTCGAGGCCGGACATCGGCGATCCTTGGTTGGCAAAGGGCGGCGATTGTAGCCTGTGCAGGGCAGGAGGTGTAGCGCGCAACCTGCACCGGCCCATGCGCCGGCTTGGCGGCGCGGGGGCCAGTGATCACGGCCGGTTCAGACCCGGAACTGGCGCAACAGTTGTTCAAGCTCCTCGCTGAGCCGGCCCAGGGCCATGCCGGCGTCGCTGGACTGGCGTGCGGCGTCGGCGGTTTGTTGCGACAGCCCGGCGGTGTCCAGCACATTGCGGTTGATTTCCTCGACCACATGCGACTGCTGCAAGGTGGCACTGGCGATCGAGGCGTTGAGGGCGGTGAGGCTGTGCAGCGCCTGGCTGATGGCATCCAGGCTGGCGCCGGCCTCGCGGGCTTGCTGCACGGTCTGGCGCGAGGCCTCGCTGCTGGTGTCGATGGCTTTGACCGCAGCATCGGACTGGCCTTGCAGGTGCTCGATCATGGTGTGGATTTCGGCAGTCGACTGCGCGGTGCGTTGCGCCAGCAGGCGCACCTCGTCGGCAACCACGGCGAAGCCGCGGCCCTGTTCACCGGCGCGAGCGGCTTCGATGGCGGCGTTGAGGGCGAGCAGGTTGGTCTGCTCGGCGATGGCGCGGATCACCTCCAGTACCCCGCCAATCTTGGTGCTGTGCCCAGCCAGTTCGCGGATTACCTGCACCGCCTGCTCAATGGTCACCGAGAGGCGGTCGATCTGCTGCAGGCTGCCGTGAATGGCCTGCTGGCCGTGCTCGACCTGCTGCTGCGCGGCGCGCATCTCCGTGGCGGCCTGTTCGGCGGTCTTGGCCACATCCTGCACGGCATAGGTGACTTCGTTGACCGCTGTCGCCACCTGGTCCATCTGCAGCGACTGTTGGGCGCTGTGCTGCTGTGCGGCGCCAGCATTGTCGCCGACGTGCCCGGCCGACTGCGCCAGGGCGTGGGCTGCGCCCTGGAGTTGGCTGACCACCCCCTGCAGCTTGCCGTTGAACTGGTTGAAGTGCTGGCCCAGGTGGGTGATCTCGTCGTGGCCGTGGGTGTCCAGGCGCCGGCTAAGGTCGCTTTCGCCGCTGGCGATGTTGCCCATGGCTTGCACGGCTTCCTGCAACGGGCGGGCAATGCTGCGGGCGATGAGCATGACCACCAGCGCCATCAGCACGGCGATGGCCAGGCCGACCAGTGAAGCATCACGCAGTTGGCGGGCGAATTCAGCCTGTACATCGTCGACATAGACGCCGGAGCCGATGATCCAGCCCCAAGGCTTGAACAGCTGGATATAGGAGGTTTTGGCTACCGGCTCGCTGGCCCCAGGCTTGGGCCAGCGGTAGTCGACCGGGCCGGCGCCCTGGCTGCGGGCGAGGGCGACCATTTCGTTGAACACGGCGAAACCGTCCGGATCGCGGATCGCAGAGAGGTCCTGGCCGTCGAGTTTGGGGTTGGCCGGATGCATGATCATCTTCGGCCCCAGGTCGTTGATCCAGAAATAGTCGTTCTGGTCGTAGCGTAGCGCCCGCACCACTTGCAGGGCCTGTTGCTGGGCCGCTTCGCGGCTGAGCGTGCCGGCAGCCTCCAGGCCCTGGTAGTAGGCCAGCACGCCAGCGGCGGTCTGTACCACGTGGCGGGTCTTTTCCGCCTTGGCCTGGTACAGGTCGCCATGGATCTGGCGCAGCATCAGCAAACCGAGCACCGCCAGCATGCCCACCGCAACCACCAGAATCAGCCACAGACGCCGGCTGATCGACATTGACCGCAATGCCTTCATCGAATCCACTCCCGCATTGTTCTTTTTATTAAGCTGCATCCAAGCATGCTTTGCAGGCGGCAGGCACTCGACTAATGGCTAAGTGCTAGTTATTGGCTACTCTGCCACAGGCCGCACGAGCCTTTGCCATGCCGCTTTGATAGGATTTCGGCCGGGCAAGATGAAACCTTTAGCCAGGCTGAACTTTTCCACTGGCGCCGGTCCCAGAAGTCGCTGTAAAAAGGCCGCGCCGCGTGCGGCAATCACAAGCAAACCAAGAATAAGGGGCCTGCAAGCAGCAGTGCTTCATCGGGGGAAGAATGGATTTTTGGACTGCCTTCCAGGCAATCATCTTAGGTGTGGTCGAGGGACTTACGGAGTTCCTGCCGATTTCCAGTACCGGCCACCAGATCATCGTCGCCGACCTGATCGGATTTGGCGGCGAACGGGCCATGGCGTTCAACATCATCATCCAGCTGGCAGCGATCCTGGCGGTCATGTGGGAGTTTCGTGGCAAGATCCTCGAAGTGGTGTTCGGCCTGACCCGCCAGCCGAAGGCACGGCGCTTTACCGGCAACCTGTTGCTGGCATTCATGCCGGCAGTGGTGCTGGGCGTGCTGTTCGCCGACCTGATTCACCATTACCTGTTCAACCCGATCACCGTGGCAACGGCGCTGGTGATCGGTGGCGTGATCATGCTCTGGGCCGAACGCCGTCAGCACACCGTGGCCGTGGACCATGTCGACGACATGCGCTGGACCCACGCCCTGAAGATCGGTTTCGTGCAGTGCCTGGCGATGATCCCGGGCACCTCGCGCTCCGGCTCCACCATCATCGGCGGCCTGCTGTTCGGCCTGTCGCGCAAGGCGGCCACCGAGTTCTCGTTCTTCCTGGCGATGCCGACCATGGTCGGTGCGGCAGTGTATTCGGGCTACAAGTACCGCCACCTGTTCGAGCCGAGCGACCTGCCGGTGTTTGCCATCGGGTTCGTGACGTCGTTCATCTTCGCCATGATCGCCGTGCGGGCGCTGCTGAAGTTCATCGCCAACCACAGCTACGCCGCCTTTGCCTGGTACCGCATCGTCTTTGGTCTGTTGATTCTGGCGACCTGGCAGTTCGGCTGGGTCGACTGGTCGACGGCGCACAGCTGACATGGCGCGCGCACAGGGCACGGCGCCACGCGGCGCCGAACGCACAACGGGCGTGCGCAATGCGCGCCTGAAGCTGTTGCTGCTGGGTGCACTGTGCCTGTTGCCCGGGGTTGGCGCGGCACAGATGGGCTGGAGCGGGCAGACCTGGGTGCCACTGGCGCTGTACCCGCTGGTCAGCCTGATCAGCCTGCTGCTGTACTGGCAGGACAAGCGACAGGCTCAGGGCGATGCCTGGCGCACGCCCGAAAAAGTGTTGCATGCCAGCGAGCTGCTGGGGGGCTGGCCCGGCGCGCTGGTCGCTCAGCAGCTGCTGCGCCACAAGACGCGCAAACTGTCCTACCAGCTGGTGTTCTGGGGCATCGTGCTGCTGCATCAGGTGTTCTGGCTCGACTACCTGTTCCTGGGCAGCCGATTTTTGCCGTTCAACTGATCAGCACAGCAGGCCTGCCTGCAGCCGTTTCGGCAGCCGCCGCACCACCAGCTGGTGCGAGCGCTGCAGCAGTTCGCACAGTTCATCCCGGCCCATGGGGTAGGGCGGCTCCATGCTGATCCACCTGGCACGAGCCAGATAAGGCGCCGGCCGCACGCCAGGCCGGTCGCAATAGCCCAGAAACAGCTCATCGGCGACCTTGAACGACAACCCCGCACCGGCCAGGTCGAGCACGGCGAACATCTTGTTGCCGGCCACGGAAAACACCCGGATGCCGCCCCATTTGTAGTCTTCCCGCGCACCCGGCAGGCTCAGGCAGAAGGCTGCCACCTGTTCCTCGGTCATTTTCTGCCTAGACATAACGCTCTCCACACGCCTCGAACGACGCCGCCAGGTGGTCTATCCATGCCCGTACCGCCGGTAGCAAGCCACGTCGATGAGGGTAGACTGCCTGCAGGTAACCGCCTGGCAACGACCAGTCGGGCAGCAACCTCACCAGCTCGCCACGTTCCAGTTCTTCTTCACAGAACATGCTGGGCAGTGCGGTGAAGCCCAGGCCGGCACGCACGGCTGCGTTGCGCACGACAAAATCGTCAATCGCCAGCCGCGGCTCAAGGGCGATCTCCTGCTGGCGGCCATCGGGGCCGAACAGGCGAAAGTGCACCAGGCGGTCGGCCTCGGCGGCCCCCAGCACCGGCAACGTGGCCAGCTCGGACGGCTCGCGGATATGCTCGGCAAAGCCTGGTGCAGCCACCAGTTGCATCTGCGCCTGGCGCAACCGGCGGGTGACCAGTGCCGGGTCTTCGTCGCCCAGGTCACGTACCCGCAGAGCCACGTCGATACCTTCGGAAATCAGGTCGACACGGCGGTTGAGCAGGACCATGTCCAGTTGCACCTGTGGATACTGCTCAAGGAAGCGGCTGATCACATCGGGAAGAAACGCATGGGCCAGCGCCACCGGGCACGACACCCGCAGCCGCCCACGCGGCTCGCTGCTCATGCTCGCCACGACTTCGTCGGCGGCTTCGGCCTCCAGCAGCATGGCCTGGCAATGGTGCAGGTAGCGCTCACCGACGGCCGTCAGCTTGAGCTGGCGTGTGGTGCGCTGCAGCAGGCGGGTGCCGAGGCGTTCTTCCAGTTCGGCAATGCGCCGTGACAGGCGGGACTTGGGGATGCCCAGCTGGCGCCCGGCCGCAGCGAAGCCGCCGGCTTCGACGACCCGGGCGAAATAGAAGAGGTCATTGAGGTCTTGCATCGAAATGTCTCATTGTTCTACCTGTGGGACAAACTAACGCATTTTTACCGCCTTATCAGCCATTCGACACCCCGGTAGGATTTTCTCCATCGTGATCGCCCACCGCTGCGGTCTTCACTCACTGGAGAGTCCCATGAAACTGTTGCATATCGATTCGAGCATCCTGGGCGACAATTCCGCCTCTCGCCAACTGAGCCGTGAAGTGGTCGAAGCCTGGAAAGCCGCAGATCCGAGCATCGAAGTGGTCTACCGTGACCTGGCCGCCGACGCCATCGCCCACTTCTCGTCCGCCACCCTGGTGGCCGCTGGCACCCCTGAAGAAGCCCGCGACGCCGCCCAGGCCTTCGAAGCCAAGCTGAGTGCCGAAACCCTCGAAGAATTCCTCGCCGCCGACGCCGTGGTGATTGGCGCGCCGATGTACAACTTCAGCGTGCCGACCCAGCTCAAGGCCTGGATCGACCGCGTTGCCGTAGCCGGCAAGACCTTCCGTTACACCGAAGCCGGGCCAGAAGGCCTGTGCGGCAACAAGAAAGTGGTACTGGTGTCCACCGCCGGTGGCCTGCACGCTGGCCAGCCGACCGGCGTTGGCCACGAGGACTTCCTCAAGGTGTTCCTCGGCTTCATCGGTATCACCGACCTGGAAGTCGTGCGTGCCCACGGCCTGGCCTATGGCCCAGAGCACCGTACCCAGGCCATCGATGCCGCCCAGGCGCAGATTGCCAACGAGCTGTTCGCTGCAGCCTGATCCCCTGGCTTCAAGAAAACCGGCTGGCGCCCCGTGCACCAGCCGGTTTTTTTCATCCAGTTTTCATCTGCCAGCGGCCGGCCCGGTTCTATGCTGACGCTATTCTGATGCCTGCTGCGCGATAGCTGACCGATGAACACTCCCCGCTGTTTGCTGGCATTGCTGCTCGGTGGCCTGCTGGCCCATGCCGAGGCCGCCCCCTGGGTGGCCGGTTTGCATCACATGACCCTCGACGACCCGGTCGATGCCAGGCCGATGCAAGCCCTGGCGTTTTATCCGTCCCAAGGCACACCGCGCAATATCCGCATCGACGGTTACCCCATCGACGTCGCTGAAGAGGCCCCGGTAGCGCTCGGGCAGTTTCCGTTGCTGGTGCTGTCCCACGGCAACACCGGCAGCCCGCTGGCGCTGCATTACCTGGCTACCTCCCTGGCCCGCCAGGGCTTCGTCGTGGTGGCGGTCGTGCACCCAGGCGACAACGCCCGTGACCACAGCCGCCTGGGCACGCTGAGCAACCTTTATGGCCGGCCTTTGCAGGTCAGCGAGGCGATCACCGCCGCTCGTGAGGATACGTTGCTTGGCCCTTACTTGAATGACGGCAAGGTCGGTGTGATCGGTTATTCGGCCGGTGGCGAAACCGCATTGATTCTGTCTGGCGCCCAGCCTGACCTCGACCGCCTGCGCCGTTACTGCCTGGAGCGCCCAGGGGACGCCGATGCCTGCAAGACCCACGGCGTGCTGATTGCCGACCGCAGCGAGCTGGCGCCCAAGGCCGACTCACGGGTAGGCGCGGTGATGCTGATGGCACCGCTGAGCCTGATGTTCGGCCGCCATGCGCTGGCCGGTGTGAAGGTGCCTGCGCTGATCTACAGCGGCGACAGCGACCAACTGGTGGCGGTGGACCGCAATGCCGAGGAGTTGGCGCGCAAGCTGCCGATCACCCCGGACTACCGCTTGCTGGCCGGGGCCGGGCACTTCGTGTTCATGGCCCGCTGCGACGAGGAGCAGCGGGCGCGCATGCCGGCATTGTGCAAGGACGCCGATGGCGTCGACCGCCGCCACATCCACCATTCGCTGCAGCGCGACACGGCGGCCTTCTTTACCCAGGCCTTGGGCGCCCCAGAACCGGCCGAGCGTTCAGCCGCGACGGCCGCGCCGCGCCAGTAGCAACGTCAGCCCGACCCCGGCCAAGGCCAGCAGGGCAGCGACGCAGAAGATCGAGGCATAGCCCAGGTGCACCGCAACCGCGCCCATCACCGGGCCGGCGATGGCCAGGGCCATGTCGAAGAACACTGCATAAGCCCCAAGCCCCGCGCCGCGGCTGCTGCTCGGCACCTGCTTGATCGCCTCGACACCCAGTGCAGGGTACACCAGCGACAGGCCGAAGCCGGTCAGGCCGGCACCCACCAGTGCCCAGGGCGGTGAGGGAGCCAGCCACAGCAGGCTCAAACCGAGCACTTCAGTGGCCATGCAGGCCATGGCCACGTTGTAGCCACCGAAGCGGTTGACCGCATTGACGAACAACAGCCGGGAAATGATGAAGCACAGGCCGAAGGCGCTCAGGCACCATGCCGCACCGACCCAGCCGCGTTCCAGGTAATACAGGGTGACGAAAGTGGTCAGGGTACCGTAGCCGATCGATGCCAGGGTCAGCCCCAGGCCACAAGGTGCGACACGGCCGAACGCCGACCAGAACGGCAGGCGCTCGCCACGCGTCACCACCACGTCCGGGCGTTTGCGCAGCACCAGCAAGGCCAGCACGGCCAGCACCAGCAGGGCAGGGCCGAGCACGCTGAAGTCCAGCCCGGCGACCGCCAGCACACCGACCGGCGCACCGATGGCGATAGCGCCGTACGAGGCGATGCCATTCCACGAAATTACCCGCGCCGTGTGTTCAGGGCCGACCTGGCTGATGCCCCAGCTCAAGGTGGCGACGCCGATCAGCCCCTGGGCCAGCCCCAGCAGCACGCGGCCACCGAGCAGCAGTGCCAGGCTCAGCAGTGGCAGTTGCAGCGACCAGGCCGAGAACAGCGTCAGCACCCCGCAACCGGCAATGCCCAGCAGGCCATAGCCAATCGCTTTCTTGCCCCCCAAGGTATCCGCCACGCGCCCGGCGAAGGGGCGGCTGAGCAGGGTGGCGAGGTATTGCAGGCCTATCGTCACCCCGGCAATCACCGCCCCGAAGCCCAGCTGGTCGTGCACATAGCTGGGCAGCACCGCAATCGGCAGGCCGATGCAGAGGAAGGCAATGAAGGTGTAGAAGACGATCGACAGGATCTGCAGGGTGATGCTGAAGTTACTGCTGGCGGGGGCGGGCTGTGGCGCGGTCATGGGCTCTTTCGCGGGCGGGCGGTTGGGCGTGCCCTCATCATGGCCGCTGGGCGAAGGAAATGAAAGCAGGCTAACGAATTATTCGTCGCAGAGTGCCTGCCCGTGGAGTAGGCGGTGGATTCTTCGCGGGTAAACCCGCTCCCACAGGGATTGCGCATGCCTTGAGGTAAGCATTGAACCTGTGGGAGCGGGTTCACCCGTGAAGAGGCCGGCCCAGCCACCACAAGGTGGCCGGGCCAGATCAGCTATCTCAGACCACGACACCCTGGCTACGCAGGTAGTCGTCATAGGTGCCGCTGAAGTCCACCACGCCATCGGCGCTCAGCTCGATGATGCGGGTGGCCAGCGACGACACGAACTCGCGGTCATGGCTGACGAACAGCAGGGTGCCCGGGTAGTTTTCCAGCGCCAGGTTCAGCGCTTCGATCGATTCCATGTCCAGGTGGTTGGTCGGCTCGTCCATCACCAGTACGTTCGGCTTCTGCAGGATCAGCTTGCCGAACAGCATGCGGCCTTGCTCACCACCGGAAATCACCTTCACCGACTTGAGGATCTCGTCGTTGGAGAACAGCATGCGCCCCAGGGTGCCGCGGATCACCTGTTCGCCGCTGGTCCACTGGCCCATCCAGTCGAACAGGGTCATGTCGTCTTCGAAGTCGTGGGCGTGGTCCTGGGCGTAGTAGCCCACTTCGGCGCTGTCGGTCCACTTCACTTCGCCCTTGTCCGGGCTCATTTCACCGACCAGGGTGCGCAGCAGGGTGGTCTTGCCGATACCGTTGGGGCCGATGATCGCCACGCGCTCTCCAGCCTCGATGGTGAAGCCCAGGTCCTTGAACAGCACTTTGTCGTCGAAGGCCTTGGCCACTTTCTCGACGGTGACGGCCTGGCGGTGCAGTTTCTTGGTCTGCTCGAAGCGGATGAACGGGCTCACGCGGCTCGACGGCTTGACTTCGGCGAGCTGGATCTTGTCGATCTGCTTGGCCCGCGAAGTGGCCTGCTTGGCCTTCGAGGCGTTGGCCGAGAAGCGGCTGACGAAGGTCTGCAGCTCGGCGATCTGGGCTTTCTTCTTGGCGTTGTCCGACAGCAGTTGCTCGCGCGCCTGGGTGGCGGCGGTCATGTACTCGTCGTAGTTGCCTGGGAACACGCGCAGTTCGCCGTAGTCCAGGTCGGCCATGTGCGTGCAGACGCTGTTGAGGAAGTGCCGGTCGTGGGAAATGATTACCATGGTGCTGTTACGCGCGGTGAGGATGGTTTCCAGCCAGCGGATGGTGTTGATGTCCAGGTGGTTGGTCGGTTCGTCCAGCAGCAGCACGTCCGGGTCCGAGAACAGCGCCTGGGCCAGCAGCACCCGCAGCTTCCAGCCCGGTGCCACTTCGCTCATCGGGCCGAAGTGCTGTTCCAGCGGAATACCCAGGCCCAGCAGCAGTTCACCGGCGCGGGATTCGGCGGTGTAGCCGTCCATTTCGGCGAATTCGGTTTCCAGCTCGGCGACGGCCATGCCGTCTTCCTCGGTCATTTCCGGTAGCGAGTAGATGCGGTCGCGCTCGGCCTTGACCTTCCACAGCTGGCCGTGGCCCATGATCACGGTGTCGATTACGGTGAATTCTTCGTAGGCGAACTGGTCCTGGCGCAGTTTACCCAGGCGGGTGTTCGGCTCGAGCATGACCTGGCCACCGGACGGCTCCAGGTCGCCGCCGAGGATCTTCATGAAGGTCGACTTGCCGCAACCGTTGGCACCGATCAGGCCGTAGCGGTTGCCGTTGTTGAATTTGACCGAAACGTTTTCGAACAGCGGCTTGGAGCCGAACTGCATGGTGATATTAGCGGTGGAGATCAAGGAGCTTACCTATCAATAACTTACGTGGCTTCTTCGCAGCTACGGACCCATTTCGGACCAATCTGGAGCTTTTCCAGCTCCTGCCAGTCGTTGGACGAGTTAATCCAGCGCGCATAAGTCGACAAGAGCATCTGCACGCTATGCCCGAGCTGTTGGGCGATAAATGCGGGGTTGAGACCAGACATTGAGCATATTGTCGCATAGCTGTGGCGGCAGTTATACGGGGGGCGGTATCTGATCCCCAATCCTTTGAGGACCGGGCGCCACTGATGGTGCAGATCCGACGTCAGCTTGACGTGCTCCCCATTCTTCCCAGACGGGAAGACGAACGGCGATTAGGTGAATTGCCCTTTGCCCAGCCTGCGGCGTTCTGCGTACTGCTTGGCGAACTCCAAGGCGTGCAAGGCCCTGTCGTCGAGCAGCACGAACCTATCCTTCCCAGTCTTCGTCCTTTCCTCTACCACCCCGAGTGCAAACGTTCTGCGCACGTGGGCGGTCTTCTTGGTCGTGTCGACCGCATCTCATCTCAATGCCAGGCCTTCGGACAAGCGCAGCCCAGTGAAATGCTGCATAGATCTGGCTCGGCCAATGAGGGTGCTTGTAAAGCTCTGCAATGATCGTGTTCGCCTCGTCCAGGTGAAAGGGTCGACCTTTTTCCTTGAGCGAGCGTGCAGTTGAATCCGACTTGCACCTTTGGGCTGCGGCCCGCCCAAGAACCAGCCTGGGCATTCTCATCCTGCGGCCATGAACGCTTTATGGTCGTGGTGACCCTCGCTCATCGCGATGTAGGTGTCGCTGTCGACTTTTTGCACCTCCAGCGGGTAGTTTTTTCAGACATGACGATTCCTTGGCCGGTCCTGGGACCTGCTTATGCTGTAATTGCCGGGGTTTCGAAATGGATCTTTCGGTTAAGGAGAACGCTATGTTTGCTGTTGGTATCGCACTGTTTGCTGTCGGCTTGGGCACTTCAATGCCAGGCCTCTGGATACCCGGCGCCGCCCTCATGGCTGCTGGAGCAGTGAAGCGCGTGTAAAGCTGATCCCCTGGCCGCCATATCGCGCTAATGATTAGAGAGGAGAGGGTTAAACAAAAATGGAGCTTTTGCCCGTTACCGGTGGTCAAGCTAGTTGGATAGGCCTAATTATAAATGAATGGCCTGCCCGTCCTGGTTTCACCAACAAGCCACCGGCGGTGGAGGAGAGCACTATGCGAAGACGAGGCGGCGTGTACTGGGCTTGGTCAGACCCCACACTTCATCACCGGTCCCACGAAGAGACCCTGCAGGGCGGCACCCTCATCGATGTCCAGGTGAGACTTTCGCGCACGGGCGGCACCCAACTTTTTCTAGGTGTCTATGCACATTCCGGCATGGCACTGCATGAAGAGGCTTACGAAACCAGACCCGGTGAATCGATGTACCGCTCGTTAGCCTGGGGTATTGGTCGAGCGCGTCGAGTTGCTTACGAGTGTTCCCCTGTGGGAGAGGGGTAACTGCTGGCTGGAGTCCAGCCTCCCCAAGTTTGGGAGCGAGCGGGTGGGCAGTCGCTTATTCTTTCTGACACTTCTCCAGTTGCGCTGCCACTTCCACAGCCTGCTCAATGAAAACCCGCATCGCGGCGCTCTGGTAAGCACCCTTGCGCCTGATCAGCACGGCAGTGCGCTGGAGACGAACAGGATCGAGCGCAACGGCCGCCAGCCCTTCATGCCCCAGCGCTACGTTCGCGGGCAGCAGGGTAGCCAGTGTGGTCCTTCGCACAATCTCGATCACCGCACCGATGGCGTTGGCTTCCATACGTACCTGGGGCTGAATGCCGTGTTGCCGATAGAAGCGGTCAATCTGCTCGCGGGTGGCAAATTCAGTACTGAGCAGCACCAGCGATTGCGCGCTCAGCGCCTCCAGTCCGATGGACTGCGCCTTGGCCAAAGGGTGCCGGTCGTTGACCACCAGCGCCAGTGTTTCGACCAGCAGCGGGCTGGCTTCAATGTCCTGAGCCTGTACATCCTCGAACGCGATTCCCACATCCAGCTGATCGGCGAGCAGCTCATCCTCCATGCGCTCCTGGGAGAGCTCACGCACGTCCAGGGTGATATGGGGGTAGTGGCTGTAAAAGGTTTCGACCAGAGGGCCTACCAAGTAGGTCGTGAAGGTTGGCGTGACAGCCATCCGCAGTGAACCCCGACTGAGGTCGCTGACATCATGGATGGCGCGCTTGGCCTCCTGGAGCTCCTGAGCTGCCCGGCGTGCATAGCGCAGGTAGACCTCACCTGCATCGGTCAGTCGCGTCGTTCGCCCCGAGCGGTCGAACAGCTGCGCACCAAGGCTTTCTTCCAACTGCCTGACCTGCTGCGACAAGGCAGGTTGCGATACATGCAACGCCGCTGCGGCCCGAGTGAAGCTCAAATGCTCCGCCACCGCGAGGAAGTACTGGATGTGTCGGGCAAGCATGGCTAGTCGCATAAGATTATCTGATCGACAGGATAATAAATAAGACTTTTACCTTATGCAATGCGCTCCGTAACCTTTGCCTCAACACACCGCGAGACAGAGGCAACAGCCATGAAAGAGATCATCGACGGCTTCCTGAAATTCCAGCGAAACGTCTTCCCGCAACGGGTCGAACTGTTCAAGGACCTGGCCAGCCAGCAAAGCCCACGGGCATTGTTCATTTCCTGCTCGGACAGCCGTCTGGTGCCGGAGCTGGTGACCCAGCGCGAGCCAGGCGACCTGTTCGTCATCCGCAATGCCGGCAACATCGTGCCGTCCTACGGCCCTGAGCCAGGTGGTATATCCGCCTCGGTCGAGTATGCCGTCGCGGCGCTTCAGGTCGCGGACATTGTGATCTGCGGGCACTCCGACTGCGGCGCCATGACCGCCATTGCCACCTGCAAATGCCTGGACCACATGCCTGCCGTGGCCGGCTGGCTGCGCTACGCCGACTCTGCCCGGGTCGTCAATGAAGCCCGCCAGCATGAGGACCAGCACAGCAAGGTCAGGGCCATGGTGCGCGAAAACGTCATTGCCCAGCTGGCCAATATCCAGACCCACCCGTCTGTACGCCTCGCCCTTGAAGAGGGGCGCGTCGCCCTGCATGGCTGGATCTACGACATCGAGAGCGGCTGCATCGACGCTTTCGATGGCAGCACGGGCAAGTTCGTGTCACTCGCAGACAACCCGCAAGTACATGCTGTTTCCCACCCACCCAAAAACGTTGCCTGAACACGGCTACTCAACCCAAGGAGACATCCCCATGATCCAGTCGCAAGCCACCCAGAGCGTTCGCCAGGCCCTGACCGAAGTCATCCTCATGGCCAAAGCTCGCAAAGACCTGTCGTATGCCCAGATCACCGAGGGTACCGGCCTGTCCGAAGCCTTCGTCACTGCCGCGCTGCTGGGGCAGCACCCGCTCCCTGCTACCGCCGCTCAGGTCGTCGGTGAAAAGCTCGGCCTTGACGTCGATGGCATCGCACTGCTGCAAACCGTACCCGTGCGCGGCTGCATGGAGCGCGGTGTGCCGACCGACCCTACGATCTACCGCTTCTACGAGATGCTTCAGGTCTACGGCACCACGCTCAAGGCGCTGGTACACGAAAAGTTCGGTGACGGCATCATCAGCGCCATCAACTTCAAGCTGGACATCAAGAAAGTCGAAGATCCGGAAGGCGGCTCCCGCGCGGTGATCACGCTGGATGGCAAGTACCTGCCGACCAAGCCTTTCTAAGACCACGGTAAGCGGCCCGGCGCCTGACGGCGCCCGGGCACCCGATCTCAGGTAGACACCGATGAAAGCGTTACTGACTGTTCTTCTCTGCGGCCTTTGCGCACACGCAATGGCAGATGAGCCTTCGGCCGATGTTGTGCAGACGCCGGTTGAGCACTACAGCTACTCCCAACACCTGGATATTGCACGCGTGGTCTCCATCAGCGCTGTTCCAGATGTCTGTGAAGTAGTGCCCGCACGCATGACCTATGACGACTCCCATGGCCATCGACATGTTCTCGAGTATCGCGTCCTGGGCAATGGGTGCTCCAACAACTGATCCCAATCTGCATCGCACAGACCGGTGTGAGGAACCAAGCGCATGGATATCATCTTTCGAAACGTACGCATCGATGATGCGCAACCGTTGGTGGACGTAGGTGTACAGCAAGGCAAGATCGCAGCGGTTGCCCCTGCCATCGCGGCGCGTGCAAGGCAGGAAGTCCAAGGCAACGGGAATGTATTGATTCCGGGTTTTGTCGAAGGCCATCTGCATCTGGAAAAAGCCAATGTCATGCACCGCAGGGCCAATCGCTCGGGCACCTTGAATGAAGCCATTGCGGTGACTTCAGCACTCAAGCCCACGCTGACCCGCGCAGACATCCGGGAGCGTTCGATCCAGGTATTGCGCGCACTGGTGCAGGCTGGCACCACTCATGTCCGTGCCCACGCCGAGTTCGATCCGGCACAGGGTTTCACCGGCCTGGATGTGGTGCTGGAACTGCGCGAAAGGTTCCGAGACTTCATTGATATCCAGGTGGTCGCCTTTCCCCAGGAAGGGATCTTGAAGCTGCCCGGCATGAAGGAAATGATGGTCGAAGCCATGGAAAAGGGCGCCGATGTCGTTGGCGGCATCCCTTACAATGATATTTCACCCCTTGAGCACATCGACTTCGTTTTCGACCTGGCCAAGCGCTACGGCAAGAGTATCGATTTCCACCAGGATTTCGCTGATGACGCCGAGCACATGACCATAGAATATGTTGCTCGCAAGACCCTCCTCGAGGGGTATCAAGGGCGCGTCTGTGTTGGTCACCTCACAAGTCTGGCGGCTGTCGTACCCGAGCGCCAGGCAGCCATCATCGAGTTGCTGCGCAAGGCCGGTATCAGTGTGATGTGCCTGCCCGCCACCGATCTGCATCTGGGCGCCCGCGGCGACAGTCACAACGTGCGCCGCACTTTGACCCCTGTGCGGGCACTGCGCGATGGCGGCGTGAACATCTGCCTGGCAACCAATAACATTCGTAATGCGTTCACTCCTTTTGGCACTGGCGATCTGCTGAACATCGCGCAACTTGCCCTGCCTGTCTGCCATCTGGGCGGTGCGGATGATCAGGCCACGGTGCTCCCCATGCTCACCACAAACCCGGCAAAAGCCTTGGGGTTGAACCAATACGGCCTGGCAGTGGGCAACGATGCGGACCTGGTGCTGCTGGACACCCAGGCGGTCCGTGATGTCATTCTCGATCTACCGGCACGGCTGATGGTGCTCAAGCGCGGTAGAGTCGTGGCGACATCCGAGCAGCGTCGCTCGGTTGTATTCTGAGGCTCGCAGTCAGCGCTGACCTCATTGACCCGCTTCAGACGCTCGCAGAGCCTCGGATATCAGCAGTTGACGCCCTGGTCCGTCAACAACTTGTGCATTGCTTGCACGCCGGCGCTGAGCGGGTTGTTGCCCTGGCCTGGTCAAGCGACTCCAGGTGAACACCGCGCCGTCGTTGTGGCTTTTCTTCTGTACATAGCCAGGCAGCCCCCGGCAGTTGGCTGGCGCGAAGGCCAGGTACTGCAGTCCCAACGCAGCCGCTGTGGCTTAACTGGCCTCGATCGCAATGCGAACCTTCGCAGGCACGCTCGCGAGTGCTTCTTGCGACATGGCAATAGCGCTCCATGCCCGCGCATGTCGGTGGCCTTGATAAGTGGGGGAAGGGATTGCTCTCAGTGGGTTTGCAGGCGATGCTGAAGCACGGCGCATGGAGCCACAAGCACGATAAACATTTTCAGGGCGGGATGTGCGAATGCATGGAGCAGGGTTGGCCGGTGATCTGCTGGTTCTGGGGTTCTACATGATTGGCTCGGTGTTGTGGCTGCTCTTTTGGCTGCTCTGCATGGGGTATCGCAGCATTCTGTTTGCCCCGATGAATGGCCAAAAAATGACGGCCCTGGTTACCGCATGCATCCTAACAACAGTAATGGGTTTATTGCTGACCTTGCTTGAGACATTAGCCCGCGACCAGCAGGATTGGTTCTTGGTGGCGTTGTCGGCATTGATCCCAGTGATTGGAATCCAGATCATTCGTCAAAAGGTTCATTCAGCCCTTGCTCATCGCAGCTCCCTTAGAGCCGATAGGCTGGGTAGTTCAAGGGCAGGATCAGGCAGCGCTTCCTGCGGTCAGGGCCTCAGCCTTCAGCGATGAATATCTTGCGCCAGACACAACAAAACCTCGCACCGCTGCCGGCAACCTGAGTTTGAAATGTTCCTTATCGACAAAATCGTTGCGTCCTGGTTGCAGTCCTCGATTGAGGTTTAACGCGACGGGTCTTCGCCGTGCGCTGTTCCAGTTCGCCGGCTCGACTAGAATTGGAATGGAGGGGACTGCGAGGTGAGTCATGCGCTACTCAAAAATCAGGCCGTTTCTCTGGTGGGCTGGCGCCTTGCAATTTTTCGCGATCCTGGCGGCCATCGAGCACAGGGCATGGGATGTGGTGTTCATTTGCCTGATGGTGATTGCGGTAGGTATATGGTTCGCCAGAGATGCGCAGCGTTTGGAGGCCAGCAAGCACCCGAGTACCAGGTAATCGCCCTCGCCAGGGAGGCATGACCGTTGCACAGGGGTGGTAGATTTCGCTGCCTGTCAAACAACGAAAGTGATGATTGGCGGCCAACGACAAGTCGGCTGGTCAAGTCGCTGCGGTTACGGGGTCAATCGGAAGAGCCATCGACGCTGATCGCTCATCGATCCACGAGTGTGGCCGGTCAGATCCATGAGCACGGGGAACGCTCCCGCCTTGCGCTCAAGGCAATGAGGCCCTGTGCCTGGCCCGAGATAGACTACACTTCGAGCCGAAGCTGATTGTGACCGAGCTTCATCAAGCTATCGTCGCTCTGGCGATTCACACCGACGGGCCTTGAATGGCCCAAAGAGGGTGCACCAATGGCGACTATCGACACTGAAGTCTTCGCGCAAGGGCTGTTGCAGGTCGAGGCCTGCTGGCAGAGGTATATCTCATCGCAGCGGCTTACCGACGGGCTGAGGGGGCAAGCGCTGAAGGGAGCCATTGAGACAGCTGAGCAAGATTTCAGGCATTTTCAAAACCAGAGCCAGCGATTCTATGCCGAGGTCCGCAAGCGAGTGACTGACGCTGAAAAGCTGGAACGCGACATGGCGCTGTACCCCCATTATTACCTGCCCAAACCTTGAGTTTGGTTGCTTGTCAGGTCTGCGCTGTGGTCTGTCACCAGCGAACTTGGAGTGCATCTCCCACCTGCCTTTGGTCGATAAACACAGGGGGTTGCCTCGGTACAGCCCCTGACTTCAAAACAGGGTGTATAGTCATTGCTCGGGTGACTGTCTTTCAGTGGCTCACAACCGAGACGCCAACATGTACCAGACGTACCCCAGCGCGGCCCACAAAGCCCACCAACGCCTCTGCGAGCAAATCGAAATCTTCCTTCAGCATGGCGGCCACATTCAGCACGTTGCATCCGGTGTCACCGGTTCTCCTGATGGCGTTTCCAAGGTTCAGTGGAAAAAATGAGCGAACAGCAAAGATGTGATGAACAGTGCCGGCGCTTGCTACCGGACATGGCCATACCATACAGCGTCATTGACTGCGCAGGCTCGGGGGTTCCCCAGTGGACGAAGAACCAAGCGACTCGTTTATAGCCGCGTGCATCGGTGTTTCCGAACAACAAGTCACTCTTTATCGCCGTGAAGCGTTCTTGCTGGGCGATGGTTCGTGGCTTGTGCATTTTGCTTTCTTCATGCCCAAAGAGCTGCGTCAGCACCTTACTGGCAGCTTTACCTTGTTGCTGAGGGCCCCGCGGGCGCCTGGCGATGCCCGCCAGCCAGATGAAGCCTGAACAACGAATCAACACGAGATCAACACAGGTTTCAAGGCGCTGGCACTGGACGAGCGCCTTGTCATCCTTCCGGCAGCGTTACCCCACAGACAAATTCATCCGAGCCGAGCCGGTGCGAGCCAAATTCCACCACGTAGCCATCGCCACGGCGTTGTGCCTCGGCCCTGGCGGTCTTCTGGTCGGCATAGACGTCGACAAAGTGCCACGGATGTACGGCGCGTAGAACACCCCAGCCAAGCACACAGCCCTCATTGTCAGGGTCTGCTGGAAGGTTTTTGGCGAGGCTGCGAATGCTCATGTTTCTCTCCCTGGAATGGACGAGACCTGACAGTACTACCGCCGAAATCGGTTTGTTATCTGCATTTTTATCCACGCTGGATGGGTGGACAGCCAACCGCTTTTGGCATGCCTTCATGAAACAAGATCAGCGGCCGGCCCCCGGCCCGAACCTTGCGTCCTGGCGCAGTCCAACGTATGCAAGGCCTTGCTTCGCCTGGCCGGAGGTATGCACATGAAACGCAAGACTGCATGGGTTGTCGTGTTGTCAGGGTTGTTGTTGCTCAGTGGCTGCTGGCCGTACTGGCACGACGGAGGCCATCATCACCGGCATTACTACGATGAAGATCGTGGGGGGCACCAGGACTATCGTCGCTACTGACGCAAGGCCGCATTGGCTTCACGCAACTGTAAAGAAATGGAAAAGCTCGCACAGGCTGGCCGGTCGGGAAATTACACTGGCGGCGCTGCCCTGCCTGGAATCAGGCAGGGCACCGGTTTTTGCCTTTTGGAGTGTTGTATGAAGTTGAAGCAGGTAGTGCGTGCAGCCGTGGTGGTTGCCCTGGTATCCACGCTGGCAGGTTGCTGGATGTTCATGCCGCCAGGTGGCGGTGGTGGGCATGGTGGTGGGCATGGCGGCCCAGGCATGATGGGTGGCGGGCACGGTGGCGGCCCACGCTGATAGCACTGAAATAGACGGCTATTCGCTCACCGACCAAGGGTTGGGCGAATAGCCTGCCGGGCAGTCATGCTTCATCCAGCAACCGCCCAGGGTCGTAAAAGAACGATGCAACTATCACGGCACTGATCACACCCATTGCGTCTGCGATCAGCAACAGGAATTCGCTGCCATCCCCCAGCAGTGTCTTGTGGCTTAAGGCGAAGCTCGCCCCGTGGGGAACGGCGGCAATACCCAGCAATGCCACGGCCAGCGCAGCCGACAGCAACTTGATGTATGTCCTGCCAAACGCCAGCGTGTAGGCCCAGAACACAAAGATGCAAAACACGGCGAGGCCGGTGGAGGTCACGTACTGGGCGAGTATTTCCAGCCACCACACCATGGTTGTCTCCTGAGCGTTTGTAACGGTCGATACGCATCAGAATCATGGCGAGTTGAAATCGTTCCGCTCGGCTAAAGAAATAACGCGAAAGCAAAAAAAGCGGCCGGTAACCGACCCTCTCCCATATAGCAAACAAGCCTATGGTGCTGCGCAGATTGCGCAGTACCATGGGCCAATGAAAACCAAAAAAGGGCGCGTGCTTGGCAACTCTTTCCTAAGTTCCAGATGGGGCAGCAGGAGCGTGTCGCGTGAAGAGCTCAAGATCGGTCGCAGGCGCAGTACTGTTTACCACTTTCGCCACGTTGTTCATGGCCGGGTGCGCACAGAACCCGGATGTACGAAATAGCCATGATTATACGTCTGGCACCACCGATAGAAGCACGCCAGCCTATCTGGGGTGCGTCAAAGGCGAACTTCAAGGCAACGTGAAAACCTATGAAGTCGACGGCGACAACTCGGTAAAACTGTATGTCGAAAGTACCGACCCCAATAAGGCTGATGGCTTGGTCGAACTAAGCGGCACGGGAGCCCAGCGCCAGTTCACCGCCTACCAGCGCGATGCCTGGTACGACCATGGCAGGCTGCTCGACGCTGCGTTGATGTGCAAAAAAGCCTGACGTGTTGATCTGCAAGAGCAAAAAGCCCGCACATGAGAGCGGGCTTTTTGCGATGGGCGCTGATCCATCAGCGTTTTTCATTCTAAGGGAACCAGCCGGCTTGCCCATTCGACTGAAGTCTTGCGCCATCGCCATCAGCCCAGGACACGACCTTGGTGGATTACTTCTGCGGCTCGATCCCGGCTAGAATGGCTCAAGTTCCATTCTGGTTAATTGCAAATGCCAACCTTTCGCATCCTGTTGTGTTCTGTACTCGCTGCCAGTCTTGCCGCTTGCGCAAACCCAGGCAAGCCTACCGCCAGCAAGCTGACTGCAAAATCCCCGGAAGATTACGCTGCGTGTGTCCTGCCAAAGTGGCAGGCGCTGTCCCCCCAGACCACGCAAAAGTCCATCAACCACGGGTATCGGTTGACCGCGCCCAGTGCGGTGACTTCAGACGAAGTGCTGGAAGTCGTTGAATATCACGAAGGCAGCCGCGCAACTTTCTATAAAGGGAGTTTCCTGTCGAGTGACAAGTTGCGCATGGCCGCTAAAGAGTGCCTGGAGTAACCCGCTGTCAATGGCATCAGTAGCCGGCACCTCCCATGCCGCCCATGCTGGGCAACGCTTGCCGGGACGTGTGCTGCGCATTGCTCCATTCGGCGCAGGTCATGAAGCTGGTCTTGTCGACCTTGCCGGCCTGGTCGAAGCTGACCATGTAGGGCTGTTGCTTTTGCCCAGGCTGGGTAAGCATGTAATCGAAGCAAGTACCCGGCACTGCCGTGCGCTCGGACTCGGCGCTCGGTTTGCCGCCAATTTTCAGTACTTGCGCTTTGCTCATGCCGGTTTCGACTTTGGCAACCAACGGTTGGTCATGGTAGAGCGATGAATTGCTTGAACAGCCCGTGAGCGCTGCCAATACCAGCATCAGCGCACAAGTTGATTTGTTCATGGCAGGGCTCCCGTCAGAGAACGCCGTTACGGAACAGCATCAATCCAGTCGGCTATTCATCATACGCCTGTATTGCTTCACCCGGCGCAGCGTGCACCACTGCTCCAGCAGCAGTGCCCGCAGTGGCGAGGCCTTGGCCTTGGGTTTGCTGCCTGCAGCCAGCCGGCGCATCTGCAACTTCACCAGCGCCATGTAGGCCAGGGCGGCGAACGCCTTGCGCTTCCAGCGGATCGGCGGCAGCTCGGCCAGGGCCTTGGTTTCGCCAGCTTGCCAGCGCCGGGGCAGGTTGGGCTCGACAGCCAGCGCGGTGGCGATGCCGGCCATGGCCACGCCACTGGCGAGGACCTGCTCGACCACCGGCAGGCGGCGGATGCCCCCGGTGACCATCACCGGCATGCGGGCGATCGCGGCGATCTCACGGGCGAACTCGAGGAAATAGGCCTCCCGCGCCAAGGTGCGGCCGTCCCGGGCATCACCTTGCATGGCCGGTGCTTCGTAGCTGCCGCCGGACAGCTCCACCAGGTCCACAGGCAGTTCGTTGAGCCACAGCACGACCTGGCGTGCATCCGCAGGTTCGAAGCCGCCGCGCTGGAAGTCGGCCGAGTTGAGCTTGACCGCCACGCTGAAACCCGGTGACACCACCTCACGCACGGCCTTGACCACTTCCAGCAGCAGCCGCGCTCGGTTTTCCAGGCTGCCGCCCCAGCGGTCCTGGCGCCGGTTGGTCAGCGGCGAGAGGAACTGGCTGAGCAGGTAGCCATGGGCAGCGTGGATCTGCACGCCACTGAAGCCGGCTTGTTCGGCAAGTGCCGCCGTGCTGGCGAAGCGCTGGATCAGCGCGGCGATTTCGGTTTCGTCCAGGGCCTTGGGTTGCGGAAACAGCTTCGACAACCCGCCCATGTCCAGCGCTACGGCCGAGGGCGCCACGGTTGGCTGGCCGAGGTTGGCCTGCATCTGGCGCCCTGGGTGGTTGATCTGCATCCAGAATTGCGCACCCTGGGCGCGGCCGACGTTGGCCCATTGGCGAAAACGCTGCAACTGCTGGCTGTCATCGAGCATCACGCCACCCGGGCCGGTCATGGCGCTGGGGTCGATCATGACGTTGCCAGTCAGCAGCAGGCCCGCGCCGCCTTCGGCCCAGGCCTGATACAGGCGCAGTAGCTGATCGGAAGGGGTCTGATCCTGGTTGGCGAGGTTTTCTTCCATGGCCGCCTTGGCGATGCGGTTGGGGATGACACTGCCATTGGGCAAGCGCAGGGGCTGGAACGGGGACATGGGGGGTTCTCCAAGTTAGCGCCAGGCGTCGGGCGGGTTGGGTTTTGGAGAAGGCTAAGGTTAAAGTAAACCTTAAGGTCAACAGGGAATTTCACAGAGCATGAAAATAGGCGAACTGGCCCGGCGCACGGGCCTTAGCGCATCGCGCATCCGTTTCTATGAAGCCAGCGGGCTGATCGAGGCCCGGCGCCTGGGCAACGGTTATCGGGATTATCCGGAACAGGTGGTGAGGTCGCTGGAAATCATCACCTGTGGCCAGCAGGCCGGGTTCAGCCTCGAGGAAATGCGCAAACTGACCAGCGCCTCTGGCGACGAGTCGGCTCGGCATGATCTGTTGCTGGCGAGCCTCAAGCGCAAGGTGGCCGAGATCGAAGCGATGCAGCTGCGCCTGGCGCAGAACCGTGCGCAATTGCTGGCAGTGATCGCAGGCATGCAGAGCAAACCGCAGGGCATGGATTGCGCCGAAAATGCCCAGCGCCTGATTGCCGGGTGGCAGGAAGGAGAGGCCGACAAGGCGCAGTGCTGATGCGGGCGTTCTGCAGCGAGAGCCGGTTTGCCGGCCCTCACGCATGGCGGGCAAGGTCGCGGGCTACCTGACGCGCTCTGCCATGTTCAGGCTGCGGCACTGCGCCTCGGCGTCCGTCTTGTTCGGATAACTGGGTTTGAGCCGCTGCTTTTCCTGATTGTCATAGATGTCGAAACCGCCGCAAACGGTCGCCGCGTAGTACCGGCTGCCGATGCGAAAGGACGTCTTTTCGACGGGCACAGCTGGAACGATAACGAATCTCGGTTGCATTTTTCGTGCCTCCCCAGGCAGAGACCTAAGTATTAGTCGGGCCATTGATAGCCATCAAGGCGGCTCATGAAGAAAAGATTGCAGCGTCAGGCGCGGCAATCTGTCATCAAATGAAAACCCGCTGTCGCCCGATGCGAAGCATCCTGTACCCCGAGCGCTTACATTCCAATTACCCAGAACTGACGCCTTGCGTCCAGATCGATGATTGGAGAGACAAGCATGTCCAAAGTCGTACGTTTCCATCAGACCGGTGGCCCCGAAGTGCTGCGCTACGAGGATGCCGAGGTCGGTGAGCCCGGCCCGGGGCAGGTGCGCTTGCGTCAGGTGGCGGTTGGCCTGAACTATGCCGACACCTACTTTCGCAATGGTACCTACCCGATCCCGCTGCCCAATGGCATCGGCGTGGAAGCGTCCGGCGTGGTGCAGGCGGTAGGTGAGGGTGTGACCCAGGTGGCGGTGGGTGACCGGGTGACCTACACCGGGTTTCTCAATACGCTCGGCGCTTACTGCACCGAGCGGTTGATCCCCGCTGCGGCGCTGATCAAGCTGCCGGAAACCATCGCCTTCGAAACCGCCGCCGCCATGACCATGCGTGGCCTGACCGCGGCCTACCTGATGCGCCGGCTGTACGCCTTCAAGCCCGGCGACACCGTGCTGCTGCATGCCGCTGCGGGCGGCGTCGGCCTGATCGTCGCGCAATGGGCGCGGCTGCTGGGGCTGAACGTGATTGGCACGGTGTCCACCGAGGCCAAGGCCGAGGTCGCCCGCGCCCATGGCTGCAATCACATCATCAACTACAGCGTCGAGGACGTGGCCAGCCGCGTGCGCGCGCTCACCGATGGCGTCGGCGTAAACGTGGTGTTCGACAGCGTTGGCAAGAACACCTTCATGGGTTCGCTCGATTCGCTCAAGCGCCGTGGCCTGATGGTCTGCGTGGGGACCGCCTCGGGCACCATTGCGCCGTTCGATCCCCAGTTGCTGGCGATCAAGGGTTCGCTGCAGCTGACCCGCCCGGCACTGGCCGACTTCATTGCCGACCCTGCGGAAAAGGCCGACCTGGCCGGCGAGCTGTTCGACCACGTCAGCAGCGGCCGCATCCGTATCGAGATCAACCAGCACTATGCCCTGCAGGACGCCGTCCAGGCCCATCGCGACCTGGAAGCGCGCAGGACCACCGGCTCGTCGATCTTCGTCATCTGAAGAGGGCAACAGCATGCACATCGAACAACTGACCTGTGCGATCGGTGCCGAGATAAGCGGCGTCAACCTGGCTGACGCGATCCATGACGACGACCTGTTCGAGCAGCTGCGCGCGCAGTTGCTCAGGCACCGTGTGCTGTTCCTGCGCGACCAGCACTTCAGCCGTGCCGAACACGTGGCCTTTGCCCGGCGCTTTGGCGAGCTGGAAGATCACCCGGTGGCCGGCAGCGACCCGGAGCACCCTGGCCTGGTGCAGATCTACAAACGCCCCGACCAGCCCAACGACCGCTATGAAAACGCCTGGCACACCGACGCCACCTGGCGCGAAGCGCCGCCCATGGGCTGCGTGCTGCGCTGCGTCGAGTGCCCGCCGGTGGGCGGTGACACCATGTGGGCAAACATGGTGCTGGCCTATGAGAACCTGCCCGCCGACGTGAAAGCCAAGGTCGAAGGCCTGCGCGCACGCCACAGCATCGAAGCCAGCTTCGGCGCCGCCATGCCGATCGACAAGCGCCTGGCGCTCAAGGCGCAGTTCCCCGACGCCGAGCACCCGGTGGTGCGCACCCACCCGGAAACCGGCGAGCAGGTACTGTTCGTCAACGCCTTCACCACCCACTTCAGCAACTACCACACCCCCCAGCGCGTGCGCTTCGGCCAGGACGCCAACCCCGGTGCCGCCGACTTGCTGCGCTACCTGGTCAGCCAGGCCTACCTGCCCGAGTACCAGGTGCGCTGGCGCTGGAAGCCCAACAGCGTGGCGATCTGGGACAACCACAGCACCCAGCATTACGCGGTCATGGACTACCCACCGTGCCATCGCAAGATGGAGCGCGCGGGGATCAAGGGCAGCCGCACCTTCTGATTCACCCGCCGCACACTCAGGCGCGCGGCGCACAGCACAATAACAATAGCGAGGACTACTGCATGCAATTCTTCGATGATTCGTTGCACCCGGAAAACATGGAAAAGGTGGTGATCACCGTCGCCCCGTACGGCCCGGAATGGATGCCCGAGGACTTCCCCGAAGACATCCCGCTGACCATGGATGAGCAGGTGCAGAAGGCCGTCGATTGCTACGAAGCCGGTGCCACCGTGCTGCACTTGCATGTGCGCGAACTGGACGGCAAAGGCTCCAAGCGCCTGTCCAAGTTCAACGAACTGATCGCCGGTGTGCGTGAAGCGGTGCCGGACATGATCATCCAGGTCGGCGGCTCGATTTCCTTCGCCCCCGAAGGCGAGGGTGAGGCGGCCAAGTGGCTGTCCGACGACACCCGGCACATGCTCGCCGAGCTGACGCCGCGCCCCGACCAGGTGACCGTGGCAATCAACACCACGCAGATGAACATCATGGAGCTGCTGTACCCGCAGTACCTGGAAGGCACCTCCCTGGCTCACCCGGCGATCCACGCCGCCTACAGCGAGATGACCGTGCCTGCCGGCCCGGCCTGGGTCCGCGAACACCTGCGCCGGTTGCAGGCCAGTGGCATCCAGCCGCATTTCCAGCTGACCGGCATGCATGCCCTGGAAACCCTCGAGCGCATCGTTCGCCGTGGCGACTACATGGGCCCGCTGAACCTGACCTGGATCGGCATCGGTGGCGGATTTGATGGGCCCAACCCGTTCAACTTCTTCAACTTCATCCACCGCGCGCCAGATGGCTGCACGCTGACGGCCGAGTCGTTGCTCAAGAACGTGTTGCCGTTCAACACCATGGCCCTGGCCATGGGCCTGCACCCGCGCTGCGGCAACGAAGACACCATCATCGACCAGCACGGCAAGCGCTTCGGCTCGGTGCAGCAGATCCAGCAGACCGTGCGCGTGGCCCATGAACTGGGCCGGGAAGTGGCCAACGGCAAAGAGGCCCGGGCCATTTACCGCATTGGCGAGCAGTACACCAGCATCGAGCAGACGCTCAAGGCCAACGGCATGGCGCCGAATCGCCAGCAGGGTCAGAAGGGCGTGCCGCAGCGGGCCTGACAAAGCAGGACTGGCCTCTTCGCGGGACAAGCCCGCTCCCACAGGCTCTGCACATCACTCAGGCCTGTGCAGTAACTGTGGGAGCGGGCTTGCCCGCGAAGAGGCCAGAACAGGCAGTAATGATTTTTGGCTGTATCCATAAAAACAAGAACAACCCCACGCCAGATACCCCGAGGAGGCACCATGGCCACCTATCTCGCCAGTGCCCAGGCACCCGGCACCGACACCTTGCACAGCGTCCCCCGGCGCTATGCCTGGGTCGTCTTCGCCCTGACCTTCGGCCTGTTGATCTCCGACTACATGTCGCGCCAGGTGCTCAATGCCGTGTTCCCGCTGCTCAAGGGCGAGTGGGCCCTTAGCGACAGCCAGCTCGGCCTGCTCAGTGGCATTGTCGCGCTGATGGTCGGCCTGCTGACCTTCCCGTTGTCCTTGCTGGCCGACCGCTTCGGCCGGGTCCGCAGCCTGGTACTGATGGCCGTGCTGTGGAGCCTGGCGACCCTGGGCTGCGCCCTGGCAGAAAACTACCCGCAGATGTTCATCGCGCGCTTCCTGGTGGGTGTCGGCGAGGCCGCCTACGGCAGCGTCGGCATTGCCGTGGTGGTGGCGGTGTTCCCCCGCGACATGCGCTCGACCCTGGCCGGCGCCTTCATGGCCGGTGGCATGTTCGGCTCGGTGCTGGGCATGGCCCTGGGCGGTGTCCTGGCCCAGCACCTGGGCTGGCGCTGGGCGTTCGCCGGCATGGCGCTGTTTGGCCTGGTGCTGGCGCTGCTGTACCCGCTGATCGTCAAGGAAGCCCGCATCACCGCCAACTGCGCCGAACAGGCGCAGCTGAAGGCGAGTCGCCCGCTGCGCACCTTGTATGGCTCGCGCTCGGTGATCGCCGCGTACATCGGCAGCGGCCTGCAACTGTTCGTCGGTGGCACGGTGATCGTCTGGATGCCCAGCTACCTGAACCGTTACTACGCCATGGGCACTGATCGCGCCGGGGCCATTGCCGCAGTGATCGTGCTGTGCAGCGGCATCGGCACGATCCTCTGCGCGATGCTCTGCGACCGCCTGGGCAGGCAGCGCCCGGACCGCAAGATCAGCCTGGCCATCGGCTATTGCCTGGGCAGTTGCCTGCTGCTGTCGCTGGCCTTTGCGCTGCCGGTGGGCACCGCGCAACTGGTGCTGATCTGCCTGGGCATGATGATCGCCGTCGGCACCAATGGCCCGTCCAGCGCCATGGTCGCCAACCTGACCCACGCCGCCGTGCATGGCACGGCGTTCGCCACCCTGACCCTGGCCAACAACCTGTTGGGCCTGGCCACCGGCCCGCTGATCACCGGACGGGTGTCTGACCTGATCGGTTTGCACGCTGCGTTCCAGCTGGTGCCGCTGGTGAGCATCGCCGCTGCCGCCGTGTTCTTCATCGGCAAACGCCATTACCACCGCGACATGGAGCGTCTGCAAGCATCGGTCAGCCGTACCGAGGAGTTGAGTTCGTGAAACAGACGTTATCGGTTGAAGTGTTATTCGATTTCATTTGCCCGTGGTGCCTGATTGGTCAGCGGCAATTGCAGGCCGCTTTGTTGCTGTTGCAGCGCGAACAGCCGCAGGTGCAGGTGGACCTGCAGTGGCGCGGCGTGCAACTGCTGCCTGGCCTGCCGGCCAATGGCGTGCCATTCCACGCGTTCTATGTGCAGCGGCTGGGTAGCGAGCAGGCCGTGCGCGAGCGCCAGGCGCAGGTGCGTGCAGCGGCCAGCGTGGTCGGCGAAGACATCGACTTCACGCGCATCCGCCGCATGCCCAATACCGCCAATGCCCACCGCCTGTTGCAACGTGCATCCGGCCTGCTTGGCGCCAGGCGGCTTGAAACCTTGCTGGCACAGTTGTTCATTGCCTACTTTCATCAGGGGCGTGACCTGGGCGACAGCCGGACACTGCTTGCCATTGCCCAGTCCTGCGGGTTGCAGGCGGCGCAAGTGGTCGACTGCCTGCGTGACGATGGCAGCCCGTTCCTCGACGGTGCCGGGCGCGCGGGCAGCGCGGTGCCGCGTTTTCGCTTCAATGAGGGCCGCCTGATCGCTGGCGCGCAACCGGCCGATGTGCTGTTCGCGGCCATGCTCGAAGCCTTGCAAGTGCAGGTGCCGGCATGACCCGGCGGATCGCCCTGGCCGCGAGCCAGGTCCCCGAGCGCAACGGGCGTGTGCTGGTGCAAAGCCACGGCAAGAGCCTGGCCGTGTTCAATGTGGCCGATACCCTGTACGCGATCGACGACAGTTGCCCGCACCAGGGCGCTTCGCTGTGCGGCGGGCGCCTGGAGGGCCGGGTCATCCAGTGCTGCGCCCATGGCCTGCGCTTCGACCTGGCCAGCGGCTACCTGCTCAACTCCAGGGCGCTGAAGGTCAACAGCTACCCGGTCGAATGCCAGGGCCAGCAGGTGTACATCGTGCTGGGCAACGAGGAGGGCGGGCAATGAGCACGCTGGCGATCACGGCGGCGCAGCACCGCATTCGCGCATTGGCCCCAGGCATCGCGGTCAGCCTGATCGTGGGCGCGGCGGCGAGCTTTCTCAGTGAGCACTATGCGGCGCCGGTGATGCTGTTTGCCTTGTTGCTGGGCATGGCCCTGAACTTCCTGGCCGTCGACGGACCGTGCAAGGCTGGCATCGAGTTCACTGCCCGCGGCGTGCTGCGCCTGGGGGTGGCCCTGCTGGGCATGCGCATTACCCTCGGCCAGATCGCCAGCCTTGGCTGGAGGCCAGTGGCGCTGGTGGTCATCCTGGTGCTGGTGACCATCGTGGTGTCGGTGATTGCAGCCAAGGCGCTGGGTTTTTCCCGGTTGTTCGGCCTGTTGACCGGCGGTGCCACGGCCATCTGCGGCGCCTCTGCGGCATTGGCGCTGGCGGCGGCGTTGCCCCAGCACCCGCGCAAGGAACACGCCACGCTGTTCACGGTGATTGGCGTGTCGGCGTTGTCGACCCTGGCGATGATCCTCTACCCGATGATTGCCAATGGGTTGCATCTGTCGCCGGGGCAGGCCGGGGTATTCCTCGGGGCCACCATCCACGACGTCGCCCAGGTGGTCGGTGCCGGTTACAGCATGTCCACCGAAACCGGCGACATCGCCACGGTGGTCAAGCTGATGCGCGTGGCCATGTTGCTGCCGGTGATCGTCTGCGCGGCGATGATCACCCGCCGTCAGGGCCTGGATGCCAGTGGCCAGCGCCCACCATTGCTGCCATGGTTCGCCGTCGGCTTCGTGCTGCTGGCCTGCGTCAACAGCACCGGCTGGGTGCCTGTGGCAGTACAGGGCGGCATCAATGACCTGTCGCGTGGCTGCCTGGTGGTGGCCATCAGCGCCCTGGGCATGAAGACCCAGCTCAAGGCCTTGGCTTCAGTGGGGCTCAAGCCCATCGCGCTGATGGTAGGGGAAAGCGTGTTCCTCGTTTTGCTGGTGCTGGCGCTGATGCACTGGGGCCTCTAAGGCGCCTGTTCGGCATGCTGTGCCCGCCAGCTGGCCGGCGGCATGCCGAACTGGGCGATGAACCAGCGGGTGAACGAACTGGGCATCGAGTAACCGAGCATGTCGGCGATGCGCCCCAGCGAATAGCTGGGGTTTTCCAGGTAGCGCATCACCAGGTCGCGGCGCACGGTGTTGATCATGTCCTTGAAGGTCAGCCCGTCTTCTTCCAGGCGCCGTTGCAGCGTGCGCACATTCATGCCTTGGGTCTGCGCCACCTGCTCGATGGTGGCGCGGCCCATGGGCAGCAGCAGGTAGATGGTCTTGCGCAGCTCCAGTTCCAGTGACGGCGTGCCGCCGGCCGGCAGCGTGTCCAGGTAGCGCCGCGCCAGGCGCGCCATGGCCTCGTTGGCCTGGGGGCTGGCGCTGTCGAGGTCGGCAGCGGGGCAGACGATGCCGTTGAACTCGCTGCCGAACACCAGCTTGCAGCCGAAGATACGCCGGTGGATGGCCAGGTCGGCGGGTGCGGCATGGGTGAAGTTGGCGCTGATCGGGTGCCACTGGGCACCCAGCAGCGCCGCACACAGGCGCAGCATCACGCCGATGGCAAGCTCGGTGGCCTGGCGGCTGCACGGCGCCCGTTCATTGATCACTTCTTCGCGAATGATGACGGTCTTGCCGGCTTCCTCGACGTGGATGGCCAGCGCATCGTTGAGCAGGTGGCGATACTGCACGATCACTTCCAGGGCATCACGCAGGTTGCGCTGGTGGCTGAGCAGCAGGCTGATCTCGCCGAAGTCCGAGAGCTGGCGCGATTCGGCCATGCGCAGGCCGAAGGTTTCGCAACCGCTGGCACGGGCCGACTCTTCCAGCAGGGTTATCACGTTGGCCGCCGGAATACGCCGGTTGGGGTCGTCGAGCAGGGCGGCGCTGAGGCCGACCTGGGCGAGCAGGGCGTTGGGGTTCAGGCCCACATGGCGGGACACTTCGAGGTAATTGGTCAGGCTGGCGGCACGGACTAGGGCGGGCATTTTTATTGTTTTCCGTCAGGCGGTCTGTGATTTATAGCCTGCGTGTCATCAATTGAGAAGCACAAGCCCGCAACAGCGCCTTGTCATCAAATGAAAAGCCACTGACGCGCAATGTGAAGCACCCGCCGAGCCCCCTCATTACTGTGAACCTCGTACCCGATCCAAGCCCCGATGCAAAACGAGGTTCCGACGTGGAAAAACTGCAAACCGCCGCCACCGTGCTGATCATCCCCGGCCTGCGCGATCATGTCAGCGAGCATTGGCAAACCCTGCTCGAAGCGCGCCTGGCCAAGGTCCGCAGCGTGCCACCGCTGCAGGTCGACGGGCTCAGCTGCAACGCCCGTGTCGAAGCCATCCAGCGCGAGCTGGAGCAGATCGACGGTGAGGTGGTGCTGGTGGCGCACAGCGCTGGCGTGTTGATGGTGGCTCACTGGGCGGCCCGCTACCAGCGGCCGATCAAGGGCGCATTGCTGGCCGCACCGCCTGACCTGGACGCCCAGTGGCCGGCCCATTACCCCAGCCCGCAACGTCTGGCCGAGCAGGGCTGGTCGCCCTTGCCGATGGCGCCGCTGCCATTCCCCAGCATCGTCGCTGCCAGCAGCAACGACCACCTGGCCAGTTTCGACGCCGCCGGTGCCATGGCCCAGGCCTGGGGCAGCGAGCTGGTCGCCCTGGGCGCGGTCGGCCACCTCAACCCGGCAGCCGGCTTCGGCCCCTGGCCGCTGGCCGAAAACCTGATTCGCCGCCTGGACCACTGATCCGCCAACCGCGCACGGATGCCCAGGCCAAGCCCGCAGATGACGGGCGGCCCAATACAACAAGAACAATAAGTGGAGTCATCGCAATGCCAGAACACCGCATTCACCGTGCTGTGAAGCCACAGCGCTGCCTGCTCGCCTGCGCCATCAGCCTGCTCAGCCTGCCCGGCGCGCACGCCATCGAAGTCACCACCGGTAGCGAAGACTGGGCCGTGCGCTTCGACAACACGGTCAAGTACAACTATGGCGTACGCACCGAAAGTGCCGACAAACGCATGCTGGGCACGCCCAACAGCAACGACGGTGATTACAACTTCCGCAAGGCCGGCACCACGGTCACCAATCGGGTCGACCTGCTGACCGAGCTGGACGTGGTCTACCAGGGCAACACCGGCTTTCGTGTCAGCACCGCCAGCTGGTACGACAAGGCGTATGACAACACCGGCTCCAACAGCAACCCGTTCGTCAACGGCAACGGTGACCAGTCCGGCATCAACCCCAGCCTCAACGGCCTGCCGGGCACCGGCGTGCCACTGGGCAGCCCCCACCTGAGCAACTATGCCCAGCGCTACTACAGCGGCCCGTCAGGCGAAGTGCTGGATGCCTTCGTGTTCTTCAGCCGCGAGGTGGGCGAGCAGTCGCAGGTCAGCGCCAAAGTCGGCCAGCACAACCTGTTCTGGGGTGAAACCCTGCTCAACCCGGTGCACTCGCTGAGCTACGGCCAGTCCGGGCTGGACCTGGCCAAGCTGGCGGCTTCACCCGGTACCGAAGCCAAGGAACTGTTCGTACCGCGCAACCAGTTGTCCACGTCGTTCATGGTCAACCCCGAACTGACCCTGGGCGCGCAGTACTTCTTCGACTGGGATGCCGCGCGCCTGCCTGAGGCCGGCACTTACTATGGCGGCTCCGACGTGGTGGGCGAGGGCGCCCAGAGCTTCCTGCTTGGCCACACCGGCACCCCCGGGCTGATCCCGGTGCGTGGTGCGCTCACCACCATCCGCCGAGGCGACGACCTTACCCCGCGCAACAGCGGCGACTGGGGCGTCATGGCCAAGTGGTCGCCCGAGTGGCTCGGTGGCACCCTGGGCTTCTACTACCGCAAGACCTCCGAGATCCTGCCCCAGGCCTGGCTCGATGCCCGTGGCATGACCGTGGCCAGGGGCCCGTTCGGCAACCCGCCCGGCAGCCGCCAGGGGGCCGTCGGCAACCTGTACAACTCGCTGCAGAGCACCACCTACCAGTTCGCCTATGCCGACGACATCGACATCTATGGCCTGAGCCTGTCCAAGGACATCGGCGGCGTCAGCGTCGGCAGCGACCTCAACATTCGCCACCACATGCCCCTGGCGAGCATCCCGGCCATCGTCAGCGCCCCTGGCACCGCTGGCCTGGGTGGCGGCTTCGGCCTGCTGCCGCCACGCCTGGCGAGCAGCGGGGTGATCTACGACGTGCCCAAGGACGGCGACAGCCTGAGCGCCACCGGCGAAACCCTGCACTGGACCCTCAACGGCCTGATGACCATCGGCAACACGCCGCTGTTCGACTCGGCGACCCTGCTCGGCGAGCTGTTCTACAGCAACCTGCTCAAGCTCGATGGCCACAACGAGGCCTTGTACAAGGGCAAGCGCAGCTACCGCGGCATCGACCAGCCGACCCGCGACAACTGGGGCATCGCCGTCAACTTCACGCCCACCTGGTTCCAGGTGCTGCCAGGCATGGACCTGAGCCTGCCACTGTCGGTCAACGTCGGCATCGACGGGGTGTCGCCGGTGCAGGGCGGCGGTGCCAAGGACACCGGCAACTATGCGGTCGGCGTCAGCGCCGCCATCTACAACCAGTACTTCGTCGACCTCAAGTACGTCGACAGCTTCGGCAAGACCCAGTCCTGCAAGGATGGACAAACCGACGGCAGCACGCCGAACGCCCTCGACGGCGAACAGGACTACACCTGCTACGGCGGCGGCTATGCCTCCTTCTCCGGCGGTGGTGCCACCACCGAAGACCGTGGCGCCCTGTACCTGACCCTCAAGACCACGTTCTGAGACCTGTCCCCCACAGACTTCACAGGAAAACAACAATCATGAACTACGTGAACACCCTGTTGGCCACGTGCCTGTCGCTGGCTGCCTTCAACGCGGCCCACGCCGCGGTATCCCCTGACCAGGCTGCCAAGCTGGGCAAGAGCCTGACCACCCTGGGCGCGGAAAAGGCCGCCAACGCCGATGGTTCGATCCCGGCCTACCAGGGCGGCCTGCTGACGCCGCCCGCCAGCTACCAGAGCGGCGCCAGCATGCGCCCCGACCCTTTCGCCAGCGACAAACCGCTGTTGGTCATCGATGGCAAGAACGCCGAGCAGTACAAGGCCCAACTGACGGCCACCACCCTTGAGCTGCTCAAGCGCTTCCCGACCATGCGCGTCGATGTCTACCCGACCCACCGCAGCGTCGCGCTGCCCCAGGCGGTGCTGGACAACACCCTGAAGAACGCCACCGGCGCCAACAGCCAGGAGGGTGGCACCGCCGTGAACAACGTGCTGCCGGGCATCCCGTTCCCGATCCCGCAGAACGGCGCCGAGGCGATGTGGAACTTCCTGCTGCGCTATCAGGGCGTGAGCATGACCGCCAAGTACGATTCGTGGAACGTCGATGCGGCCGGCAAGCCCACGCTGTCGACCACCGGCCAGGCCAACATCAGTTACCCGATCTACGAAGACATGAACAAGCCCATCGGCGCCAAGGACACGTACTACCAGATGAAACTGGTGTACACCGGCCCCGCCCGCCGCGCCGGCGAAGCAATGATGCTGCGCGATGCCGCCAACCCGCTGGTGCAGCCGCGCAGCGCCTGGCAGTACCTGCCTGGGCAGCGCCGGGTCAAGCTGGCGCCGAATCTGGCCTACGACACGCCCAACCCAGGCACCTCGGGCTCCGGCACCTACGATGACGTGTTCGTCTTCAACGGCGCCCTCGACCGCTACGACTGGACCCTGGTCGGCAAGCAGGAAATGTACGTGCCGTACAACACCTACCAGCTGACCTACAACACCGACGTCAAGCAGCTGATCACCCCCAACCACCTTGCCCCGCAGTTCGTGCGCTGGGAAAAACACCGTGTGTGGGTGGTGGAAGGCAAGCTCAAGGGCGGTGCGCGGCACATCTATCACAAGCGCCGCTTCTACCTCGACGAGGACAGCTGGGTCGCCCTGGCCTCCGACCAGTACGACGCCCGCGGCCAGCTGTACCGTGGCTCGTTCGCCTTCCTGACCCAGAGCTACGACAAGCAGACCCCGGACGCCACGCCGTTCATGATCTACGACCTGGTCGGCGGCACCTACAACCTCAACGGCGTGGTCGGTGCCTATGGCGGTATCCGCTACATCGACCCGCTGTCCAAGGCCCAGTGGTCGCCTGAATCTCTGGCCGGCAACGGCATCCGCTGAGCGCATGGCGCAGAGGTTCGCAATGTCTGTCTTCAAACGATGCAGCGTGGCGATGCTGTGCTGGGTTGCGCTGCAAGGCGCGGCCCAGGCAGCGCCTTTCACCGACGTGCTGGACCTACCGGCGATGCCCAGTGCATTGGCCGCCAGCAGTGCGCTGCGGGATGTGACCCGGGCCGGTGAGCGCCTGGTGGCGGTGGGCCCGCGTGGGCACATCCTGTATTCCGACGACCAGGGCGCGCACTGGCAGCAGGCCCAGGTGCCGGTCAGTGCCGACCTCAATGCCGTCAGCTTCGCCACCGCCGAGCAGGGTTGGGCGGTGGGTAACGACGGTGTGGTGCTGCACAGCCGTGACGGTGGCCAGCACTGGGAAAAGCAGCTCGATGGGCGTGCGCTGGCCGACGGCAGCGACAGCACCTTGCTCGATGTGTGGTTCAGCGATGACCAGCATGGCTATGCCGTAGGCCTGTTCAACCTGTTGCTGCGCACCGAGGACGGCGGCCAGCACTGGTTGCCGTGGCAGGACCACAGCGACAACCCGCAAGGCTTGCACCTGACCAGCCTGGCGCCGGTTGGTGAGGCGCTGTACATCACCGGCGAGCAGGGCCTTTTGCTCAAGCTGGATGCCGCTGGTGAGCGCTTCACCCAGGTGCCGACGCCCTATGCCGGCACCTTGTTCGGAGCCGTGGGCAAACCCGGGCTGCTGGTGATCTACGGCTTGCGTGGCAATGCCTACCGCAGCACCGACGGCGGCCAGCAATGGCAGCCGGTCAGCAGTGGCGTGCAGACCAGCCTGACGGCCGCGAGCCTCACGGCTGCCGGCGATGTCTGGCTGGCCAGCCAGGCTGGCGACCTGCTGCTCAGCCGCGATGGCGGCGCCAGCTTCAGCCCGCAGCCACAAGCCACACGCGGCCCGGTGACCGCGCTTGCCAGCACCGCCGCTACCGGGCTGGTGCTGGTGGGCGAGCGGGGCGTGCGCACCTTCGACGAGAGAAGACCCTGATGGCCGATATCCGCCAAGACCCACTGCCGGTGATCCACAACCTCGCCGACTTCGACCCCCGTTCGGGCAATCGCCTGGAGCGCCTGGTGTTCAACCATCGCCTGGCCTTTGTGCTGTGCATGCTCCTGACCACCCTGGTGCTGGGCTACATGGCACTGACCCGCCTGGAACTGCGCCCCAGCTTCGAGAAGATGCTGCCGCAGAGCCACCCCTACATTCAGAACTACCTGGAAAACCGCCCGTCGCTGCGCGGCCTGGGCAACTCGGTGCGGGTGGTGGTGGAGAACACCCGCGGCGACATCTTCGACCCCGACTACCTGCAGACCCTGCGCCAGATCAACGACGAGCTGTTCCTCAGTGACGGCGTCGACCGCGCCTGGATGAAATCGCTGTGGAGCCCGGCAGTGCGCTGGACCGAGGTCACCGAACAAGGCTTCCAGGGCGGCCCGGTGATGCCCGATGGCTACCAGGGCGGGGCTGCCGACATCGAGCAGCTGCGCCAGAACATCGAGCGCGCCAACATCGTCGGCAGCCTGGTGGCCCGCGACTTCAAGTCGAGCATGCTGATCGTGCCGCTGCTGGATCAGGATTCGGCCACCGGCAAAGGCATCGACTACCACGCCTTCTCGCAAAAGCTCGAGCACCTGCGCAGCCAGTACCAGGCCAGCGGCCAGTATCAGATACACGTGATCGGCTTCGCCAAGTTGATGGGCGACCTGATCGACGGGCTGATCCAGGTGATGGCGTTCTTTGCCTTGGCCGTGGTCACCAGCCTGGTGATCATCTACCTGTACACCCGCTGCGTGCGCAGCACCTTGCTGGTGGTGCTGTGTTCGCTGACAGCGGTGGTCTGGCAGCTGGGCATCGTCGCCTGGCTGGGCTATGCCATCGACCCGTACTCGATCCTGGTGCCGTTCCTGATCTTCGCCATCGGCGTCTCGCACGCCGCGCAGAAGATGAACGGCATCCTCCAGGACATCGGCCGTGGCACCCACCGGCAGATCGCCGCACGCTACACCTTCCGCCGCCTGTTCGTGGCCGGGGTCACCGCGCTGCTGGCGGACGCCGTAGGCTTTGCCGTGCTGATGCTGATCGATATCCCGGTGATCCAGGACCTGGCCATCACCGCCAGCATCGGCGTGGCGGTGCTGATCTTCACCTCGCTGCTGCTGATGCCGGTGGCGCTGTCGTATGTCGGCGTGGGCCGCAAGGCTGCCGAGCGCGCGTTGTACATCGATGCCCGCGCGGCGCAGCACCGTGGCTTTGGCCGCTTGTGGGACCTGCTCGACCGCTTCACCGAGCGCAAGTGGGCCACGGGCGCCTTGCTGGTGGCCGTGGCCCTGGCCGCCGTCGGGGTGTGGGGCAGCCTGCAACTAAAGATCGGCGACCTCGACAGCGGTGCCCCGGAGCTGCGCGCCGACTCGCGCTACAACCGCGACAACGCCTTCATCACCCGCCACTACGCACTGAGCAGCGACACCTTCGCGGTGATGGTCAAGACGCCGCCGGAAGGCTGCCTGCGCTACCAGACGCTGGTGCTGGCCGACCGCCTGGCCTGGGAGCTGCAGCAGCTGCCCGGGGTGCAGACCACCTTGTCGCTGGCCAACGCGGTGCGCCAGATCACCGCCGGCACCTACGAGGGCAACCCGCGCCTGAACAGCCTGCAGCGCAACCAGGACGTGCTCAACTACGCGGCCCAGCAGGCTTCGGTCAACACCCCGGAGCTGTTCAACAACGACTGCTCGCTGATGCCGGTGATCGCCTACCTCAAGGACCACCGCGCCGACACCCTGGCGCAGGTCGCCGCCACCGCCGAGCGCTTCGCCCAGGCCAACAGCGGCGAGGAACGCCAGTTCCTGCTGGCCGCCGGCAGCGCCGGTATCGAGGCCGCCACCAATATCGTCGTGCGCGAAGCCAACCACCGCATGCTGTTGCTGGTGTACCTGGCTGTCACCCTGTTCTGCCTGTTCACCTTCCGCAGCTGGCGCGCCACCCTGGTGGCGATCCTGCCGCTGATGCTCACCTCGCTGCTGTGCGAAGCGCTGATGGTGGCCATGGGCATCGGCGTCAAGGTCGCCACCTTGCCGGTGATCGCCCTGGGTGTGGGCATTGGCGTCGACTACGCGTTGTACCTGCTCAGCGTGCAGCTGCATCACCAGCGCGCCGGCCTGCCGCTGGCCCAGGCCTACCAGAAGGCCGTGGCGTTCACCGGGCGCGTGGTCGGGCTGGTGGGCATCACCCTGGCCGCCGGCGTGGTCGGTTGGGCCTGGTCGCCGATCAAGTTCCAGGCCGACATGGGCCTGCTGCTGACCTTCATGTTCCTCTGGAACATGCTCGGCGCGCTGGTGCTGATCCCGGCGCTGTCGCACTTCCTCCTGCGCGGCCATGGCGCCCCGGCGGCGAGCCGGGCCCGTGCCGCGTCACGTACGTCAACCCAAGAAACCGAGTGTTCGCCTCATGTCTGATTACCTTCCGCCACTGCGCGACATGGATTTCCTGTTCAACGAAGTGTTCGATATCCCGGCCTGGTGGGCGCAGACCCCGGCACTGGCCGAGCAGGTCGACGCCGACACTGCCCGGGCCGTGCTCGAACAGGCCGGCAAGCTGATTGCCGAGGTGGTGGCGCCGCTCAACCGCACAGGTGATGAACAGGGTTGCCGCTGGGAAGACGGCCGCGTGACCACCCCGGATGGCTTTGCCGACGCCTACCGGGCGTTTGCCGAAGATGGCTGGGTGGGGGTCGCTGGCGCGCCGGAGTACGGCGGCATGGGCATGCCGAAGGTGATCGGTGCCCAGCTCGAAGAGATGCTCAACGCTGCCAACCTGTCGTTTGGCCTGTACCCGATGCTCACCGCAGGCGCGTGCCTGTCGCTGCTCAACCACGCCAGCGAACCGCTCAAGGCCCGTTACCTGCCAGCGATGTACGAAGGGCGCTGGACCGGCTCGATGTGCCTGACCGAGCCGCACTGCGGCACCGACCTGGGCCTGCTGCGCACCCGCGCGGAACCGGCGGCCGATGGCCGTTACCGGGTCAGCGGCACCAAGATCTTCATTACCGGCGGTGAACAGGACCTGACCGAGAACATCATCCACCTGGTGCTGGCCCGCTTGCCCGACGCACCCGCCGGTGCCAAGGGCATTTCCCTGTTCCTGGTGCCCAAAGTGCTGGTCGACGACGATGGCGCGCTGGGCGAGGCCAATGCCGTCAGCTGCGGCTCGATCGAGCACAAGATGGGCATCAAGGCCTCGGCCACCTGCGTGATGAACTTCGACGGCGCCATCGGTTACCTGGTCGGCGAGCCGAACAAGGGCCTCAATGCCATGTTCACCATGATGAACTACGAGCGCCTGGGCGTGGGTATCCAGGGCCTGGCCCTGGGCGAGCGCTCCTACCAGAATGCCATCGCCTATGCCCGTGACCGCCAGCAGGGCCGCGCCCCGAGCGGCGCCGAGGTGCCGGGGCAGGCTGCCGACCCGATCATCGTGCACCCGGATGTGCGGCGCATGCTGCTGACCATGAAGGCCCTGAACGAAGGCGGGCGGGCATTCTCCACCTACGTGGCGCTGCAGCTGGACCTGGCCAAGTACAGCGAGGATGCCGGCGCCCGCCGCCTGGCCGAGGCCAAGGTGGCGTTGCTGACCCCGGTGGCCAAGGCCTTTCTCACCGACATGGGGCTGGAAACAACCGTGCATGGCCAGCAGGTGTTCGGTGGCCACGGTTACATCCGTGAATGGGGCCAGGAACAGTTGATTCGCGATTGCCGCATCACCCAGATCTACGAAGGTGCCAACGGCATCCAGGCCCTCGACCTGGTGGGGCGCAAACTGCTGGGCGACGGTGGCCAGGCGTATCGCCAGTTGTCAGCAGAGATCAGCGCGTACGCCGCAACGTTGCCTGCCGAATTCGGCACGCCGTTGCTGGCGGCCATGCACAACCTCGACGAACTGACCGCCTGGGTCCTCGACCGTGGCCAGGGCGACCCTCGGGAGATCGGTGCCGCCTCGGTGGAATACCTGCAGGTGTTCGGTTACACGCTCTATGCCTACCTCTGGGCACGCATGGCCGAAGTCGCCCTGAACACGGCGCAACCTGAGCCGTTCCACCAGAGCAAACTGGCCACCGCGAGGTTCTACTACGCACGCCTGCTGCCGCGCATCCACTCGCTGAGTGCCAGCGTCAAGGCGGGTAGCAGCAGCCTGTACCTGCTCGATGCCGACCTGCTGTGAAGGATGCCGCGATGACCACCACCCGTATCATGCCAGCCGCCGACCAGGCCTACGGCTACCCGCTGCTGATCAAGCGCCTGCTGTTGTCTGGCGTGCGCTACCAGCCGAACCAGGAAATCGTCTACGCCGACCAGTTGCGCTACAGCTACACGACGCTGGTCGAACGTATCCAGCGCCTGGCCAACGTGCTCACCGAGGCCGGGGTCAGGCCTGGCGACACCGTCGCCTTGCTCGACTGGGACAGCCACCGCGCCCTGGAGTGCTTCTTCGCCGTGCCGATGCTCGGCGCGGTGTTGCATACCGTCAACGTGCGGCTGTCGGCCGAGCAGGTCCGCTATACCATGAACCATGCCGAAGACCGGCTGGTGCTGGTGCATGACGACTTCCTGCCGCTGATGGCGCAGCTGCGCGAGGATTTGCCAACCGTGCAAGGCTTCATCCGCCTCAGCGATGGCGCCTGTGACCAGCCGACACTGCCCACGCTGGGCGAGTACGAGGCACTGCTGAGCGCGGCTTGCGCCAGCTTCGACTTCCCCGATTTCGACGAGCATTCCCTGGCGACGCTGTTCTACACCACCGGTACCACCGGCCACCCCAAGGGTGTGTACTTCAGCCATCGCCAGTTGGTGCTGCACACCTTGGCCGAGCAGGCAACCCTGGCTGCCTGCGGCGCCGAGCCCCTGTTGCGTGAGGGCGACGTGTACATGCCGATCACGCCGATGTTCCATGTGCATGCCTGGGGCGTGCCTTATGTGGCCACGGCGCTGGGCATCAAGCAGGTCTACCCGGGGCGCTACGAGCCCAACCGCCTGGTGCGGCTGTACCGGGAGGAGGGCGTGACCTTCTCGCACTGCGTGCCGACCGTGCTGCAGATGATGCTCGACAGCGACGAGGGCCGGCGTACCGACCTGGTCGGCTGGAAGATGCTGCTCGGCGGCAGCGCATTGACCGTCGGGCTGGCGCAACGGGCCAGCCATCGCGGCATTCGTGTGCATTGCGGCTATGGCATGTCGGAAAGCTGCCCGCTGCTCAGCGTCACCCGCCTGAGCGCGCAGGACCTGACGTTGCCGGTGGCCGAGCAGGTGCCGCTGCGCATAAACGCCGGCGTGCCGATCGTGCTGGTCGACCTGCGTATCGTCGATGACGCCGGCCTGGACGTGCCGCACGATGGTGAACGCCTGGGTGAAGTGGTGGTTCGCGCGCCATGGTTGACCCAGGGTTACCTCAAGGAGGCGGAGCAAGGCGCCGCGCTGTGGCGCGATGGCTGGCTGCATACCGGTGACCTGGCCTGCATCGACGCGGGCGGCGTGGTGCGCATCCGCGACCGGATCAAGGATGTGATCAAGACCGGCGGCGAGTGGATCAGCTCGGTCGAGCTGGAAAGCCTGATCAGCCAGCACCCGGCCGTCGAGGCAGTGGCAGTGATCGGCGTACCGGACCCACAGTGGGGCGAGCAGCCGTTGGCATTGCTGGTGTGCCGCGATGGCCGGCCACTGGAGGCCGCAGCACTGGCCGAGCATCTACAGCCTTTTGTCGCCAGCGGCCAGCTGAACAAGTGGGCGATTCCGCGGCAGGTGCGTTGTGTAGAGCAGATCCCGAAAACCAGCGTGGGCAAGGTTGACAAGAAGCTGATCAGGCAGGCACTGCTCACCGAATAACCGGCGCAAGAAAGCGGGTGCGGCAGGCGGCGGGCGACGTTAAAGTGCGCTGAAACTGGTTAGCCGTAGGGAATTCCGATGTCCAGCGCCTTTACGTTCATGTCGTCTCCGGTCGGCACCCTGACCCTGGTGGCACGCGGCGAGCGGCTTGCCGCCGTGTTGTGGGAGGAGGAGCGCGAGAACCGCGTGCGGCTGGGCGAGTTGCACCGCGATGACCGCCACCCGATGCTGTGCGAAACGGCCCGCCAACTGGGCGAGTACTTCGCCGGCACGCGGCAGCATTTCGAGCTGGAACTGGACTTTGCCGGAACCGAGTTCCAACGCCAGGTGTGGGCGGCCTTGCTGACCATTCCCTTTGGCCAGACCCGCAGCTACAGCGACATCGCCCGGCAGATCGGCAACCCCAGTGCCGTGCGGGCAGTGGGCGCGGCCAACGGGCGCAACCCGATCTCGATCATTGCCCCGTGTCACCGGGTGATTGGTGCGTCCGGGAGCCTGACCGGGTTTGCCGGTGGTTTGCCGGCCAAGCAGTATCTGCTGGCGCTGGAAGGGCGGCAGAGCCTGGCCCTGGACCTGTGATTTGCCTTCACCGGCCTCTTCGCGGGCAAGCCCGCTCCCACAGGATCACCACCCCTGCAAACCTGTGGTAGTCCTGTGGCAGCGGGCTTGCCCGCGAAAGGGCCAGTACAGGCATGACTTCAGGTAGCAGAAGCAGCCAGCGGCACGCCGAATGCGAGGTTGCCGGCGGTATCCAGCAGAATCAGGCCTTCAGCCTTGTCATCCAGCGCTGCCAGCAGGTTGCCCTGGCTGTCCCAGGCTGCTGAACCCCCGGCGCCAATGAAGTTGTCGGCCGGCCCCACGCAGTTGGCCAGCAATACCGGCATGCCCAGGGTGCGTGCCACCTCCGGGTAATGCTCGTTGCCTTCGCGCATGCCTTTGGCGGTCTTGGCCACGCTGACCAGATACAGCTCGGCACCTTGCGCATGGGCCTGCTCGGCATGTTCGATGAACATCGACTCATAGCAGATGGCCGGAGCGATCTGCAGTGTCCCTGCTTCGAACACCAGTGGTTGATCACCGGCCGTGAAGAACGGCCGTTCATCGTCATGCAGGCGCTGCTTGGCGTACGCCAGGGGTGGCAGGCCTGGGCGCAGAATGGGCATGCCGATGCGAATGCCTTCGGCGGTCGGCAATGGCAGCCCCACGGCCACGCTGATTGCCAGCTCATCACAAAGCGCCTGCAAGGGCCCGAGGCGGGCAGAAGTCACTGGCAGGGCCACCTGGCGTGCAACGGTCGGCTCGTAACCGGTCAACGACAGTTCCGGGAACACCACCAGCTCGGCGCCCAGTGCCGCGGCTTGCTCGATGCAGCGCAGATGGCGGTCCAGGTTGACCGCCAGGTCGCCTTTGCGCGACGCCAGTTGTACGGCACAGAGTTTCATGGTGCGTCCCATCCCTGGTACAGGTCGAAAGGCCGAGCATACCCCCGACACACTCGCCTGTACCAGCAATGGGTTGCTTCAGGACGTCGAGTGCGGGCCAAAACGTTGACGGAACCAGTCGTCGAGCATGGCCTTTTCCGCATACAGCCGGTCGCTGCTGTGAGAAGCCCGGCCTGGGCGGCTCAGGTACATCTTGTCGCTGACCCGCTCCTTGGCCTGTTGGTCGGGCTTGCCGGGCTGGCTCAGGGTGTAGCTCAGGTCAATGGTCGGCCAGGTGATGTCGCGCATGAAGCGCACATCGTAGGCCTGGCTGTGCCACGGCTCGTAGCGGCCGGCCAGGTCGATGTCGCGAATGTCGATGACCAGCTGCTGGCCGGGCTGCAGGTAGCGCTGGCCGAGCTTCTGCAGGTACACGGTCAGGGTCTTCATCACATAGGGGTCGGCGCCGCGTTCATAGCCTGGGCCATCGAGGCTGGCGTCGCGGAATTTTTCCGGGTGGTCGAAACGCACCTCGACCTGCGCAGGCGGGGTGCCTTGTGCCATGCTGTTGAATGACAGCGCCATGAGCACGGCACACACAAGAGCGTTACGCATGATGCACCTCCGGGGGCGGGCTGCGTGTCGCTCCATTTTACGCCGCCCAGGGCGCGCCAGCAGAGGAACATTGTAATGAGCCGGTTTCGGCGGGTAGCCGCCAACAACAAGGGGCGTGACTTGGCCGTGGGCGATATCCATGGTCATTTCCGGCGGCTGGAGCAATGCCTGGATGCAGTGGGTTTCGACTCCGCAGTGGACCGGCTGTTCAGCGTCGGCGACCTGGTCGACCGCGGCCCGCACAGTGAAGCATGCCTGTGGTGGCTGGAGCAGCCGTGGTTCCATGCGGTGCAGGGCAACCATGAATCGCTGGCGATCACGTACCTGCGTGGCGGGCGCCTGGATCTGGACATGTACCGTGCAGCGGGCGGTGGCTGGTTCATCGATAAGCCCAGGCGCGAGCAGGCGGTCTTTGTCGAACAGTTTCTGCAGTTGCCGATTGCCTTGGAGGTACAGACCCACGCCGGCCTGATCGGTCTGCTGCATGCCGACAGCCCTTTCAACGACTGGCAGGCATTGCGCGATAGCCTGCTGTTCGATGACGACGCGGGCGTTCGCGAGGTTTGCCAGTGGTCGCGTCAGCGCCTGAAGGACGGCAACACCGAGGTCGTGGCAGGGCTGCGCGCCTTGCTGGTCGGGCATACGCCTGTGTTGCGGGCCAAGCAGCTGGGCAATGTCTGGCACCTCGACACCGGCGGCTGGGCCAGTGGCCATTTCAGCCTGATGGACCTGGCCAGCCTGCGTCTGGTCAGCCCGGCAGCAGATGAATCAGCAGTGCCCCGGCCAGCCCCATCAGCATGACCCCGCAGGCCCGCTCCAGCCACGGCAGGGCACGCACGAAGCGCCGCAGCAGTCGTCTGTTGCCTATGGCTGCAGCCACCAACAGGTCCCACAGCAGCACGATGCTGAACATCCAGGCACTGTAGAGCCACTTCCAGCCTGCGCTGCTGCTGGCCACCATGCCGGCAAGGCTGGCATAGAACAGCGCGTTCTTGGGGTTCAGCACGCCGGACACAAAACCCATGCCCAGGCCACGCCACCAACCCTTGACCAAACCCTGCGCAGCAACGGCCGTCAGCTCGCTGCTACCCGCATGGCGCAGGAATAGCTGGCCGATGTAAAGCAGGTAGCCGGCACCGGCCAGTTGCAAGCTGATGAACAGCACACTGCCTTCGCGCAGGATGGCCAGGCCGGCGAAGGCCGTGGCAATGAACAGGCCATTGGCCAGGGCGATGCCCAGGCAGGCCCCGCTGGCCACACGCCAACCCGCTGCGACAGATGTGCGGGCCACCAGAAAGAAATCGGGCCCCGGCGAAAGCAGGGCGAGGAAGTGGGCGAGGGCGACGATCAAAAACTGCTCCATGGTGGGCTTTCTCGGGGGGAAAGCCGCAGTCTGGGCTGCTGCCCTGGCGCCGGTATTGAAGATTATTGCACGTGCCGGTACTGCCCCGGGGTCACCCCGACATGGGCTTTGAACACCCGCTGGAAGTGGCTCTGGTCGGCAAAGCCCAGCTGGTAGGCAACGTCGGCCAGCGCCAGCCCGTCACGCAGCAGTAGCCGGCCACGGTTGACCCGCGCGTTGAGCAGGTAGGCATGGGGTGTCAGCCCGGTGGCGGCGCGAAACGCGCGGATCAGTTGATAGCGGCCAAGGCCCGCTTGCCCGGCCAGCTGCTCAAGGCTCAGGTGCGCCAGGTCTTGCGCTTCGATATGTTCGATCAGCCCACGCAAGGACGGCATTTCCAGCGCAGGCGAGGGGGCTGCGAGCGATGCCGGTTGCGCCGAAAAATCGTGATCGCCGAGGAATGCCACCAGCGCTGCTTCCTTTTCGCGGCTGCTCGCTGCCGAGAAGAGCAGGTCGTTCAATGCGCAGAATTCGCGGTACAGCGCCGGTTCCCGGCTGATCCGCGCAGGGGCACCCGGCCTGGCGGCTGCGAGCCCTGACTCCAGGCGCAACTGCGCCAGCCAGCCGGCATCCACATGCAGCATCTGGTAGCTCCAGGCTTGGCCGGGTTCGGGGTTGCAGGCATGTACCCGCTGCGCTGGCACCAGCACCAGGGTGCCCGGCGTCAGGTGCTCTTGCCCGTCACCAGCGCCGCTGAAACAGCTGCTGCCGGCATCCACAGCGCCGATGGAGAAGGTCGGGTGACTGTGCGCCTTGTAGCAGGCGCGGCTATGGCAGGCACGGCGGCTTTCCACCCAGGGCAGTGCCGGGTCGCGCCAGAGCTGGGAGCGGGCAGTGGGCATGATGGGTTCCTCGATCAGCTCGGCAGCTTAGCAGCGCCGGGCGCTTGACCGTACAGTTTTTGCCGTTGGCTGTACCTTGACCCGGCCCCCGCCTGGCATCGACAGTAGCGTCTGATTTGCCTGGAGAACAAAATGGACCTGTCGAGCCTGTTGCTATTCATCCCTGCCTGCTTTGCCCTGAACATGGCGCCGGGGCCGAACAACCTGTTGTCGCTGCACAATGCCAGCCGCTACGGCCTGCGCACCGCCTGCGTGGCCGGTGGCGGGCGGATTCTCGCCTTCAGCGGCATGATCGCCCTGGCCGCCATGGGCCTGGCGGTGGTGCTGCACACCAGCGAATACCTGTTCCTGGCAATCAAGGTGGTGGGTGCGGCGTACCTGTTCTACATCGCCTGGCAGCTGTGGCGCGCCCCGGTGGGCGAGGCCGTGATGGCCAGTGATCACCCGCGCGGAACCTGGCGCCTGGCGCGCCAGGAGTTCTGGGTAGCGGCGGGCAACCCGAAAGCCATCCTGATCTTTACCGCTTTCCTGCCCCAGTTCGTAACGGTCGGCAGCGCCACCCCGGTAAGCGAGCAGTTCCTCTGGCTGGGCGTTTTGTTCCTGCTGCTTGAGTGGGCGGCCATCGCCATTTACTCAGGCCTGGGCGCCTACATGCAGCGCTGGTTCAGCCAGCCCGGCCCGCGCCGGCTGTTCAACCGGGTCAGCGCCTCGCTGCTCGGTTGCGCCGGCCTCGGCCTGCTGGCGGCGCGCCGTTAGAAATTGAAGCGCAGGCCCACGTTTGCGGCACTGCTTTCCTGTTGGCGGCTGTCCAGATTGCTCGTGTACTGCACGCCGCCATGCAGGCTCAGCGCCTCGCTGACTTGGACGACCAGGCCGGTTTCCAGCTGCAGCGAGGTGTAGCGGTAATCGGTCTTGATCTTGTCCACCCCATCGAACGTCAAGGTGTCGCGGCCGCCGTCGCCGTGCCATAGGTTGAGCTGAGCATAGGGTTGCAGCAGGCGGCCATTGCTGGCGCTGAAGGCACCTTCAAGGCGCACGCCGAGCCGGCCGGTCAGCTCGATCTGAGCGTTGTGGCTGACGTGCGAGATGCTGTCGTTGGCGCTGTCCAGCGAGACTTTCTGGGCAATCAGCTGGGCTTGGGGCTCCAGGGTCCAGCGTTCGGACACGCTGATCGGGTAGCCGGACTCCAGCGATGCGGTCCAGGCGTGGCCGTCGATGTTCAGCTTGTCACCCCGCTCGGAACGGGCGCGGCCATCGAGTTTCGTATACTGCAGCACGCTGTCGAGGTACCAACCTTGCGGGCCAACCAGCGTCCAGTAGCCGCCGACACTGTCGCCATCGAGCTTCAGGTCACCGACGCTGCGGTCCTCTACTGCCAACGCGAAGCCTTTGACATCGGCATCCAGACGGCTGTGGCTGACATACAGGCCCAGATGCTGGCGATAGCCGTTATCGCTGAGCTTGGCATACAGGTCCTGACCCACCTTGAAACCATACAGATTGCCGTCCAGGCTCGGGCTTACGGTGCCGCTCCATTGCTCGCGCAGCGCGCCGCCGTAGGCCTGGCCCCAGCTGGCGGGCAGGGCGCCTTGGCCGGTCAGCAGCTGTTGGTCACCCTGGCGCTGGTGGAAGGTGCCCAGGGCCTGACGGGCAATGATCGCCGCACCCCGTGGGGCTGCGGCATAAACCGGTACTTCTGGTCGATACAAAGGCACGCTGACGCCAGCCACCGGGGCTGGCAGCTCGGCCTGGCCGGGGGCCGGCGCAGCCACGGGCGGGGTCGCTGCGGGCTCGACCGGAGGTTCGCCTGGTGCTTGGGGGGCAGGGGTTGCCACCAGCGTCGAGCGCAGGTACCAGCTGTTTTCGCTGCCAGCGGTCACACCGCCTTTGAACAGCCGGTAGTCGTAGGCACCGACAGAGAGTGTCTGTGTCTGCACAAAGGCCGTGGCGGTGCTGGTGGCGCCATCACGGGCTTCGACGACCTGGATGCCGTTCTGGTGCGTGGCGGCGCCGCTGCCACCCAGGTTGTTGACCTCCAGGCGCGTGCTGCCGCTGATGCTGCCCTGGCTGACCACCAGCCGGTCGGATGCCGCGCCGTCGCCCGCGAGCACGCTGTTCACCCGCAGCAGGCCATTGTCACCTTGGTAGTTGCCATGGATGGTCAGGTGGCCTAGGGCGTCATTGCCCGTCGTCAAGTCGATGGTGCCTGCACTGTGCAGCGTTGCCTTTTGCCCTTCGCTGATGGCGCTGATCGATCCCTGGCGGGATATCAGCGTACTGCTGCCGTCAATGAGCAGGTCACCCGTGCCGCTGCCAGGTTGCTCAGGGGTGCCATCACCAAGGGTCAAGGTATCGTCGAGTGTGAGGCGGCTGTTTTCGAACAGACCGATTGCTTCCCAATTGACATACCGGGCTCCGCCATTGACCTGGCTGTTCTCGAATACCAGGCTGTCATTGCCGCGACCTCCGTCCAGTACGGTGACCAACGTGCCGGAGTCGAGGCCAACGATGCTTGCATGGTCATCACCTGGGCCCATATCGACCTTGCCGCCAATGCGGCCGCCTGTCCAGGTGAAGCGGTCGTCTCCCGTGCTGGCCAGTACATTGCCTTTTAACAGGCCGCCGCTGATGGTGATGTCGTCGGTACCGCCGCTGGTGCTGATGTTGCCACCTATAGTGCCGCCGCTAAAAATGATGATGTCGTTGTCGAAACCACTGACCAGATTGCCATCGATCCGGGTCTCGATACCAAGGTCCTGGGACATAGCGAAGTAGTTGTTGGCCAGCTTGAGGTCGACCCGGCCAATACGCCCGCCAGCGAAGATCGCGTAGTCGCCGTCCTCGAATGCAACGACGATCCACCCGCCAGCCATGTAGAACGTGTCGTAGCCTTGCCCTTGGTTGAGCGATTGCACCCTCCCGCCGGTCATCCTGTAATCGTCGATGGCTGAGGTCTGCACGATCGCGCCCAGGTTATCGCCAGGCGAAACCACCAAGGCTTGGGCATGAACGATCAGCGGCAAGGGGAGCAGAGAAAAAACAGCAGGCAGCAGCAGGCGAGGGCAACGCATCGGCAGGTCTCCGTGTCCATTTGAAGGGACCACTACCTGAGGCGGCATCTCTTGTGCCGTTTCGGCCCTGCCTGAGTTGTATGTAATGCGCGAACAAGGGACAACTGGCAAAAATGTCAGGTGGCCCGTAGCTATCAGTCGCGGTAGAAGGTCTGCACCAGGTGGAAGCCGAACTTGCTCTTGATCGGGCCATGGACCACGCGCAGGGGCTTCTTGAAGATCACCTGGTCGATCGCGCCTACCATCTGCCCGGGGCGGATTTCACCGAGGTCGCCGCCACGCTTGCCCGAAGGGCAGATGGAGAACTTCCTGGCCAGCACATCGAAAGCTTCGCCGTTGGCGATGCGTTGTTTGAGCTTTTCGGCTTCGTCAGCGGTCTTGACCAGGATGTGGCGGGCTTGAGCTTTCATGGGACACCTGTGCTTCGGGGCAAAAAAAGGGCGCCATTATGCCTGATCACGCAGCTCCGTGCGGTCACGAAACTGCTCCAGCGCCTGGGGGTTGGCCAGGGCATCGGTATTTTTCACCGGCAGCCCGTGCACCACATTGCGGATGGCCAGTTCCACCAGCTTGCCGCTGATGGTGCGCGGGATGTCGCTGACCTGGGCGATCACCGCCGGCACATGGCGCGGCGTGGTGTACTGGCGGATCACCTGGCGAATGCGCTGGCGCAGGGCGTCGTCCAGTTGCAGGCCATCGCGCAGGCGCACGAACAGCACCACGCGCACATCGCCGTGCCAGTCCTGGCCGATGGCCACGCTTTCCAGCACTTCTTCGACCTTTTCCACCTGGCGGTAGATCTCTGCGGTGCCGATCCGCACACCGCCCGGGTTGAGCACGGCATCGGAGCGGCCATGTATCAGCAGGCCGCCGCTGCTGCGCTGCTCGGCGTAGTCGCCCTGTGCCCAGACCCCGGGGAACTGGCTGAAATAGGCGTTGTGGTAGCGACTGCCGTCGTCGTCGTTCCAGAAGCCCAAGGGCATCGACGGGAAGTTGCGGGTGCAGACCAGCTCGCCTTTTTCATCGAGCACCGGCTGGCCCTGTTCGTTCCACACCTCCACCGCCATGCCCAGGCCCTTGCAGGCCATCTCGCCGCGGCGCACCGGCAGGGTCGGGTTGCCGAGCACGAAGCACGAGACGATATCGGTACCCCCGGACATCGACGCCAGGCACAGGTCGGCCTTGATCTTGCTGTACACGTAGTCGTAGCTGTGGGGCGACAAGGGCGAACCGGTGGAGAGGATCAGTTGCAGGCTGTCCAGCCTATGACTGCGCGCAGGCTCCAGCCCTTGCTGCTCCAGCGCGGCCAGGTACTTGGCACTGGTGCCGAAGGCCTGGATGCGTTCGGCGTCGATCAGGTCGAGCAGGCGCTCGGGGCCGGGGTGGAATGGCGAGCCGTCGTACAGCACCAGGGTGGCACCGATGGCCAGGCCGCTGGCCAGCCAGTTCCACATCATCCAGCCACAGGTGGTGTAGTAGAACAGTACGTCGTCGGCCTTCAGGTCGTTGTGCAGGCCGTGTTCCTTGAGGTGCTGCAGCAGCACGCCACCGGCGCGGTGGACGATGCACTTGGGCACACCGGTGGTGCCGCTGGAATAGAGGATGTACAGCGGGTGGTCGAATGGCAGCGAAGCAAATAAAGGTTCGCCGCCGGCCTTGTAGAAGTCGTCCCACAGGCTGACCTTGGCGGCGTTGAATTCGGACGCTTGGGTCTGGGGGCGGGTATAAGGCACCACGATCAACTGCTGCAGCCCCGGAAGCTGGGCGCAGACCTGGTTGATCTTGTCGACCTGATCGATCGACTTGCCGGCGTATTGATAACCGGCGCAGACCAACAGCAGTTTCGGTTCGATCTGGCCAAACCGGTCGATGATGCCGTGCAGGCCGAACTCTGGCGAAGACGTCGACCAGACCGCGCCAAGACTGCTGCAGGTGAGCATCGCCACCAGGGTCTGCCAGGTGTTGGGCATCACGGCGGCGATGCGGTCTCCGGGCTCGATGCCGGCGGCCTTGAACGCCTTCTGCAGGCCCGCGACTTCGGCGGCCAGTCGGGCATGGGTGAAGACTACCCGCTGGCCATCTTCGCGAACAGAAACCAGTGCAGGTCGGTCGTCACGCCGACGCAGCAGGTGTTCGGCGAAATTCAGGGTGGCGCCGCTGAACCAGCGGGCTTGAGGCATAAGCGCACCTTCGCTGAGGATCTGGCTGGGCGGGGTGTGCCAGGCCACCTGGAAATAGTCGGCAAGGGTTTGCCAGAAGGCCGCGCGCTGCTCGATGCTCCAGCGGTGCAAGGCCGCATAGTCGTTGAGCTGCAGGTTGTAGCGCAGGTTGACCCGGCGGCGGAAGGCATCCATCCGGCTGGCTTCGATCTGCGCCGTGGAGGGGCGCCAGAGCACGTCGTTCATGCCGAACCTCCCGATACTGCTTGAGGTCGAGGGCCCCACGACGAGGCCCTCGGGGTTACTTATTCCACTTTAGCGCTTTGCACGTCAGGCGACGCCGACCACACGCGATAACGCACTTCGACACCCTTGGGCACGTACACCACCACCGGCAGCTTGCTGTTGTAGCGCAGCATGAAGCCTTCACCGACCACCGGCACGAAGGCCTGGGTCTTCTTGCCATCCGGGCAGGCCATCAGGGTGCTGGCCGGGCCACCGACCTTGTCCAGGCGGTAGTAGCTGTAGCCCCAGCCTTCCAGGGTGTGCTCTTGCAGGCTGCCGGCCAGGCGCTGGCGGTTGCAGTCCACTTGCAGCGTCTTGCCCGCCAGGATTTCCAGCTTGTGGGCCGATTCATCGGTTTGCGCCGGCAGGTGGATGACCTGCCGGGTAAAGCCTTTTTCCGCCTCGGGATAGGGCGCGACGTCCTTGAGGCTGGCAGCCATCGCCGGAGCGGCGGCGGCCAGGGTCAGGGCAAAGATCGCGGTCATTGGGTTTGGGCGCATAGGGCCTCCTTGCAGATGAACGAGTGCAAGACCGTTGCCAGGCCCAGGCCGCCAGTCACTGGGCCAACCAGCCACCATCGACGTTCCAGGCGGCTCCGCGAACCTGGCTACCGGCCTCGCTGCACAAGAATAGTACCAGCTCACCGAGGTGCTCGGGCGTGACGAAGGCCAGCGAGGGTTGTTTCTCGGCCAGCAGATCGTGCAGTGCTTGCTGTGGGTCGACGCCGTTGGCGGCACGATCGTCGATCTGTTTCTGCACCAGCGGGGTCAGCACCCAGCCTGGGCAGATGGCATTGCAGGTGACGTTGCTGGTGGCGGTTTCCAGCCCCACCACCTTGGTCAACCCGACCACGCCGTGCTTGGCCGCCACATAGGCCGCCTTGCCGGTGGAACCGACCAGCCCGTGCACCGAAGCGATATTGATGATCCGCCCCCAGTTGCGCGCGCGCATGCCCGGCAGGGCCAGGCGGGTGCCATGGAACACGGCCGAGAGGTTGAGGGCGATGATCTTGTCCCAGCTCTCCAGCGGGAACTGCTCCACCGGCGCCACGTGCTGGATGCCGGCGTTGCTGACCAGGATGTCGACACCACCGAACTCGCGCTCGGCCATCGCGAACAGCGCTTCGATCTGCGCCACATCGGACAGGTCCGCCGGGTGGTGGGCAACCTTGACGCCATGGCTGGCGATTTGCGCCAGTGCCGCCGCCGGGTCGCCGAAGCCATTGAGCAGGATGTTGGCACCGGCGCGGGCCAGCACCTGGGCGATGCCCAAGCCGATGCCGCTGGTGGAGCCGGTGACGAGTGCAGTCTTGCCTTTCAAAGTCATGCAGAAACTCCTTAGACGATGCCGGTGGCGTAGAAGGTGGCGATGACCACGAATACCGCCAGGGTCTTGATCAGGGTAATACCGAAAATGTCCTTGTAGGCTTCGCGGTGGGTCAGCCCGGTCACCGCCAGCAAGGTGATCACCGCGCCGTTGTGCGGCAGGGTGTCCATGCCGCCGCTGGCCATCGCGGCCACCCGGTGCAGCACTTCGAGGGGAATGTTGGCGGCGTGGGCCGCGGCGATGAAGCTGTCGCTCATCGCCGCCAGGGCGATGCTCATGCCACCTGAAGCGGAGCCGGTGATGCCGGCCAGCAGGGTCACGGTGATCGCTTCGTTGACCAACGGATTGGGAATGCCGCGCAAGGCATCAGCCAGTACCAGAAAACCTGGCAGCGAGGCGATCACCGCGCCAAAACCGTACTCGGACGCAGTGTTCATGGCCGCCAGCAGGGCGCCGCCGACCGCGCTCTTGGTGCCCTCGGCCAGGCGTTCGCGGATCACCCCGAAGGCGCACACCAGCACCATCAGGATGCCTACCAGCAGCGCGGCCTGCACCGCCCAGATGGCTGTGAGCTTGGCTACGTCACTGTTTACCGGCGCGCTCATGCCGGGCAACTGCAGGGTGTGGCTGGAGCCGTACCACTGCGGGATCCAGTGGGTGAACAGCAGGTTCATCACGCCCACCAGCACCAGTGGCGACAGGGCCAGCCAGGGGTTGGGCAGGGCCAGGTCGGCAGCCGTCTCAGGTTCGTTGCGCAGGTTGCTGCCGTAGCCTTCACCCGCTCGCTGAGCCTTGTTGCGTTGGCGCTGCAGGTAAAGCATGCCGCTGCAGAACACGAACAGCGTGCCGATCAGGCCCAGCCACGGCGCGGCCCAGGCGGTGGTGTTGAAGAAGGTGCTGGGGATGATGTTCTGGATCTGCGGGGTGCCGGGCAAGGCATCCATGGTGAACGAGAACGCGCCCAGGGCGATGGTCGCCGGGATCAGGCGTTTGGGGATGTCGCTTTGGCGGAACATCTCGGCGGCGAACGGATACACCGCGAACACCACCACGAACAACGACACGCCACCGTAGGTGAGCAGGGCACAGACCAGCACGATGACCAGCATCGCCTGGCGGGTACCGAGCAGGCGGATGGCGGCGGCGACGATCGAGCGCGAGAAGCCCGACAGTTCGATGAGTTTGCCGAACACCGCGCCGAGCAGGAACACCGGGAAGTACAGCTTGATGAAGCCGACCATTTTTTCCATGAACACCCCGGTGAACGCAGGGGCCACTGCGGCCGGGTCGGTGAGCAGGACGGCGCCGAGAGCGGCGATCGGGGCGAAGAGGATTACGCTGTAACCGCGGTAGGCGGCCAGCATCAGCAGGGCCAAGGCGGCGAGGGCGATGAGCACGGTCATCGGGGTGGATCTCCTGGGTGAGTCTTGTTGTTATGGGTGACCGGGAGATAGCGGGAATCGTGCCAAATATGTAACTAGTTGAATTTAAAGGAATTATTAAGTTTGGTGATGAGCGGTGTCTACATTTTGAGATTGCATGGGGCTGCTTTGCAGCCCATCGCGGCTGAAGCCGCTCCTACAGGAGACCGCGATACCCTGTAGGAGCGGCTTCAGCCGCGATCGAGGGCGTAGCCCTCGCAATAATCTCCAAACGGAAACAAAATTCTCTAATCAGAGACCAAGGGCTACCATTTTCTTGTACAAGGTCGAGCGCCCCAACCCCAGCGCCTTGGCAGCTTCCGGCACATTCCCCGCCTGTTCGGCCAACGCCCCGGCAATCAGCTGCCGCTCGAACTGTTCACACGCCTCACGATAGCTCATCCGCTGTTCCTGACCCGCAACCGGGCTCAACGGCCCCAGCGCCGCCGTCAGGTCGGCTACGCCCAGGCGTGGCTGGTCAGTCAGCAATGTCGCCCGCTCCAGCACATTGCGCAGCTCGCGAATGTTCCCCGGCCACGCGTGCCGCGCCAACAAGGCCAGGGCATCGAGCTCCAGTTCGTACTGGCTGCCCAGTTCGGCCAGGATCGCTTCGCACAACGCCGGCAGGTCCTCGACCCGCTCGCGCAGCGGCGGTACCGCGATCGGCAGCACATTCAGCCGGTAGTACAGGTCGGCACGGAACGCCCCCCGAGCCATGGCGGCCTGCAGGTCGATGGAGGTGGCGGCAATGATGCGCACATCGCTGCGCAGCATCTGGTTCGAGCCGACCGGTTCGTACTCCTTTTCCTGCAGCACACGCAGCAGCTTGCTCTGCAGCGCCAGGGGCATGTCACCGATTTCGTCGAGGAACAACGTGCCGCCCTCGGCCAGTTGCAGCTTGCCGCTGCGGCCCTTGCGGTCGGCCCCGGTAAAGGCGCCGGGCGCGGTGCCGAAGAATTCGGCTTCCAGCAAGGTCTCGGGGATTGCTGCGCTGTTGATGCTGACGAAGGCCTTGTGTGCCCGCGCGGAGGCGGCGTGGATGGCATGGGCCAGCAACTCCTTGCCGGTGCCGGTCTCGCCCAGCAACAGCACCGGCGAATCGCTGCCTGCACCGCGCCGTGCGCGGCGCTTGGCCTCGAGGCTGGCCGGGCTGCTGCCGACGAACTGGGCGAAGCTGTATTTGGCCTGGCGTGCGCGCAATTGCGAACGGGTGCTGGCCAGTTCCTGCTGCATGCTCGAATAGCGCTTGAGCAGGGGCGACAGGCTGCGCAGCTCTTCGAACAGGGCAAAGCCGATGGCGCCGATCAGTGCACCCTGGGCGTCGTGGATCGGCAGGCGCATCACCACCAGCGGCTCGTTGGGGGTGTCGAGCATGTCCAGCAGAATTGGCCGACCATTGCTCACCACCTGACGCATCAGGCTGCCCGGGATGACCGCCTCGCAGGGTTGGCCGATTGCGCTGGCGGCGTCGGTGAGGCCGAAACGCCTGGCGTAGCGCTCGTTCATCCAGACGATGCGAGCGTCGCGGTCGACGATCACCGTGCCTTCGCTGGACTGCTCGATGATCTCGAACAGCGAGCGGATCGCCAGTTGCCGTACCTGGGGGTAGTCCTTGAGGCTGTCGCTGTCGTGCATCTTCTTCTACCTGAATCTTGTGAGTGCAGGCCCGGCCTCTTCGCAGGCAAGCCCGCTCCCACAGGTATTCCACACTTTTCAGCTTTGTGGCGATCCTGTGGGAGCGGGCTTGCCCGCGAAGAGACCGGGCCTGAGAACCTATCCTCTGGGGTCGAACGCTTCGCGCAGGGCATCCCCGATGAACACCAGCAGCGACAGGATCACCGCGAGTGCAAAAAACGCGGTAAAGCCCAGCCAGGGCGCCTCCAGATGCTGCTTGCCCTGAGTCACCAGCTCGCCCAGCGAGGCACTGCCGGCGGGCATGCCGAAGCCAAGAAAGTCCAGAGCGGTCAAGGTGGTGATCGCCCCGGTCAGCATGAACGGCACATAGGTCAGCGTCGCATTCATCGCGTTGGGCAGCACGTGGCGCAGCATCACCTGGGTATCCGGCAACCCCAGTGCACGGGCCGCCTTCACGTACTCGAGGTTGCGCCCACGGAGAAACTCGGCGCGCACCACATCCACCAGGGTCAACCACGAAAACAGCGCCATGATCCCCAGCAGCCACCAGAAGTCCGGCTCGACGAAGCCGCTGAGGATGATCAGCAGGTACAGCACCGGCAGCCCCGACCACACCTCCAGCAGGCGTTGCCCGAACAGGTCCACCCAGCCGCCGTAATAGCCTTGCAGCGCGCCGGCGCCAACACCGATCAGCACGCTGATCAGCGTCAGGGCAAAGGCGAACAACAGCGAGGTGCGGGTGCCATACAGCACCCGCGCCAGCACGTCGCGGCCCTGGTCGTCGGTGCCCAGCCAGTTGCTCGCGCTAGGTGGGCTGGGGGTGGGCACCAGCAGGTCGTAGTTGGGGGTGTCGGCGCTGAACGGGATGGGGGCGAACAGCATCCAGCCGCCCTGGCCCTCGATCAGCTGGCGCACATAGGCGCTGCGGTAGTCTGGCTGGAACGGCAGTTGGCCACCGAACTGCTGCTCGCTGTAGCGCTTGAGCGCCGGCATGTACAAGTCGCCTTTGTAGCTCAGCAGCAGGGGTTTGTCGTTGGCCACCAGTTCGGCGCAAAGGCTCAGCAGCAGCACGCCGGCAAACAGCCACAGCGACACCCAGCCCAGGCGGTTGCGGCGAAAGCGCAGCAGGCGACGACGCGAGACTGGCGACAGCATCAGTGTGCCCTCGAGTCGAAGTCGATGCGCGGATCGAGCACGGTGAAGGCCAGGTCACCGATCAGGCGGAATAGCAGGCCGGCCAGGGTGAAGATGAACAGCGTGCCGAACACCACCGGGTAATCGCGTGACACGGCCGCCTCGTAGCTCAAGCGGCCAAGGCCGTCGAGGGAGAAGATCACCTCGATCAGCAGCGAGCCTGCGAAAAACACGGTGATCAGCGCCTGCGGCAGCCCGGCCAGCACCAGCAGCATCGCGTTGCGCAGCACGTGCCCATACAGCACGCGGCGTTCGCTGAGGCCCTTGGCGCGGGCGGTGACCACGTACTGGCGGGAGATTTCATCGAGGAAGGCGTTCTTGGTCAGCAGGGTGAGGGTGGCAAAGCCACCGATCACCAGGGCGCCGACGGGCAGTACCAGGTGCCAGAAGTAGTCGGCGACCTTGCCCAGCAGGCTGAGCTGGTCGAAGTCGTCCGAGACCAGGCCACGTACCGGGAACCAGTTCAGCGAAGTGCCACCGGCGAACAATACGATCAGCAGCAAGGCGAACAGGAACGAGGGCAGGGCATAGCCGACCACGATCAGCGCGCTGCTCCAGGCATCGAAGCGGCTGCCATGGCGTACCGCCTTGCGGATGCCCAGCGGGATCGACACCAGGTAGGTGATCAGCGTGGCCCAGAAGCCCAGCGACAGGGTCACCGGCAGCTTGTCGAGGATCAGGTCGGTGACCTTGGCGCCGCGGAAAAAACTCTGGCCGAAGTCCAGCCGGGCGTACTGGCCGAGCATCAGCCACAGGCGCTCTGGCGCTGTCTTGTCGAAGCCGTACTGGCGTTTGATCTCCTCGATCAGCTTCGGGTCCAGGCCGCGGGTGGCACGGGATTCGCCGTGTACCACCTCTACCCGCGAGCCGGGCGCGCCACCGCCGAGGCCCTGCAACCGCGCCACGGCCTGCTCGACCGGGCCACCGGGGGCGGCCTGGACGATGGCGAAGTTGACCAGCAGGATCGCCAGCAAGGTCGGGATGATCAGCAGCAGGCGCCGCAGGATGTAGCTGGTCATGGCTTGGCCTTCTGTCGTTCGGCCATCTGCGCGTTGGTCAGCGCCGTCGGGCTGATTTCCCACCAGCTGTCCAGGCCTTCGTCATAGGCGGGCTGGGTTTTCGGCAGGCCAAAGCGGTTCCACCACACCGTCGAGCTGCCCGGCGGGTAATAGTTGGGGATCCAGTAGTAGTTCCATTGCAGCACCCGGTCCAGGGCATGGGCGTGGTGCAGCATGTCGGCCTGGGTGTCGGCGCGTACCAGGCCGTCGATCAGCTGGTCCACCACCGGGTCCTTGAGCACCATCAGGTTGTTCGAACCTGGGTCGTTGGCGGCGGCCGAACCAAAGTAGTTGTACAGCTCGGCGCCCGGCGACAGGGTGACCGAATAGCCGGTGACGATCATGTCGTAGTCGCGGGCCATCAGCCGGTTCACATACTGCGCCGAGTCGACGTTGCGGATGTTCAAGGTGATGCCGATCTGTGCCAGGTTGCGCTTCCACGGCAGCAGCAAACGCTCCATGCCGGACTGGCCGTTGAGGAAGGTGAATGCCAGCGGCTCGCCCTGGGCATTGACCAGGCGATCGCCATCGGGGTGCCAGCCGGCCTGTTGCAACAAGGCCAGCGCCTGCAGTTGTTGCGGGCGGATGATGCCCGAGCCATCGGTGACCGGCGCGGTGAAGACTTGGTTGAAGACTTCGTCCGGCACCCGACCGCGCAGCGGTTCGAGCAGCTTGAGCTCGCCTGCATCCGGCAGCGCGCGGGCGGCCAATGCCGTGTTGGAGAACACGCTCTGCTGGCGGATGTACATGTTGCGCATCATCTGCCGGTTGCTCCACTCGAAGTCCCAGAGCATGGCCAGCGCCTGACGCACACGGCGGTCCTTGAACTGTGGCCTGTCCAGGTTGAACACGAAGCCCTGGGCCGCCTGCGGCTTGGCCGGGCCGAGGTGAGCGCGCTGCAGGCGGCCATCGTCCAGCTGTGCGCCGTTGTAGCCCAGAGTGTAGGCGGTGGCGGAAAACTCGCGGTTGTAGTCGTAGCCGCCACCCTTGAGCACCTGGCGCGCCACTTCGGTGTCGCCGAAGTATTCGATGCGGATGTGTTCGAAGTTGTAGCGCCCGCGATTGACCGGCAGGTCCTTGGCCCACCAGTTCGGGTCGCGTTCGAAGGTGATGCTGCGGCCGTTGTCGATGCGCTCAATGCGATACGGGCCGCTGCCGACCGGCTTGTCGAAGCCGGCGCCGTTGACGAAGTCGCGGTTGGCCCAGTCGTGCTCGGGCAGTACCGGCAGGCTGGCCAGGTCCAGGGCCAGGGTACGGCCGTGTGGCTGCTTGAAGTCGAAGCGTACCTGCCGCGGGCCTTCGACCGTGACCCCGGCGACATCGGCGAACTGGGTGCGGTACTTGAGGCTGCCTTCGGCCATCAGCTTGTCGAAGCTGAAGCGCACATCTTCGGCGCGCACCGGCTTGCCATCGGCGAAGGTCGCCTTGGGGTCGATCTCGAAGCGTAGCCAGGCGTCATCCGGGCCACGTTCCATGCGCCGGGCAATCAGGCCGTAGACGCTATAAGGCTCGTCGAACGAGCGTTGCGCCAGGGGCGCGTACAGCCAGCCATCGACTTCGCTGACGCCGATGCCTTTGTCGATGTACGGCAGAATATGGTCGAACTGGCCGATTTCGATGGCCGAGCGGCGCATCAGGCCACCTTTGGGGGCGTCGGCGTTGACGTAGTCGAAGTGGCGGAAGCTTTCGCCGTAGCGGGGGGCTTCGCCGTAAACAGTCAAAGCGTGAGTAGGTGCGGCCTGGGCCAGCCAGCCCATGCACAGCATCCAGATCCCCAGAAGGACCTGTGGGAGCGGGCTTGCCCGCGAATAAGTCCGCCCAGGCAACCGTGCTGACGGCTCAGGCCTATTCGCGGGCAAGCCCGCTCCCACAGGGATAATCATCGGATGCGATGACTTAGTCCTGGCGGCTGGTCACTTCCAGCAGGTGGTAGCCGAACTGGGTCTTCACCGGGCCCTGTACGGTGTTGACCGGGGCGCTGAACACCACGGTGTCGAATTCCTTGACCATCTGGCCTGGGCCGAACGAGCCCAGGTCACCGCCCTGGCGGCTGGACGGGCAGGTGGAGTTGGCCTTGGCGATTTCAGCGAAGTCGGCACCGGCTTCGATCTGGGCTTTGAGTTCGTTGCACTTCTCTTCGCTGGCAACGAGGATGTGACGGGCGGTGGCGCGTGCCATGGGTACTACTCCTTGGGGGGTGAAAACGGCAAGCCTAGCGCACTTGATCGGGTCATGTCTCGCCAGGCTTGCTGTAGGCACTTCACATACGTGCAGCGGCCTCGCGCAGCAGGGCTTCGGTCGCGCTCCAGCCCAGGCAGCCATCGGTGATCGACACGCCGTATTTCAGCGCGCCCTTGCCCAGGGCCTGGCAACCGTCGAACAGGTGGCCTTCGAGCATGACCCCGACAATCGAGCGGTCACCGGCCAGGCGTTGGGCCAGCACGTCCTCGAATACCGCTGGCTGGCGGGCAGGGTCCTTGCCGCTGTTGGCATGGCTGCAGTCGACCATGATGCGGGCCTGCAAGCCGGCCTTGGCCAAGCCCTGACGGGCCTGGGCGATGCTGCTGGCATCATGGTTCGGGCCTTTGTGGCCGCCGCGCAGCACCAGGTGGGTGTCCGGGTTGCCCAGGGTTTCGATGATGGCCGGGTAGCCCTGCGCATCCATGCCGAAATGGCGGTGCGGCGCCGCGGCGCTGCGCATGGCGTCACAGGCGATGCCGATACCGCCGTCGGTGCCATTCTTGAAGCCCACCGGCAGTTCCAGGCCACTGACCATTTCCCGGTGAATCTGCGATTCGGTGGTGCGAGCGCCAATCGCCGCCCAGCCCAGCAGGTCGTCGAAGTAGCCGGCGGCCATCGGTTGCAGCAACTCGGTGGCGATCGGCAGGCCGCGTTCGATCATGCTCAGCATCAAGCCACGGGACAGGGCGATGCCGGCATGCATGTCGTCGCTACCGTCCAGGTGCGGGTCGTAGGCCAGGCCTTTCCAGCCCACCGTGGTGCGGGGTTTTTCCACGTAGGCGCGCATCACCAGCAGCAGTTTGTCAGCGACGTCACGGCTTAGGGCGGCCAGGCGGTCGGCGTATTCCAGGGCCGAGCGGGGGTCGTGGATCGAGCAGGGGCCAACGACTACCAGCAGGCGCTCATCGCGGCCTTCGAGGATGGCGCGGATAGCCTGGCGGTGGCTATGGACCTGGTGGGCGAGTTCGCTGGACAGTGGCATCTGCTGCTTGAGCAGGTGCGGGCTGGGCAGGCGCTGGCTGACGGTGGTGTTGGCAGCATGCGGTTGGGTCAGGGGCAGAGCGAGGTTCGAGGCTTGCATGGCGTATGTTCCCTGGGCGGACGGCGGGTTCTGGCCCGCGCGGTCGGCCCTATCGAGGTGTTCGACTATTCGTTGATTGATTGTCTGCAGCATTGCCACCGGAGAGGGACCGATCGGAGGCGGCAGGCTGGCCCGAACGGGATTGGCTAAATCGCCAGGCATAGGTGTTTGCGGAGTAATAAGTGGCGTAGTTCATGAATCTGTCCTCGGTTTGAATCGGTAAAAGTGCAATGGCCTGAAAAGCAAAACCCCCGGTCGGGGAGCCGACCGGGGGTTTGAGTATTCTCATGTTCGGCGGCCCCTCGAAGGTGGGCGCCGTGGGGGTATCGGCGCCTAGTGGCTAAACCAATACCCAAAGTAATAGCTGGCAGCAGCCTGGCAGCCGGCAACGGCCAGCACAGGGCGCAGGGTGCGACCGGTGTGGTTGGCGTGGTTGCGGGTGTGGTTCGGCATGTTGCTCTCCAGTGAATGAGCCCGAGCTTACTTCAGGGGGCTGGTGGTGTTCAATGACTAAATTCAATAAGGCTGATTATGTCGCAATGGGCATCCGTTCGGCGCGGATGCCCACCCACGTTCAATTCATGTCATCGACGATCTTGAACCTGACATTGAGGCTGAAAGCCGAGAGATTACCGCGCACGTTCTGCCTGGAACTGATCGAATAATCACCGCTAGGCAGCGCGTCAAGCACGCGAATCGACCAGTAACCCGATGCGTCGACAGACGCAGAGCCCAAGACAGTACCAGGCTGGTTCGACCGATAGACCGTCACGATGGCGCCTGGCAGTGCAGTGCCGGAAATCAAAGGCCTGTTACCTGTTTGCGCATTGGCTTGCGGCTCTGTGATCAGCGGTGCTTCTATGGCGGCGATCACCTTGAACCTGCGATTTGCGGACCACGCCGATTGCATGTTAGCCAACGTCTGGGTCGCCGACACTGAGTAATTGCCTTCGGGCAATGACTGGGTCAGAGGGACTGCCCACTCGCCATTTGCGTTGGCTTGTGCCTTGCCCAGCGCCCCGCCCGGATCGTGGGATCTGGTCACACGAACCATGGCACCCGGTAAGGCTGTTCCTGAAATGATTGGATAAAGCCCCGTTTCGGTATCGACAGCAGGCGCTTCAATCTGTGGCTGGGGGATTGTTTCAAGCTTTTCGATGGTAAATGCAACATTCGGACTCCAACTGGAAGCCGCGTCTTCAATGTGCTGTCGGACAGATACAGAATACCCGCCTTGAGGGAGTTCACTGTACGGCAAGACACTCCAATTGCCATGAGCGTCAACCTGGGTAGTTGCGATTACAGTTTCTGGCGCTTGGCTCTTAACCACCTTGATTTCAGCTCCTGGGATACCGGTACCGGAAAACACGGGGTAAGTCGTGCTGATACCGCCTGGCGCAGGTGTAAGCAGAGCGGGCGCTGCAATTTTATTGCAGGCAGGCAATTCAGCTGAATTCATCGCCACAGCAAGCGTTGCAGCGTCATCCGTTGTGCAAACCTTCACCTTCAATTGTGCCACTTTGTCTTCAAACAACTGGCCTGCTGTAAATTGAGGTGCTGCCTGGTCCCTGGCGTTTGCCTTGGGCCGTGCGTTGAGCAGGGTTGATTTGATGCTCCCGCCGATTGCCGAATACCTTACCCAAATGCCGCTCTTTTCCGGGGTTTCATCGTCGCGACGATACTCGAACGTTATGAATCGTTTGTCGCTGGGTTTGCGATAGAGGTAAAGCTGAGGTCCAGCGTCTCCCAGATTTGCCAGGCGATAGAGCCCTGTGCCAGTCAGCGCAGCAAAGCGCGATTTATCAAGCCAGTCAGCGAACATTCGTGTAACGGCCGGGTAGTAGGTGATACCACCTCCCGTTGGATCTCCGGGGTCGTAGGTGCTTCTGACGGTGCAGTGGTCCGGCGCCTGGATGATCCCCTCGATCAGCGGGCAGTCGTAATACATGCCTGGGTGGCTCGTGCCCAGGTTATGGCCGAACTCATGTCGCCAGACATGAGGGCTTCCACCTTGGCCAAAAGTGACAATGGTTCGGCCTGGAACGTCGGCCAGCGCTCCACCTTGGCATTTCACTGCAACGAACAGAAAGTCATAGGCAGACGTCTGAATACCTGCCTCGGTTGCTGCCTCCCGAGCACGGCTCAGCATGTCTGAGTAATCGCAGTTACCCGGCGGGCGCTTACCAAAATTGGCTATGAGCATCTGAGCGTTTCCAGCAGCGGCTGCTGTGCCTGCTTCTCGGATGGAGGCCGGTACACTTACAGGTTGCAATTCAAGCTGGCCCTCAGAGCTGGCCTTGACCCAGCTTTTCAAAGACTCTGGATCTTCACCGAAAAGCTGCGACCACTGAACATCCGGGTCTGTAGTCTCGCCGTTGTCCCAATGTCCGATCACCAGAAGCACGCGCTGCAGGCCGCGTAACGGGTGTTGGGGGGTGACCAGCTGTGTGGGAGGGAGTGCTGGAGCCATTTCTGCTTGGTGCCTCATCTCGGGTGCGGGATGGGCCAGGCAGCCTGAAAGAAATGCAGCACAGGCATACAGGCTGAGCTTGGTAGTTGAGTACATCGTCATAGGGGCAAACTCATGTAGAGAGCAATTGCCCAATTAGACGACTTGGGTAACGTGCCGTCGCCTGGCAGTTATGTCAGGTTTCTTGCCGCAGGCGATAGTTTAATGTCGAAGCTTTTACCTATCCGTTGCACAAAACGGATAGCACTCTGCACGCGATGGATATTGCCGCCCCAGGGCAACCCCTAACCTGACCCGGTCTGAACAATAACAATGGAGACCCTGGCCATGTCCCTGGGATTCGACTACCTCAATGCCATGCTTGAGGACGACCGTGAAACCGGCGTCTATCGCTGCAAACGCGAGATGTTCACTGACCCGCGCCTGTTCGACCTGGAGATGAAGCACATCTTCGAGGGCAACTGGATCTACCTGGCCCACGAAAGCCAGATCCCCGAAAAGAACGACTTCCTCACCCTGACCATGGGGCGCCAGCCGATCTTCATCGCGCGCAACAAGGACGGGGAGCTCAATGCCTTCCTCAATGCCTGCAGCCACCGCGGCGCCATGCTGTGCCGGCACAAGCGCGGCAACCGCGCCAGCTACACCTGCCCGTTCCACGGTTGGACCTTCAACAACAGTGGCAAGCTGCTCAAGGTCAAAGACCCGAGCAATGCCGGCTACCCCGACAGCTTCAACTGCGACGGCTCCCACGACCTGACCAAGGTCGCCCGTTTCGAGTCGTACCGTGGCTTCCTGTTCGGCAGCCTGAATGCCGGCGTCAAGCCGCTGGTCGAGCACCTCGGCGAGTCGGCGAAGATCATCGACATGATCGTCGACCAGTCCCCCGAAGGCCTGGAGGTACTGCGCGGTGCCAGCTCGTACATCTACGAGGGCAACTGGAAACTCACCGCCGAGAACGGCGCCGACGGCTACCACGTCAGCTCCGTGCACTGGAACTACGCCGCCACCCAGAACCAGCGCAAGCAGCGCGAAGCGGGTGACGAGATCAAGACCATGAGCGCCGGCGCCTGGGCCAAGCAGGGAGGGGGCTTCTATTCCTTCGACCACGGCCACCTGCTGCTGTGGACCCGTTGGGCCAACCCCGAAGACCGCCCGGCCTTCGAGCGCCGCGACCAGCTGGCCGCCGACTTCGGCCAGGCCCGCGCCGACTGGATGATCGAAAACTCGCGCAACCTGTGCCTGTACCCCAACGTCTACCTGATGGACCAATTCAGCTCGCAGATCCGCATCGCCCGGCCGATTTCGGTGAACAAGACCGAAATCACCATCTACTGCATCGCGCCGAAGGGCGAGAGTGCCGATGCCCGGGCCAAGCGCATCCGCCAGTACGAAGACTTCTTCAACGTCAGTGGCATGGCCACCCCGGATGACCTGGAAGAGTTCCGTTCGTGCCAGACCGGCTACGGCGGCGGCACCGGCTGGAACGACATGTCCCGTGGCGCGCAGCACTGGGTCGAAGGCGCCGATGAGGCCGCGAAGGAAATCGAACTCAAGCCGCTGCTGTCGGGCGTGCGCACCGAGGACGAAGGCTTGTTCGTGCTGCAGCACAAGTACTGGCAGGACACCATGATCAAAGCCCTCGAACAGGAACAGCAACTGATCCCCGTGGAGGCCGTGCAATGAGCCTGCATGACACCGTGCGCGACTTCCTCTACCGCGAGGCGCGCTACCTGGACGATGCCCAGTGGGACCAGTGGCTGGAACTGTACGCCAGCGACGCAACCTTCTGGATGCCGTCCTGGGACGATGACGACACCCTGACCGAAGACCCACAGAGCGAAATCTCGCTGATCTGGTACGGCAACCGTGGCGGCCTCGAAGACCGCGTGTTCCGCATCAAGACCGAGCGCTCCAGTGCGACCGTGCCGGACACCCGCACCTCGCACAACATCAGCAACATCGAGATTGTCGAGCAGGGCGAAGGCAGCTGCCAGGTGCGCTTCAACTGGCACACCTTGAGCTTTCGCTACAAGACCACCGACAGCTACTTCGGTACCAGCTTCTACACCCTCGACCTGCGCGGCGAGCAGCCGCTGATCAAGGCCAAGAAGGTGGTGCTGAAGAACGACTACGTGCGTCAGGTCATCGACATCTACCACATCTGATACGAGGTAACGCGAGCCACTCGGTGTGCCAACTGGCGCGCCGCGGCCAGGCTCGCCCGCGAGGTGCAACATGAGCTTCCAGATCGCACTTAATTTCGAAGACGGGGTCACCCGCTTCATCGAGGCCAGCGGCCATGAGACCGTGGCCGACGCCGCCTACCGCCAGGGCATCAACATCCCGCTGGACTGCCGTGACGGCGCCTGCGGCACCTGCAAGTGCAAGGCCGAATCCGGGCGTTACGACCTGGGCGACAACTTCATCGAAGACGCCCTGAGCGCAGACGAAATCGCCGAGGGCTACGTGCTGACCTGCCAGATGCGCGCCGAAAGCGATTGCGTGGTGCGCATACCGGCTTCGTCGCAGCTGTGCAAGACCGAACAGGCCAGTTTCGAAGCGGCCATCAGCGATGTGCGCCAGCTGTCGGCCAGCACCATCGCCTTGTCGATCAAGGGCGAGGCATTGAGCCGCCTGGCGTTCCTGCCGGGGCAATACGTCAACCTCAAGGTGCCGGGCAGCGACCAGAGCCGCGCCTATTCCTTCAGCTCGCTGCAGAAGGACGGCGAGGTCAGCTTCCTGATCCGCAATGTGCCGGGCGGCCTGATGAGCAGCTTCCTCACCAGCCTGGCCAAGGCCGGCGACAGCATGAGCCTGGCCGGCCCGCTGGGCAGCTTCTACCTGCGGCCGATCCAGCGCCCGCTGTTGCTGCTGGCCGGGGGTACCGGGCTGGCGCCGTTCACGGCGATGCTGGAGAAGATCGCCGAGCAGGGCAGCGAGCACCCACTGCACCTGATCTACGGGGTCACCAACGATTTCGACCTGGTCGAGCTGGACCGCCTGCAGGCACTGGCCGCGTGCATCCCCAACTTCACCTTCAGCGCCTGCGTGGCCAACCCCGACAGCCAGTACCCGCAGAAGGGCTACGTGACCCAGCACATCGCGCCGCAGCACCTCAATGACGGCGATGTCGATGTGTACCTGTGCGGCCCGCCACCGATGGTCGAGGCGGTGAGCCAGTACATCCGCGAGCAGGGCATCACCCCGGCGAACTTCTACTACGAGAAGTTCGCGGCGGCTGCGGCCTGAGTTTCCTCGGGGCTGCCGGCATCGTGCGGGTGACGGTGGCCTCCTTTTATTCCGAAGCCATATGCCCACCCTGTGGCAGCAGGTTTACCCGCGAAGAGGTCAGCAGGTTCGGCCGTGATGTCCGGTCGGCCGCATTCGCGGGTGAACCCGCTCCCACAAGGCCAAGCGCAGAAGCGGAGATCGATTATGAACAACAGATTCCAAGGCAAGGTTGCCCTGGTCACCGGCGCCGCCCAGGGCATTGGCCGTGGCGTGTGCTGGCGGCTCAAGGCCGAAGGCGCGCAGGTGGTGGCGGTGGACCGTTCCGAGCTGGTCCACGAGCTGGCCGGGGAGGGCATGCTGACCCTCACCGCCGACCTTGAACTGCATGCCGATTGCGCCCGGGTCATGGCCACGGCGGTGGAAACCTACGGCCGCCTCGACATCCTGGTCAACAACGTCGGCGGCACCATCTGGGCCAAGCCCTTCGAGCACTATGAAGTGGAGCAGATCGAGGCCGAAGTGCGCCGCTCGCTGTTCCCGACCCTGTGGTGCTGCCATGCCGCGCTGCCGTACATGCTCGAACGCGGCAGTGGCGCCATCGTCAACGTCTCGTCGATTGCTACCCGTGGCGTCAACCGCGTGCCCTACGGCGCGGCCAAGGGCGGGGTCAACGCACTCACCGCGTGCCTGGCCTTCGAAACCGCTGGCCGCGGCATCCGCGTCAACGCCACCGCCCCCGGCGGCACCGAGGCGCCACCGCGCCGGGTACCGCGCAACAACAGCGAGCAGAGCGAGCAGGACAAGGCCTGGTACCAGCAGATCGTCGACCAGACCCTGCAGAGCAGCCTGATGCACCGCTACGGCAGCATCGACGAGCAGGTCGGCGCCATCCTCTTCCTGGCGTCCGACGAGGCCTCCTACATCACCGGCGTGACCTTGCCGGTGGGGGGCGGTGATCTCGGCTGAACCCTCGCCATGCAAAGCCCCCAGGCAAAGCGTTCCTCCAAAACAACAACAAGAGAGACAGATGCCATGCGAACCCTTGACGTACACCCGATCATCGACAACGCCCGCTTCACGTCCTTTCACTGGCTGATCATGGCCCTGTGCGGCCTGCTGTTGATATTCGACGGCTACGACCTGTTCATCTACGGCGTGGTGCTGCCGGTGATCATGAAAGAGTGGGGCCTGACCCCGTTGCAGGCCGGCGCACTGGGCAGCTACGCGCTGTTTGGCATGATGTTCGGCGCCCTGGCGTTCGGCAGCCTGGCCGATCGCATCGGGCGCAAGAAAGGGATCGCCATCTGTTTCGCCTTGTTCTCCGGGGCGACCATCCTCAACGGCTTTGCCAGCAGCCCCGGTGAGTTCGGCATCTACCGCTTCATCGCCGGCCTCGGCTGCGGCGGCCTGATGCCCAATGCCGTGGCGCTGATGAACGAATACGCACCCAAACGCCTGCGCAGCACGCTGGTGGCGATCATGTTCAGCGGCTATTCCCTGGGCGGCATGCTCTCGGCAGGTGTCGGTATCTTCATGCTGCCGCGTTTTGGCTGGGAATCGATGTTCTTTGCCGCGGCGGTACCGCTGCTGCTGTTGCCGGTCATCCTTTATTACCTGCCAGAGTCCATTGGCTTTCTGGTGCGACAGGGACGGACCGGTGACGCCCGCAAGTTGCTCAAGCGCCTGGACCCAGGCTGCGATGTGCAAGCGGACGACCTGCTGCAGGCAACCGATCGCAAAGGTGGCGGCACCTCGGTGCTGGAATTGTTCCGCAATGGCTTGGCGATCCGCACCCTGGCCCTGTGGCTGGCGTTCTTCTGCTGCCTGCTGATGGTCTACGCCTTGAGTTCATGGCTGCCAAAGCTGATGGCCAACGCGGGCTACAGCCTGGGGTCGAGCCTGTCGTTCCTGCTGGCGTTGAACTTCGGCGGCATGGCCGGGGCAATTCTCGGCGGCTGGCTGGGTGATCGCTACAACCTGGTCAAGGTCAAGGTGGCCTTCTTCATCGCGGCGGCGCTGTCGATCAGCCTGCTCGGCGTCAACAGCCCGATGCCCATTCTCTACCTGCTGATCTTCATCGCCGGGGCCACCACCATCGGTACGCAGATCCTGCTGTATGCCGGTGCTGCCCAGCTCTACGGCCTGTCGGTGCGTTCCACCGGCCTTGGCTGGGCCTCCGGAATAGGCCGTAACGGCGCCATCGTCGGCCCGCTGCTCGGCGGTGCGCTGATGGGCATCAACCTGCCGCTGCAACTCAATTTCATCGCCTTCGCCATCCCCGGTGCGATCGCCGCGCTGGCCATGGCCGTGCACCTGGCCAGCGGCCGGCGCCAGGCGCAAGTGGCGACGGCTTGACTCTTCTACTGACTGAACTGGAGCTTTTGCATGACAAGCCCGATCATCGAACGGCTGGACGCAATCATTGTCGACCTGCCAACCATCCGCCCGCACAAGCTGGCGATGCACACCATGCAGCAGCAAACCCTGGTGGTGCTGCGCCTGCGCTGCAGCGACGGCGTCGAAGGCATCGGCGAGGCCACCACCATCGGCGGCCTTGCCTACGGCTACGAAAGCCCCGAGGGCATCAA